>JBFYNF010000083.1:0-5295 GCA_041304525.1 Thermoplasmata archaeon | reverse complement strand
CCTTTCTGTTCATGGTAGCCATAGGCCGTGTCGACGTAGTTCACGCCGCGGTCCACGGCGTACCGTATCATGCCGATGGCCTCGGCCTCCCTGATCTTCTTGGTCATCGGCTCGTCGCCGTGAACCGGGAGGCGCATTGCGCCGAAGCCGAGAGCGGACACCTTCCAGCCTGTTTTTCCGAAGTCGCGATACTGCATGTGCTCAATGCCCCTCGCAAACGCTTGCGAACCATCGTCAGGGTTACTCTGCATGTGGTGTCAAAAAGATTGCCCCGTTCAGGGCGCTCAACCCTTCTTGCCCTTCTGGAGCTCTCTCAGGAGTTCGTCCACCCTGTTCAGGCCTCCGTGCAGGTACTCCTTGGGCGGGCCAGTCCCTATTCTGATATACCCGTCCATGCCGAAGTGGTCACCCGGAACTATCAGGACGGATTTCTCTTTCCTAAGGCGCTCGGCTAGCACGACCGAGTTGATCTTCAGGTCGTACTTGATGTAGCATATGGCCCCCGCTGCAGGAGGGACGTGGGAGAAGAGGGCTCCGTGTGCGTCCAACCACTCCTTCACCACTGGGTAGTTCTTCTGCAGTATCGACCTAGTCCTATCGAATATCTGCTTCCTCTTCCTCGGCTCGAGGGCAATCGTGGCGAGCCGGTCCGATAGTGCGGCCGGAGTCAAGGTGAGGTAATCGTGGTGCGGTTTGACTGCCGCGAGCGCCTCGGGCTGTCCGGCCAGCCAGCCTATGCGTAGCCCGGGAAGGCCGTATGCCTTGCTCGTACCGTTGGTAATCAGAGTCCTCTCGTAGTCGCTCCACAGGGATTCGGTCAAAGGAGCCTCCCTCTCGGCGCCGAGGTACACCTCGTCTGATAGGAGCCATGCCCCGGAGTCCTTTGCCGCATCGAGGAGCGCCTTCCGCTGCTTGCCTGCCATGATTGCGCCCGTGGGGTTGTTCGGGTTGCAGACCTGAATGACCTTCGTCTTCTTCGTGACGATCTTCTTGAGGTCCTCGGGATCGAACTGCCAACCGAGGTCTTCTCTGAGCCACAGTGGTTTGATCTTGACGCCCCAGGTTTTCGCAAGTCCCCACATCTGGGCGTAGTTCGGGGTCATGAGCACGACCTCGTCTCCCTTCTCGAACAGATGCCACGCGGCGACGAAGTTCGCTTCGGAGGAGCCATTCGTGACGAAGATGTTCTCGGTGCTGGCACCTTTGTACGTGGCCGCGATTGCCGCCCTCAGGCCAGGCGTGCCGTCCGCATGAGGGTAGCCCAGAGGTGATTCGAGGAACTCCTTGGCGGCATCCTCACTTCCGAGGAGTTCTCTCAGCTTCAGCGGGTGGACGCCGCTCTCTGAGAATTCGTAGTCGACGACTCGTTCATACATGCACTGCATGCGTTCCATCTGGAATAGCTCGACCTTCATCCTGTTCTCCCCAGCGCCGGCATCTCCATGTTGAGGAAAAACCTTTCGCTCTTCGTGACCGACTAGACCCCTGCTTGGATTGAACGCGGTGGCAAGCAGGAATATCTCATGTTATCGTCTGAGTCTGAGGAATGCGATCGCGATTGTCCCAGTGAGCAGAAGCAGGGTCCCAGACACGGCTAATGTGGTGTTCAAGGCTCTTCCCTCTTCCTAAGACCAGACACTGGCAGAGGACAGAATGAGGACAGCCCCAAGCGCCATGAACCCTGCGAACGGAATCGTGAGGAACAACTGCTTCGTCATCTGCTACCTCTCGCACATTTTCCAATCGTAATCGTTGTTCACCTCATACTGATGCTTTTGCGCGGTCCGATTCGCATGCGCGGACGATGCTCTTGGGATTATCCAGACACTATACCTCTTCGCTACGGTCACGAATCCCTCGGCGAGCCAAAGAGGATATCATAGGGATGTCCAACCGAGTTGCGTTCATTGCATGATTCATCGGGCATCTGTCCTCTCCGCCTCCGACCTAGATTCCCTTCTCCTCCGATAAGCACAGAGCTTATATATCCTAGAATTCATAAAACTTATACTCGCGCGAATGGAGGATTGGTGAGTTGCAGCCGAGCGTTCTTGCTGTGGATGACGAGTCTGAGTTCCTTGAACTTGAGCGGCATTATCTTGGGATGCACGAAATCGATGTTACTCCCTGTGGTTCGGCGCTGGATGCTATTGAAGATGTCCGGTGTGGACACTTCGATGTCGTCGTGTCGGATTTTCAGATGCCGGGAATCAGTGGTTTAGACCTGCTGAAGACCCTGAGAAAGGATGGGTATGACCTAGGATTCGTCCTCCTCACAGGCAAAGGACGAGAGGACGTAGCAATCGAAGCTTTGAACGAAGGGGCGGACTTCTACCTTCAGAAGGGAGCGGACATGCCGACGCAGTTCGCCCTTTTGGCGAGAGTCATCGATGATCTGTGTGCTATGAAGAAAGCAGACACTGCTCGTGTGGAAGCTGAGAACATACTCAAGATATCCAACAAGCGGATGGATCTCTTGGGCAACATTACGAGGCACGACATCCGCGGTGCGATCACAATTGCTGACGGGTACTTGGACCTGATCGATGAGGAGACGGATCCCGCACGAATCCGAGAACACCTGTCGAAGGTGAAAGTCGCCGTCAGGAAGGTACTCGGAATCGTTGAAGTCGCGAGGACTTACCAAATCAATGGGGCAATGAACATCAAGTGGTCTTCACTGGATTCAGCACTGGAACATGCTAGATCTAGTGTGGACTTGCACGACGTGACCTTCGAGAACAGGTCTGAAGACTGGACCATACTTATTGACCCACTACTGGAAATGGTCTGCTCCAACATCCTCTCCAATTCCATTCTACACGGCGGTCATGTCACCAGGATCCAAGTCAGCACCGAGGAGCGAGCAGACGGACTCCGTCTGACCATCGAAGATGACGGCGTCGGGATAGCCCCAGACCAGAAGGAAAAGGTATTCTCCTTCATTACCCCTGTCGGAATCCCTCACGGTCTCACGATAGCCAGGCGAATACTCGAGGCTGAGCAGATCAAGATTGAGGAGATCGGTGTGCTTGGGGAGGGCGCGAAATTCGTGTTGCATTTCCCGGCTGGATTGTATAGGCGGGGCCGTGTTTGAGTCCCTGCGGGGTTGCGCTGTGCCAGGGATTCCATAGAGTACTTGGATGTCATGGTGATGTTCGGCCGTCGTGGGGGACTCCCGAGCGTGGCAGGAGTAGTTGACTGAGAACGGGGACTGTTTGCTCGTCTGCGCATGGGTGTGCGGCCGTCGGGATTTGAACCCGAGTCTCTAGCTTGGCAAGCTAAAGTGATAACCAGGCTACACTACGGCCGCATCCAGGCACGCCTCCAATAACGAGGGGCCATTTATACCTTATGCGTTCGCTCTCGGTCCGCCTTCTCCATCACCCTGCGCCACTGGATGGCCTCGCCTACCAGGTACAGTGAGCCTATCACGCACACCCCCTTGCCTCTGCGGTCGGCAAGCGCGCGTTCGATCGCCTTCCCCGAGTCTGCGACGACGCTCATCGGCCCCTTGTATCCCTGCCTCACGATTTCGCCGAGCGCCTCGGCCTCTAGCGCCCTCTTGTTATCCACCTGCGTGACTACGATCCAGTCCGCATGAGGCGCCAGGGCATCTACGATCCCTCTCGCATCCTTGTCCTTCATGCACCCAAGCACGAATGTGAGGGGCGTCATCCTCAGCGCCTCCAGGGTCTTCGCGGTCGTCCGCGCTCCATCCGGGTTGTGGCTCCCGTCGAACATGAGCATGGGTCCCCTGGATACGACATCAAGTCTGCCCGGCCACCTCGCTGCCCTGAGCGCCTTCCTGACCTCCTCGTCCGTTACGTTCACGCCCTTCTGGTCCAGACGCTCCACGGCCGCGATGGCCGCAGCGGCGTTCTCCGCCTGGTACCCACCCAGGAGGTTCGTCTTGAGGCCTGGGAGATCTCGCCGTCCACTGTAATCGAATCGCGTGCCGGACATGCTCTGACTCACGTTGGAGACATCGAAGTGCTCTCCGAGCCTCGCGAGGTCGCACCCATGTCCGAGACAGGTGTCCTGGAACAGCTTGAGCACCTCGGGGTCCCTCTCGCAGGTCACGACATCACACCCGCGCTTGATGATCCCCGCCTTCTCGCCAGCAATCTCCAATAGCGTCTTGCCGAGGTAGTCCGTGTGCTCGAGCCCTATGCGGGTTATGGCCGCCACATCCGGTTGGATGATGTTCGTGGCGTCCAACCTCCCTCCCATGCCGACTTCCGCCACCACGTAGTCGACCTTCATGTCCCTGAAGTACCTGAATGCCAGACCGGTGGTGAACTCGAAGAACGTGAGCTGCTTCTCCTTCCCTTGCGAGGCCATGTCCTCCATGTGGGTCCTCAGCTCATCTCCGAGTCTAACGACGTCCCTCTGGGGGATCATCCTCCCGTCGACCTTGATCCGTTCTCTGAAATCCACGAGATGAGGAGACGTGTACAGTCCGACCTTGAGCCCGTGCTGCCTGAGCATCTCGGAGACGAACGTGCATACCGAACCCTTCCCGTTCGTGCCCGTCACGTGGACTGACCTGAAGCCGAGGTGAGGATCCCCTATCCTCTTCGAGAACTCCCCCATGTTGTCCAGGCCGAACTTGATGCCGAACCTTTCCAGGTTGAACATCCAGTCGACCATCTGGGAATAGGACATGCAGGGTGTGAATGGAATCCTGTATTAAGGGATTCTGCGGCTCTCTGCCGCAATCCCCAAGATCCATTCCCGGAGCTCCTTGCCCTGCTCCTTCGCCATCTTCTTCATCTCCTTCATGACGCCCGAACTGTACTGTGCCGCTTTCTTGGGCGCGTCGTACGAGAGGACTCCGAGGATCCTCGCGACCTCCCTGAGGATGATCTTGCGCTCGCTCTGCCCAAGCTTCCGGTTGATCGGGAGCCCCTTCGCGAATGACATGAGCTCGTCTGAGACGAACGGGGCATCCATCCTCTTGCCGATGGATTTTGCATAATCCATCAGCATTGCGTTCTCGAATTGCATTTTTTTGATATCATCGGCCATCACGGCCGAGAGGTCCGTACTCTCGAGGTATTTCGCGTACCCTCCGAACAGCTCATCCGCTCCGCTGCCCACGAGAACGACATCATGCTCCGACGCTTCTATCACGCACAAGACGGGTATCGTATATGCGACCCGGAGCGGGTCGTTGGACCTGAGGACCGAGCACGCCTTTGAGACGAGTTCCACGAGCATCTCCCGGTCCAGGGTGATCATCTGAAGCTCCACGCCGCTCTCCGCTGCGGATGTGGGCGCGCGCCCGTGGTC
>JBFYNF010000082.1:0-9601 GCA_041304525.1 Thermoplasmata archaeon | reverse complement strand
ATAGCGGACCTCGTGGGCGACAATGTCGGCGACTGCGCCGGCAGGGGCGCCGACCTCTTCGAATCCACGGCGGCCGAGAACATCGGGGCGATGGTCCTGGGCCTCAGCCTGTTCACCTTCTGGACTGAGATCGTCCCTGAGGGCATGAGGTGGGACGAGGGCGCCGCACTCGCCTGGATATTCTTCCCGCTGGTCGCAAGGGCGTTCGGGATATTCGCCTCGCTCGTGGGCGTGCTCGTCGTCAGGCTCAGGAACGAGGAGAAGGACCCGATGTCCGGCATCAACATGGGCTACTACATCACGTGCGCCCTCGCTGCCATGTTCTTCTACTTCGCCACGAAGATCATGTTCGAGGGGGAACTGGGAGGCGCCTACCTCTACTTCTTCGGTGCGGGCCTCATCGGCATCGCGCTCAGCATAGTCATCGTGTATATCACCCAATACTACACCTCGGGCTCCTGGAGACCCGTGAAGGAGATCGCGGAGGCGTCGACCACGGGCCCCGCGACGAACATCATCACCGGGCTCTCCATAGCTATGGAGAGCACCGCTATGCCCGTGATTGCGATCATAGTGGCGCTACTTGGCTCGTTCGCGCTCGGCCAAGCAGCCGCCCCGGACGACGCCGCGATAACGGTCATAGGAACCTTCGACACATACGAGCTGATATACGGGTTCTACGGCACCGCGGTGGCGACCATGGGCATGCTCGCCACCTGCGCGTTCATCCTGGCGACGGACACCTTCGGCCCGATAACGGACAACGCTGGTGGCATCATAGAGATGTCCAAGCAGCCTGAGGACATCAGGCGCAGGACGGACAGGCTCGACGCCTGCGGCAACACGACCAAAGCTCTCACGAAGGGATACGCGATGGCTAGCGCCGCCCTTGCGGCCTTCCTGCTCTTCGGAGCGTACTTCGAGAGGGTCTATCTCAAGCTCCACGAACTCGACCCGAGCGTCACTCTGGCTGAGGTGTTCAGCGTGGACATCGCGAAGCCAGACGTATTCGTCGGAGGTCTGTTGGGCGCGATGCTCGTGTTCCTGTTCGCCTCGCTAGCGATACGCGCGGTCGGCAAGGCCGCCCACCAGATGATCAACGAGGTGAGGAGACAGTTCAAGGCCGACCCGGGCATCATGGAGAATACCTCCAAGCCGGACTATGCGAGGTGTGTTGACATAGCCACGAAGGGCGCGCTGAAGGCGATGATTCTCCCGGCGTTGCTCCCAGTGCTGGTCCCGGTGCTGTTCGGCATTGCGATGGCTCACCTTGGCTACAACGCCCCCCAGGCTGTGGGAGCGCTGCTGATGATCGGCACCATAACGGGCATAATGGTCGCGAACATGTTCAACAACGGCGGAGGCGCTTGGGACAACGGCAAGAAGTACGTCGAGTCCGGGAACTACGGCGGGAAGAAGAGTGCGGCCCACGCAGCCGCGGTCGTCGGCGACACAGTCGGTGACCCGCTGAAGGACACCGCTGGACCGTCCATACACGTGCTGGTGAAGCTGCTGTCGACAGTCACGCTCGTGTTCGTCGGGCTGTTCGTCATCGCTTAACTGGCCGAGGGGAGCCTCCCTCGGCAAACCATATATATAACAACCGTAATCGAGAGACCCGCGAGCCATATCATCAGAGGACTGTATAGATGTACGTTATTGCCTCAAAGGAAGATGTCGTCAGGATACCCCCGAACCTGCTAGGGGAGGACTTCGGAGCGCTGTCCGCAAGGCTCACCCAGGAGTCATTCCAGAACAAGGTCGAGGGCGATGGTAGCTACACTGTCCTTGTGAGGAACATAGAACTCATGGGCGAGGGCAGGATCATCCACGGTGATGGCGCCGTGTACCAGAAGGTCAAATTCGAGACCGTGATGTTCAGGCCGACACTCCACGAGGTCGTGGAGGGCACCGTGTGCGAGGTCCTCAAGTTCGGCGCGTTCGTGAGGTTCGGCCCGCTGGACGGGCTGCTCCACATCAGCCAGATAATGGACGACCGTATCGACGTCGATGTCGACGGCCGCCGTCTGGTTGGCAAGGACACGAAGCGTGAGCTTCGCCTGGGCGACAGCATAAGGGCGAGGATAGTCTCCCTGAGCATCAACGAGCGGAACCCGAGGGAGAGCAAGATCGGCCTGACGATGCGCCAGCCTGGCATGGGCAAGCTTGAGTGGATCCAGGAAGAGCGCAAGAAGAAGGAGGAGAAGAAATGAAGGTCGAGAGGGCGTGCAAGCGCTGCAATGCCATGGCCGAGGAGGAGAAGTGCTCCCTCTGCGGAGGCGACACCTCCAAGGAGTGGCAGGGCTATGTAATCATCCTGGACCACACCAAGTCCGAGATCGCCAGGAGGATGGGTATCAGTGTCAACGGCAAGTTCGCCCTCCGGGTTCGATGAGTCTTTCCCGAAGGACGACCTTGTTCTTCCTGACGACCTCAGGGACGAGCTGGCCAGGCCGATAGGCAGGTTCGTGTCCGCATGGGCTCTCAGAAAGCACCTTGAGGGCGCCTCGAGGGTCGTCACAGTGGGGGACGTCGTGACCATCACGCTCCTCCAGATGGGCATGGTCCCGGACGTCGCGGTCTTCGACTACAAGACACAGCGGTCCGAGGAGTATGCATCGAAGGCCCGCATCTCGAAGATGGATGGCAGGCTCGTGAAGGTCGAGAACCCGCCCGCGAGGATCACCAAGGCGATGTGGAACGCCGTCAAGGAGGCCGTCCGGGCGGAGGACACCGTCAAGGTAGAGGTGTCCGGCGAGGAGGACCTAGCAGCCCTCGTTGCGATAATATACGCCCCGGAAGGGGCGCAAGTCATATATGGCATCCCCAATAAGGGGTTGATGGTAGTCGGTGTAGACAGGGACTCGCGGGCGCTTGCGTCCGCTGCAGTCAAACGCATGATTCGGTGAGACCATGGAGATTGAGATCGTCGAGAAGAAGGAGAACGAGTTGCTGGAGAGGCTAGAGGTCACTTTCAAGGCTTCACACGTGGACGAAGGCACCCCACAGAGGGAGGCCGTCAGGGACAAACTGTCCGCCCTGCTGAAGGCCCCGAAGGAGAGCGTCATCGTGGACGCGATGACGTCCGAGTTCGGTCGGATGCAGACCGTCGGCTACGCGAAAGTGTACAAGTCCAAGGCCGCGGCCCTGAAGTACGAGAGGGAGCACATCCTCGTGAGGAACAAGCTGAAGGAGAAGAAGGTCGCGGTGAAGAAGGTCGCTGCGCCTGCGGCGAAGTCGAAGAAGTGAGGTGTGACCGATGGCTGAGAAGGATAAGAAGAAGGTCAAGACCGTCAGGGTCGCGAAGAAGGACTTCTACAAGGTCGAGGACGGCAAGGTCCAGAGGACCAAGCCCCACTGCCCTAAGTGTGGCCCTGGTGTGTTCATGGGCGAGCACAACAACAGGACCTCGTGCGGCAAGTGTGGCTACACCGAGTTCAAGAAGAAGTGAGCTCTGGCCGGCGGTCGGCCCGTTTCAAACCCCTGGAAACCCTTCATCCACTCTTCTCGAAGTATCCCTTGACCTTGTCCGAGTTGAGATAGAGGTATATCGTGATGTTGATCAGGATGGTCCACCAGGGAGACCCAGGGTCTGTCCTGTTGGGCACCAGTACGATGCTGAGGATGGCGAAAAGGACCGAATAGAATGCGACCTTCCTGCCCCTGACCCTGGCCTTCTCCAGGCCCTTGACATAGCCTCTGGCGAGAAGGAACGACAATATCGCGAGGATGAGGAAGCCGAATCCTATGACCGTGAATATCGCGGCCGCGTTCTCGGCCATCCATGGGGACAGGGTCGCCTCGAGCGTCTCCGCACCCTCCGGTGTGCCCGCTATCGATGCGACGGCGAGCGCCCAAAGCCCGCTCCCGAGCATCTGGATGCCAGAAACCACCTGAACTAGGGCCAGCACCGTGACGCCGAAAGGCCTCTTCCTCTTCGCGGAACCAGGATTGGTCATGCTGGGCCAGTCAAAGGCATCCATCGTATTTCGACCCTTTGGATATCGAGCCATGCTTATCTGGAACGTGCAAGCGCAAACCTTCAATACCGCCATGCGTTCTCGTGACTGGGTGCGCCCAGCCCAGGGAGTGCGATCAGGATGGAAGGTTGGTTCATACTCTCGCTCTCGGTCGCCATGTTCTGGGGGCTCAGTGGCATCTTCGCCAAGTACAGCACCGGCAGGCTGGGTGTAGCTCGTGTCGCACTCATCATAGCCGTCGTCGAGGGGGTATTCTACTCGATTGCGTACCTCGTGTGGCGGGACACGTCCATCCACATAGGTCTCTGGGACGCGGTGCTCGCAGCCTCGTCATGCATCATCGGCATCTCTGGATACCTCTGTTACTTCGAATCCATTCTCGAAGGACAAGTGGCGATAGTCGGTGCGATATCCGCCGCCTACCCGGTGCTGGTTGTTGTGGGCGCGATGCTGCTCCTGGCCGAAGGTCTTACAACGATCCAGATATTCGGCGTAGTGGCGATCATAGGCGGCGTCGTGGCGCTGTCATATGAACCGAACCCTGGCGCCGTCAATTCCCTCAGCAGGAGGTCCCTGGTGTTCGCGCTCCTGGCGTTCTTCGCCTGGGGTGTCTGGAGCCTGACATCGAAGGTCGCGGTCGAAGCGGTCTCGGCCGGCAACCTGTTCGGTTTCTACGTGATATCGTCCCTCACCGCCCCGGTCTTGTATGCCTGGGTCAGGAGGGTGCGGCCTGCTCACTTCAAGGGCGAGGACCCGACGAGGCTTGCATGGATGATGGGTGCCGTTGCGTTGATGCTGAACGTGATTGGAGCGTTCGCATACACATACGCGCTTGAGGGAGGCAACGCTTCATTGGTTGTCCCAGTCACCAGCGCTTATCCGATCGTGACAGCTATCCTTGCGGTGATGCTACTGAAGGAGCGGGTGACCTGGCCGCAGGCTGCCGCCCTTCTCGTGGTCGTCGCTGGTCTTGTCATGATAGGCTTCACTGTGTGATGTCCAGCGCGTCTCTCGGATAATCACCCATGTGGCAACTTAGATATATGGACATGGCCTACAGCAGGCCGGGCCTGTAGTGTAGCTCGGACATCACTGGGGCCTCCGGTGCGCCCAAACGCGCGGGGAGAGCCTCGAACTCGGGTTCGAAAGACCGCTCACACGCGGTCCGGAATTCCCGACAGGCCCGCCTCCCGCCCCACCATACTATTATACCAGTCGGCCTTTTTCAGGACGATGCATCTCACATCCAGAGAAGAGCGCACGCTCGCAGGTGAAGAGGGCCCGGGACGCCAGAAGGCCATGGAACTCCTTGTGGCCATCGGGGACATCTACGGCGCCAGTAGACTGATACCCATCACCTCCGCGCAGGTATCGGGCGCGTCCTTCAAGACCATCGGCGATGCTGGCATCAAGTTCCTGGAGGACTTCTCCAAGGAGGCCAAGGCCACTGTCCGCGCATCAGTCAACCCGCTCGGGCTGGACATGAAGCGCTGGCGGTCGATGGGTGTGGAGAGCGATTTCAGGAAGAAGCAGGCCAGGATCGTGTCCGCATACGCATCGATGGGGCTCGAGCCCCTGTACACTTGCACCCCCTATCTGTCAGGGAACAGGCCAAGGGAAGGGCAGCACATCGCCTGGGCGGAGTCCTCGGCGACGGTCTTCGCCAACTCGGTCCTGGGCGCGCTGACGAACAGGGAGGGGGGCCCGTCCGCCCTCGCAGCCGCGATCATAGGCAAGACGGCAGAGTACGGGCTTCATCTGAAGGAGAACAGGCTCCCGAAGGTCAGGATCGACATCGAGGGGATCCCGCCAGGCCTTGTGCCACTCGCAGGGTATGTCGTGGGCAGGATAGCAGGGAACAGGATCCCGTATCTCCCGGGCCTATCTCTGACTCAGGATGAACACAAAGCATTCGGCGCAGCGATGGCTGCCACTAGCGCGGTCTCGATGTACGTGTACTCAGAGGGGCGGCGCGGCTCTCGCGTCAACTCTTCGCGGGTCGAGGAGTGCGTTCCGCTTCCAGAATCAGAGCTCGTCGAGTGTCAGGATTCGCTCGCCGGCGACTCGTCGTGGGACCTGATCACTATAGGCTGCCCGCACTGCTCGCAGGCAGAGCTGAGGTCCATGGCCAGGCACCTCAAAGACAGGCGGCCCAGGAAGGACTGCGATGTGTGGTTCTGCACCTCGAGGACGGCGTATGCGGCCTGCCCCGATGCGGTCAGGGTGCTGAACCGGTTCGGTAAGGTCCTTTGCGACACCTGCATGGTCGTGTCCCCGATCGAGAGGATGTACAAGAAGACGGCCTCTGATTCGGGCAAGGCGATGGTCTATCTGCCGACACTGGGCAAGCAGAAGGCCACGTTCAGGACCACGAGGCAACTGCTGGAGGCGATCTCACGATAATCAAGGGGCGGAAGATAAGGTCAGGCGACGCCGAGGGCAAGGCCCTGGCGTTCCAGACCCCGCTGTCGTTCCTGGGTGGAGTAGATACTGTCACCGGTGAGATACTCGATCCCGAGTGCGACTGCAGGGGCAGCTCGGTCGCAGGATCGGTGCTGTGCTTCCCGTACGGCAAGGGCTCGACCGTGGGCTCATACTCGATGTATCAGCTGAAGGTCAACGGCCTGGCCCCTTGCGCCATCGTGAATTCATCGGCCGAGCCGATCGTTGCGACAGGTGCAATAATGTCTGGGATACCTATGGTAGATGGCATCGACGTGTCCCTGATCAGGACATGTGACGAGGTCCTTGTGGACGCGGATAGCGGCACTGTCGACCTGAAGAACGTGGACGAGAGGCGGGTCATCACAGATGTGATCAGGCACAAGGGGAAGATACTCCTTCTGCAGAGGAGCAACAGTGTCGGCTCTTATAGAGGCCAGTGGGCCGGTGTCTCTGGCTACATCGAGCCCGGTGAGTCCCCGGAGACCGCCGCCAGGCGTGAGCTCGAGGAGGAGGTTCATATGGGCCGCGCGCGTCTTGCTAGGTCGATAGACCCTGAGAGCTTCAGGGACGGCGAGGTCGTGTGGACAGTCCACGCGTTCCTGTTCGACATCCGCGACGCCAAGGTCAAGCTGGACTGGGAGCACCAGACATACGAATGGGTCTCTCCTGAGGACATCTCCAAGTACCCGACCGTACCGGGATTGCAGAAGCTTGTCTGCAAGCTCTTGGGCTGAGCTCAGCCCAGGATGGTGTGGTCTACCTCTCTCTCCAGGAGGTTCAACTGGTGGCTCTCAAGCGTGGACCTGTTCACGGCCATGAGCAGGATCGACTGGTTGATCGCGACCTGGTCCCTCAGGGACTGTATCAACCTCAACACGGTGATGAAGTTGTTGTTCGTGATGAGGTACTCCAGCCCGTCCAGGAGTACTATGCCTCCGCCTGGCTGGGACAGGAACTGTTCCAGGGCGAGGCTCAGCTTCTCGAGGTCTTTGGGCCTTATCGCGTTCTCCCTGCCGACGTTCGACAGCCACACGATGGGGGTCTCTTTGAGGTCGAACTTGGTCCTTATCTTCGCGGGGTAGTTGCGCGTAACACAGTACCCCTTCATGCCCTTGGCGAGCGTCTTGATGAACAGGTTGTATGATGTCTCGGGCTTGTCCTCCTCCACGAGGTAGGAGAACGACCTCTCCAGTTCGTTCACGGGGACTTCCGCCGCCTTCGGCTCGCTCGCCGGGGCTGCCGCGCCCGACATGCTCATGAACTCGTCCACTAGCCTGGCCGCGAGTTCCCTGGAGACGCCCTTGACCTTCATGAATTCCTCGGCTGAGGCGCTCTTGACCATCTGGACGGATACATACCCCGCCTCGTACAACGCCTCCGGCGTGCCCGATGGCAAGCCATCCATTCCCCTGAGTCTGTCAAGGAACGTACCGGCAGAAGGAGCTTCGGGCCGTTGTGGAGTGGGGGCCGGCGCGGCCTGCTCCACGCTTGCGGGCTCTTGGACGATGGCAGGAGTCGCAACGACCTCCACCTTGTTCAGATGGTCGAATATCCTCTTGGCGTCGACCTTGGTGATCCCCTCTACGAGATTGATATCGTCCATGGACGCCGCCTTCAGGCTCTCGATGGATGTGTATCCGTGGTCGAACAGCCGGAGGGCCTTGTCCATAGTCATGCTTGGGATGGACAGCAACTGGTCCATCGCCTTCTTCATCTGCAGCGAGGTCACGCCCACGAGGAGCGGTTCGCCAGCGACGCTCCACTCGACTATGTACTCGCCCCTAGGCCCGGTGACGACCTCGAGCCTCTTGGCCCTGGTCTCCCTGGTTATGTGCTCCCGCCAGACGTCGATGGCGCCTTCGATCTTCCTTGAGCACTCGATCTCGACCCTGATGTACTCCTCGACGTTCAGGGCCATGTCCTTCCTCATCTGCTGAATACGCCTGATGATCTCCCTGGAGAACCCTTCTGCCTCCAGCGCCGGGGTCTGCTCCAGATCCATGTACGCCATGCCCCTGGAGAACTCGGCGCTCGAGATGTCCGGTGGGAGCGTCGACGTGAACGAGACCATGTTCGGCAGGATCTTCACGAGCTGTCCCTCGATGCCCAGGGAGTACTCGCCCTTGTCTATGCCCGCCTTGATCGACTTCGCGGGCCGGTTCTTGAGCAGGACAGCTATCTTGCTGGACCACTGCCTGTACACCTTACCGATGGCGTTCGGGTTGGGCACAACGCTGAGGATCATCTCGTCCCACTCCTCGCCAACTGGCACCATCTGCAGGTCCTTTATGTTGTTCTGCGACAGGAGCGCATCCTTGAGCTGAAGGAGCGCTTCGATGTCCTCATCCGTCTGCGCTTTGACGACTATGCGTTTCATGGGCCACCGCAGGTTGATGTTCGTCTCCTGCCTGACCCTTGCGACTATCTCCGATATCTCCCTGACGAGGTCCATGCCCTTCTCCAGGGTCTCGTCTTTCCATTCAGGCGTCTCTACGGGCCACAGAGACATGTGGACGCTCTCGGGCCTCGGGTTAAGGTTGGTGAATATGACATCGGACACGTGCGGGGCCATGGGTGACAGCAGGACCACGGCCGTAGTCAGTGACTCGTGGAGCACCTTGAACGCGGCCAGCTTGTCCTTATCGTCCCCCTCCTTCCAGAGTCGGTCCCTGACGAGTTTCACATACCACCGGGACAGGTCAGTGACGATGAAGTCCTCCAACGCCCTTGCTGCTCTGTGGACTTCGTATACCTCCATGGCCGATGTGAACTCCTTCTTCAGGGTCTCCACCCTGGACAGCATCCATCTGTCCTCGGCCCTCAGCTCATCCCTTATCGCTTCGAGCCTGACAGATGCAGGGTCGAACTTGTCGATGGACATGTAGAGCACGGAGAACTTGTACACGTTCCACAGGATGTTCAGAGTCCTGTTGGCCGATTTGACCCCTTCCTGCTGGAAGAGCACATCCTCCCAGGGCGCGTTCGCCTTGAGCAGGTAGAACCTGAGTGAGTCCGCGCCGAGCGTGTTGACCACGCCGATGGGGTCGACCGCCGTGCCCTCGCTCTTGGACATCGCCTCTCCCTGCGGGTTCAAGGCCCATCCGTGCATGAGCACGGACCTGTAGGGTGCCTTGCCGAAGGCGACGACTCCTGTCACGAGCTAGATCGGAAGAGCA
>JBFYNF010000081.1:0-15063 GCA_041304525.1 Thermoplasmata archaeon | reverse complement strand
TGCCAAAGCAACGCTGCCCTAAGGCATGAGGGGAGTCGAGGGGAGAGCGGACAATGATGACATTCTACAGGCCGGAGGCGCACAGGTCATCGCTCAAGCTTCTTCTCCAGAGAGGGGAGGCGTCCGTCGACCAGGTGCTCATCCGACTATTGCTCCACCTCGGGGCCGGGCTCCAGGTCGGAAAGCCAGCTCAGTGATTTCTCGTCCGCATCCGGCGATTCATAGCCGGGCAATTACGTTTCGCCGCCACACGTGCGGCATGCTGTTCGGGTCCGGGCCCCTTGGCCCGGGACTGAGGTTCCATAGGAGGAATGACATGACAAGTGACAAGGACGCCATCTTGGCGGAGCTGGAGAACGGAGTGAAGGGGTTGCAGCAGGAGATCGCAGTCGAAGCCGCGAGGAAGGCCTTGGCTGCTGGCATGAACCCTGTGGAGGCGATCGAGAACGGACTCGCGAAGGGGATACGCGAGGTCGGCGAGAAGTTCGCGAAGAAGGAGATGTTCGTCGTCGAACTGATCTACGCCGCGGAGATCATGAGCTCCGCGATACAGGTACTGGAGCCCGAGATGAAGAGGCTCTCGTCCCAGAGGAACGTCGTCGGCCGCATGGTCTTGGGGACCGTGGCCGGGGACATACACGACATCGGCAAGAACCTGGTGAGGATCATGCTCGAGGCGAGCGGGTTCGAGGTGCGCGACCTGGGCAAGGACGCGCCCACCGAAGGGTTCGTCTCCGCCGCGAAGGAGATGGGGGCCGACGTCCTCGGCGCATCGTCCCTCATGACCACGACGGTCGACGTGCAGAAGGAGGTCGTGGACGCGCTCAGGAGCGCAGGGATCAAGGCGCCCCTGATGGTCGGGGGAGCAGCCGTCACCGAGGAGTGGGCGAAGGAGATCGGGGCGCACTATTCCTCGGACGCGAACAACGCGACCGTCATGGCGAAGCAGCTCATCGGGAAGGGAGGCTGAATCCATGGATGCGAAGTTCCGGCCAGGCAAGTTCGGCATGAAGCGGTTCGAGGTGATGGAGCGGAAGGACGCCGATGCTGTCCACCTCAAGTCGCTGCAGCTCCTGGAAAGGATGGGTATCAAGGTCGTCAGCGAGGAGGGCCGGAGGCTGCTCAAGGCAGCCGGCGCGGAGGTGGACGAGAAGACGCACGTGTGCAAGATACCCGGGCACCTGGTCGAGGAGTCCATGAGGAAGTGCAAGCGGCCCGTCAAGATGGCCGCGCGCAACCCTGCATACGACTTCGTCCTGGATGGGGAGCACTGCTACGCGTGCACGGACGGCGTCGGGCTAGCGACGATAGACCTCGAGACGGGCGAGAGGAGGCCGTCGGCGCTCAAGGACGTCGCCGACTCCGCGAGGATTGTGGACAGCCTGCCCATGATGCACATGTACAACCCGCTCGTGACGCCCTTGGACGTGCCGAAGCACGCGCACACAGTACACGAGTACCTGGCCGCGTTAGAGAACTGCGAGAAGCACTTCACGACCGGCTCGACATACCAGAAGGAGGAGGCCGTCTACGAGATCAAGATGGCCTCGGCCGTCGTGGGCGGGGAGGAGGAGCTGAGGAAGAGGCCCATCATATCGAGCCTCACGTGCACGACATCACCCATGGTGCTCGGGATGACGACCGACGCGGCCATCGAGTTCTCCCGCGCTGGGTGCCCGCCGCTACTGATGGCGATGCCGCTGATCGGTGCTACGGCGCCCATGACGGTCGCCGGGGCCGTGGTCCTCGGGAACGCGCAGGTGATAGCTCTAGCGACTGTTTTGCAGCTTGCGGCCCCCGGGTCCCCGCTGTGCTACTCGAGCGAGCCGATGGCCATGGACGTCCAGAGCGGTTTGTTCGAGGGGCTGTTCCCAGCGGCGGACATGGTGAGGGCGGCGCACGTGCAGATGGCCAAACGTTACGGGATACCCATCTTCATCGGCGGCTGGGGCACGTGCTCGAAGGCGCCTGACGTGCAGGCGGGGTACGAGAAGGCCTTCTCCGCGTTCATCGCGTACCTGAGCGGCGCGGACATGACATCTGGACCGGGCCTGCTGGAGAACTGGACCGTGCTGTCGTTCGAGCAGCTCCTGATAGACCACGAGATGTTCACGATGATGGCGGACATGCTGAAGGGGTTCCCCGTGGACGACCTCAGCGTTCCCATGGACGTGATCATGGAGGTCGGGCACGAGGGGCACTACATGGGCAAGAAGCACACCCTGGACCACTTCAGGGAGATGTGGCAGCCCGTCGTGACGGACGGACGCACGTACAAGGAGTGGAAGGCCTCCGGTTCGAAGAGCGCCGTCGACCACGCCAGGGACAGGGCCAAGGATATCCTGAAGACGCACGTGCCTGGACCGCTGTCGGAGGACCTCAGGAAGGAGCTCAGGGCGATCGTGTCCGAGGCGGAGGGCGGCATACCGCACAAGTGAGCCTCGAAACCCCTCAAACCCCTACTTTCTCTGGTTCCTGGCGGACGACCTCGAGAGGCGGTACTTCCCTCTCGGGACCATTATCTCGAACCGCGCCCCAGCGCCCGCGGTCCCGGTTTCCTTGATCATGATGCCGGTTATGGCGAGGATGGCCCTGGACAGGTAGAGGCCGTAGCCGACCCTGCCGCTCTCGCCCCTGACGCGGTCGAACAGCTTCTCCTTCATCTCCGCGGGTATGCCGCCACCGTCGTCCTCGACCGTGATGACGAGGCCGTCCTGGAGCTCCTGGTAGTTGTAGGATATCGTCTTCGTGGCCTTCCCGTGCTTCACGGCGTTGTCCGCCAGGTTCCTCAGGACCTTCGGGAACATCGGGTCCGCGTACACGACAAGGCCACGGAGACCGTTGACGACCTTAGCCCCTTTCAGGTCCAGCCCGGGCAGGCTGGAATCGAGCGCAAGCTTGAGGTCGACCCATTCGGGGTTGGTCACGCCTACCTTCTCGTACTCGCCCGTGAACTTGAGCTGTTCCTCGAGGGTCTCGCTGGCCAGGACCACCTTGCGGATGTGCTCGAGCATCTTGGGGTCCTTCGAGTTCTCCTCGACCATGGACAACCAGCCGCGCAGTATCGAGAGCTGGTTGAGCGAATCGTGTCGCGTGATCGAGCCCAGTATGCGCAGCTTCTCGTTGGCCGCGGCCACCTCCTTCGTGCGCCCCGCGACCTTCGCCTCGAGGTCCTCATACATGTCCTGGAGATCGGCTGCCATGTCGTTGAACGCTCTCCCGAGCTCGCCCAACTCGTCCCGGGTGCGGATGTCCACCCGCTCTTCGAGCCTACCCCTGGCCATATTGGCCGTCGCCTTCTTGAGACGCAACACTGGCCTTGTGATGCTCGATGACAGCGAGAATGTGAACGCTAAGAACAGGAAGAGCAGGACGAACGAGACCACCATGATGCGCGAGCCCAGGACCGTCACCGGCATGAGGACCTCCTCAGAGTCGTGACTCATGATGACTAGCCATGCCTGGCCAGGATACTCGAGGTAGCCTGGGAAGGTCGAATACGCATAGAGCCGATTCCTCTCACCCTCGACCGAGGTGAAGTAACCTGAATCACCCTCGAGACTCTGCACGTAGGGCGTCTGGGACACATCATCGAACATGCTATAGGCGATCGACGAGTAGATCATGTGCGAGTCCGCCGAGATGATCTTGACCTCCGTGGACTCGTAGTTCTTGGCCTCGAACTGCGTCTCCATCACGATCTCGACCACTCCGACGAACGCCCTGACGACACCCGCGAATTGCCCGTCGTAATCGAAGACGGAGTGGCACACTGGTAGCCCGTACATGTCGGCGCTGAGGTCGTACTCTATATCCCCCACGTGGTGGACCTGGTCCCTTGCGGTCTGCCACCATGCCTCGTCGCTCTGTCTGTAGTCGGTCGTTCTCCTCGTCATGGCGACGACCGCGCCGTATTTGTTCGTGACGACGATCTCCCCATACATGTCGATCCCGTGCTCCGTGATGTAGTGGGTCTTGAGCCTGGCCATGAGGTCGAGGGACAGGTTGCAGTCTATGATGCCCTCCATGAACGGCGTGACCTCATCCATCGGTACTGATGTCCACTCACTGTCGACCGTGTCTATGTATTCCTCGGGGTCGGCCATCGCGTCGAACACGGTGTTCGACGTGTTCAGATCGTTGATGATGGCCCGGCCCAAGGCGATGACGGCAATCTCGTGCAGTTTGGTGTACACACCCCTGTCGACCGAGAGCGCGAACTGCCCGGCCAAATCGATGGACTCGTTCCCCACGGCATCCTCCAAGGTCCGTCTACTAGCGTCCACGCTGTAGACGGCAAGGGACACGAACAGCACGGACATGGCAAGCGACGCGGCGACGAACTTGGTCGACAGGCGCGCCGGCACGCGGTCGATGAGCCTGCTCAGAGGTACCATAGGCGTCCCTCCGATATCCTTGCCGACAGCACTCCGAAGCCTATGTCATGCGTGCCGGGTTCCACACGCAAGGAGCCGGTCGTCCCCACGAAGACGAAACCTCCCTCGAGTGCATCTTGCACGCTCTCCCTGGTAAGCTCGCGGTCCCGCATCAGCCCGCTCACAAGGTTGAGCAAGTCGTAGCCGTATGTGGCGTAGTGCGTGAGTGCCCGTCCATAACAGGCCTCGAATTCCTCTGATATCCACTTCGCGGGAAGGTAGTTCTCGTTGTACACGGCCGGAGCGGCGACGTAGATACCCTCGGCCTCAGGGAGAGACTTGATCGGGTCAGATGATCCTCCGCTTGTGGTGAGTATGTGGCCTGTGTAGCCGGCCTCACGCAAGGCCAGCAACGCTTGCGGAGCATACACGGATGTCAGGCCCAGGAACACCGCTTCCTTGTCCATCATAAGCGAGACTTCATCGCTGTAGTCATCATCATCCGGGGCCAGGAGCAGATTCTGGACCGAGCCCCCGGATGCGGTGAACTCCTCGGACAGGATCGCGTCAATCGAGAGGCTGAACTCGTCCTGGCCATGGAGTATGCCCAGGTCGGACACCCGCAGCGCATCGAGTGTGTGCATTGTGGCGTCGGACTCATCCTGGGCCTCGGAGTAGAACCTGAAGGTCCACCGTCTGCCCTCTGTGAGGTTCTGGACGGACGTGACGACGCCCACGAGCACGACCTCGTTCTCCTCGGCCAACGGCGTGAGCGGGACGGTCAGATGGCTCATGACGGATATGTAGAACAACGGCTTCTCGTCCCGCTCAAGTTCCTGGAAGGCCTCGACTGCTTTCGCGGGGTCAGACTCAGAGTCCCTGACCAGGAGCTCTATCTCAGCTCCGTTAATGCCGCCCCACTTGTTGAGCTCCTCCAGCGCGAGCAACATCCCATCCCTGACATCGACGAGGTATGACGCGTTGCCTGTCAGGGGGGCGATCAGGCCGATCTTGACGGTGGGACGCTCGAACAGGGCGGGGGATGCGATCAGTACTAGGAATATGATGACTATGCACACGGCAGCGAGCACGCGGCCCATGCGAGCGCGGGGCAGATGAGGCTTATTCAGTGGTTCACTGCTCGGCCCCTCGGTGCCCGATTCGACGTCACGATTCTCAGCGGCTGAGCCCAACAGCCACGACCACCCGCCCAGCCTCCGCCGGACAGATAACGTATTGTCCCCTAGGGTTATTAACGCCGTCGATTACGGCCTCACGATCGGGAAGGGATGGGTGAGGTTTCGCAGCGGTCTCTCCACCTGAGTGGAGACACTTGCCTTGACTAGAACTTCTTGAAGGACTCCTTCTTCGCGTTGCATATCGGGCACAGGTCCGGGACCTCGTCCTCCATCGTGTAGCCGCACACGGGGCAGATGTAGACCTCCCCTAGCTGCGTGTCCTTGCCCGCCTTGACCGCGTCGATGGCCTTCTGATACATCTTGGAGTGCACCTTTTCCGTCTCAAGGGCCCAGTGCGTGCTCCTTATCGCGCCCTTTTCCTGCTGAAGTTCCGCGACGGCCTTGAATGCAGGGTACATCTCCTCGATCTCGTAGTTCTCGCCGTCGAGGGCGTGCTGCAGGTTCGAGGCCGTGTCCTGTATGTTCCCCAGGACCCTCCAGTGGTTGGTGGCGTGGACCTTCTCGGCAGCGGATATCGCTCGGAACAGCCTCGCGACGTTCTTCTTCCCCTCGGCCTCGGCCTTGTCGGCCCATATGTTGTACTTCATGAACGCCATGCTCTCGCCGGCGTACGCCTCGTTCAGATCGCGCTCTGTCATCTTGTGCATGCGTGTTATCCTCCCTGTCGGACCAGTATCGGAACAATCGAGGAAGGGGCATAAAGAGGTTGTGCCGACCGGTGCTGGCAGGGCATGTCGTGAAGAGCGAGAGGCTCGGCCCAACGGGCAGGGCAAGTTCATTTTGTTGCAGCATGATACAATAAAATAACATATTTTGGTGCATCATTCGAGGTCAAATACGCTCGGGGGTGGAGGAACGTGACCTGAGAGGTTTGAGGGCGTTCCTGGACGAGCAGGACGAGGCGCCCCTTGGCATCGTCGCCTCGAGGGACACATTCGAGATGACAGATGATGCGGCGGTCATGCCCGCGTGGTTCCTCGCGCTGTTGGCCTGAGCCCCGTGGGAATGCTTACATAGTCCGTGCGGCCTCCTCGTCCCAGGACGATGCCATGGACCCGCTGATGCACCTGGTGCTGCCCCTGTTGTTCCTCCTGGCCCTCAGGGTCGACACGAGGAGGGCCGTGCTCCTCGCGCCCCTCGCGGTTCTGCCCGACCTCGACGCGTTGTTCGGCCTTCACAGGGCCCTCGGACACAGCTTCATACCGATCGTGCTGGTCCCGATGGCGGTCCTCGTCTACTCCAAGCTCAAGCGGCCCGAGTGGGTTGCGGCTGCGCTGATAGCGCAGTTCTACCTCGCGTCTCATGTGATCCTTGATTTGGGAGGGGTCGCGTTCCTCTGGCCCTTCGTACAGGAGCAGTTCTACCTCGAGCTGGGCGTGACCTTCGCCGCCTCCGACGGGTTCGACATAGGGTTCACGGCCGACTGGGGGATGAGGGAGCTGCAGGACATGGGCACAACCAGCATCCTGTCGGACTACGGGTTCGCCCTCCTGTTCCTCGGGGCCCTGACCGCGGCCGTGTTCAGGAAGGAGTTCGCGGACGGGGTCAGGAAGTTGTGGTCGACTATCAGGTCCCTGCCCGGGATGTTCAGGCGCTGACCGGTGCGCAGGTCATATAAGAGCCTGTCAGTGGACTTGAGGGAGCTGGCTCCAGGCACGCTCGATGGGCATACTGGCGTCCTGGAGCCAGGTGCGTTATCAATCCCGATAACTTGCTGTCGACCGTATATATAGGCCGGGCACGAGTTCTTAAGAATCGCCCACCAGAGGCGATGGTGTCCTATCCATGTCATCTCATAATGAGACCGCAGACCCTTCCGAGTCTCTGCCCGTTCTTGCCAGAGCCGCCACGGCCTACTCGGTCTGCGCGTTCATGCTCATCTCATCCCTCGTGTTCATGAGCGGGGACGCCTCGTCCGACCCGGTTGTCATAGACAACACGGACGACACGCGCTCGGTGGTCTGGGATTTCGACGATCCCGATGGATACACCCTGACCGATGTCGACATCGAAGGAGGAGACGCTCTCCTGCGGCACATGAACATGACCGACGGAGACCACGATGCGGACGACTACTCCGATGGCGCCGTAACGGACATGGACCTCGTCACGATGCCTGGGTCCGTGATCGTGGAGACGTCGACGACCATGGCGACCTACGACAACCAGCCAGGGGCGGTAGGTGTGGATTCGTGCCTCTCAGAGAACAAGATAAACGACAACTTCGGACTCTCGACGGGACTTTACCTAGACTCAGAGATTGACAGGAGGTTCCACGTCGTGATACGGTTCGACCTGTCTACGATTCCAGTGGGGGCATCTGTATCCGATGCGACCCTGTGGCTGCAAGTGGCGTCGGGGTCGAAGGGCGACGATGTCGTGTTCGACATACACAGGCTCACGAACCCATTCGTTGAGAACGAGGTCACCTGGGCCAAGAGCACTGTGTCGGACTTGTGGGTCAACCCCGGGGGCGACTTCGACCCGCTCTCGTACGGCAGGTACACGGTGACGAACGACTGGGTGTTCATCGGCCTGGACGTCTCGAAGCTGGTCGAACAATGGGTGACGGGCGCCGAGGGCAACAATGGGCTCATACTCGTCCCCGTGCCTTCAGAGGGGGATAACCAGAAGGTGTTCCAGAGCTCGGACAGCACGTACGACCCCAGTCGAAACCCGAAGCTGATAGTGAACTACACCATCCCCGGAGGAGCTGGCTTGCTCGAGTCCCGGCCCATCGGCCCCGGCACGAACGCCAGTTTCACGCTCGCATCTTTCTCGACATCCACGGTGTCGCACCTGGATGACGGTTTCTCCAGCACCGCACTGTCGCCCAAATGGTCTTGGGCCAACGACCCGAGCCTGAGCGGCGGTGAGTATGACGTGAGCTTGACGAGGCCGGGATGGCTCCACGTCATGGGCGGAGCGAACACTCAGCTCCAGGACACGGTTGTCACCGCCAACTACCTACACCAGGATGTCTCCGGGGACTTCGTCGCGACGACCCACATCGAGGATAGCTTCACAGTGAACTCGATGGGCGCAGGCCTGCTGCTGTACGAGGGTGCGGGGGAGTGGATGTATGTCGCGAAGATGGAACCAGGCGCCTCTGGCAAGATACAGGTGGTCGTCTGCGAGAATGGCACTAGCGCGGGCGCTGGCATCCTCGCCTGGACGGGTTATTCGTTCGCCCATCTGAAGGTCGAGAGGAACTCGACAGGCGTGTGGTTCTACGCGAGCATTGACGGTTCGTCGTACCAGCTAGCGTACCATCACGTGCCCGCTACCCAGATGATGGAGATGCTCGACCTCGGACTATTCGTCTTCTCCAACTCGGCGACCAAGCCCGTGGTCGACTTCGACCACTTCACCGTAACGCCACCCTCCGATGGCTACACATCCGATGTGCGCGTCAGGGTTGGGAATTCCACATCTTTCTCCGACGCGTCCTGGGAAGACTGGGCGTTCACGGATGTCCTGTCTGGCCCGGCATCGATCGATGAGACGGGAAAGTACCTGCAGTACAGGGTATACATGTCCACGGAGGAGGACTGGTATTCGCCCGTGTTCTCCGACTTCGACTGCTGGTATGAGATGTACGCTCAGTCGGGCATCTTGGAGACCGAGGACTACATGCCGATTGACTTCAGCATGTGGTACACCATGACCACGAACGAGACCAACGGCGCTGGAGAGGCCAAGTACTGGTACTCGACTGACCGCGGCGACACTTGGATCTATGCGGGCACGGGAGGCTCATACTCCGTGACGTCCACTGAGCCGACGCTCAAGATCAGGGTGACGCTCGAGACCTACGATACGCTGGCGACCCCACGCGTACACTCGGTCTCCGCGATGCATGGCACTGCGATCTCGTATCTCCACATTGTCGCCCCCGATGCCGTCGTAGCGGGTGAGGCGTTTGCGGTCACGGTATACGCGAAGGACAGCTCCGAGGCGACGATGGTTCACTGGTCCGGGCCGGTCACGCTCACGGCGATGGAGCTGGATGCCGTCACCCCGATGGACACGGACCTGGCAATCACGTCGGCTACGGTCACGAGCGGGGGGTACGTGACTATCCCGAACGAGCTGTACACGGAATCTGGCACTATCCTCATCAAGGCGGTGGCGCAGGACGCGTACGGGTTCAGCGAACCGATCACGGTCATCACCGGTCCGATATCCACACTCAGCATCACGCCCGCCGTGGGCGTGATCATTGAGCACGACGAGCAGACATACAACGCTGAGGCGCGGGACGTCTTCGAGAACATCATAACAGACATCACATTTGCCTGGTCCCTGGATGAGGACGTCGGCACGTTGGACACCTATTCGGGAGCGACCGTGGTGCTCGAGGCCGGGGAGGCCGGGAACAGCGGTGACCTGGTCGTCTCCGCGGGTGGACTCAGCGCGTCTCTGCCCATCGTCATCACGTATGCGGCCAACGCCCCCACATTCACAGAGGACATACCGGACCAGACCATGTACGAGGATTCTGGTTCGTGGACGGTCGACCTCTCACCCTACGTCCAGGACCTAGTGCATGATGACGACGAGCTGAGATGGTATGTGACGAACGAGAGCGTCGTGGACGTTAGCGGCGAGAACCGCACTGGTAACATGATCATCACATTCAGCACGATCCAGGACCTGGCCGGGACGGACAAGCTGAGCCTGTACGTCGTAGACCCCGATGACCTCTCATCGATGGCCAACCTCACGGTGGATATCCTCCCCGTGAACGACTGGCCCTCGATCGACCAGATAAGCCCGCTGGTGGTCCATCATGATGTCCTCTACGTCTACAACATGAAGTACTATGTGAACGACGTCGACGACAGCGAATCCGAGCTGTCCCTTTCCGTCGATGCCCAGAGCGCCGTATACGTATCCGCCGAGAGACTGGCACTGTACTTCCTATATCCCACTGAGCTCAACGGGACCACGCAGACCGTGGTCGTCACCGTGAGTGACGGAGAGGCCGGCACATCGACCGTCATCCAGGTCACGATTTCAGACGACAATGTACCCGTGGTGGTCGAGTTCCTCCCTGACGTCGAGATGTATCAGGGGGAGACGTTGATCAGCGTGTTCGACCTGGACGACTACTTCCTCGACCCTGACGATGATGTGCTGTACTTCGCGTACGGGTTCAACCATGTGGTCGTCACCATATGCGAGGACAACACGGTCAGCTTCTTCGCGCCCACGGACTGGTACGGGAGCGAGTACGTCATATTCAGCGCCATAGACCCGGATGGCGCGAGGGTCGAGAGCGCGACAACGGTCATCGTCCACAGGGTGAACCAAGCGCCGGTGATCGAAGACGTGCCAGACCTGAAGGTCAAGCACACCACCCCTTACGAGTTCGACCTTACAAGATATGTGTCCGACCCCGACAACGACCTGGACGACCTCCACGTCACGACGAGCGACCCCCACGTGGTCCCCGCGGGGATGGTGCTCATGTTCGAGTACCCGGAGATCATGATGGGGCTGGTCACGACAGTCGTGATAACAGTGAGCGACCAGGAACTATCGGACAGCAACTCCATCCGTGTGACCGTAGGCAACAACACGCCCCCGACCGCGGGAGTCCTGGCCTCGCACTGGTTCCAGGAGGACTTGCCGACACCATATCCGTCATCTGGCAGTCTGGACACGGTCTTCGAGGACGAGGAAGGCGAGGCGTTGTCCTTCGACGTGTTCTCGCTCTCGACCGAGGTCTCCGCAGAGACGGTCGATAGCGGCCTGACTGGATGGACCGTAGTTTTCACGACCGAGGACGACTGGTACGGAAGCGCGTGGTTCGCCGTGAGGGCGACCGACCCCGAAGGCGCCCTGGTCGAGACGATGGCCGAGCTGACGGTGCAGTCGGTTCCCGACGCACCATTGATACACTTCAACGAGACCGTCGAGATATCGACCGGCGTGCAGAGGGTCGTGGACCTGTACGGGTCCGCGAGCGACCCGGACATGCACACCCAGGGGCTGGAGTTCAGCGTCTCGAGCGAGCATGACATATACGCCACCATAATCGAGGGTGTGCTGGTGCTGGAGTTCCCGGACGAGTTCCTGGACGACGGCGAAGACCAGAGGTATCTGGACTTGTCCGTCACGGTCACGGACCCCGATGGGCTGTATGACACGGACACGCTCAGCGTGACCGTCGTCAAGAGGATCGACGAGGGCAGGGAGTCGTGGTTCATGCTGGGCATGATCGCCATGGCCGCGGTCGCCACAGGCTCGATCGTGGTCGCGATGAAGCTCAGGAAGAAGCCCTTCGTGATCAAGGACATCATGATCGTCCACAACGACGGTTTCCTCATAGGGCGCGCGGCCGAGAAGACCGAGGGCGAGATAGACGAGGACGTCCTCAGCGGCATGCTGACGGCCGTGCTCAACTTCGTCGAGGACTCGATGGCGAAGACCCAGGACGGGCTCAGGAGCTTCGGGTTCGACCGGTACAAGGTCCTCGTCACGAGAGGCAAGATGACGTATCTGGCGGTCGTCTACGAAGGGGACGAGCCCGAGGCGATCGGCGATAGGATCAGGGAGTTCCTGGTCAAGGTGGAGAAGATCTACCGCAAGAGGATAGAGAACTGGACCGGGGACATGGACACGGACTTCGCCGGGATAGGCCTGCTCCTGCAGGCGTTCGTGAAGGAGAACAGCAGGCGCCACAGGGGCCTGAACGGCTCCGCGAAGGACGCCAAGAAGAAGGCCGGTAAGGCGGGCGCTGGCAAGGAGAAGAAGTGAGAAAGGATATCATAGGTCTCGGACCGCCCGCGCGGCCCGGACCCGTGTGAGGTTTTTCCTTATCATCTACGCCTGGGGCGGCGGCGGTGGTTCGTATGCCGCGTCCTGCTCGACCACTGGCTGGCCGGGGTACATGTTCTGGGGCTGCTGCGGCCTCCTGCGCATCACCATGAACAGCACCAGCAACACGGCCGCGACGATGGCCGCGATGATGACGACCCAGACCCATGTGTCGACTCCGAGCAGGCCGGCGACCTTGCCCTCGACCTCGACGACCTTGACGGTCTCGTTGTTGCCCGCGACATCGACCGAGTAATACTCGACCGTGTGATTGCCCGCGCCCTGGACCTCGAACTCTCCGTCGTACACGACCCAGTCGCCGCCGTCCACGCGGTACATGGTGGCGGACACCCCTGAACCCTCCTCCAGAACGGTGAGGGTCACGGTGGAGCCGTCGACGGCCGCTGTCGTCACGGGGGCGTTCATGTCCACGGAGAACTCCACGGTCGAAACGGCCTCCTCGAGGCCAGCTACATCGACCGAGTAGAACTCGAGCGTGTGGGCGCCGTCCTCGGAGATGACGAGCGTCGTGCCCGACAGCTCCGTCCAATCGCCCTCGTCGAGGCTGTACATGATCACCGACAGGCCCGAGGACACATCGACGACCGTGAACTCCACGGTCGCGGCGCTCGTGATCCAGTCATCCTCGCCGACAGTGCCGTCGACCGACGCTGATGTGTCGGGGGCCACGGTGTCGACCATGACCATGACGGTCCTGGTGGGCTCCTCGTTGCCAGCCGTGTCCACCGAGTAGTACTGGACCGTGTGCGAGCCCTCGTCGTCGATGACGAACGGATCATCGTATGTCTGCCAGGCAGCGCCGTCGATGCGGTAGAATGTGTCCGCCACTCCGCCCGTGCCACCGGTGGCCGTGAGCGTAGCCTCGACCTCTGACACGAACCAGTCCTCCTCGCCCTCATCGCCCGAGAGCTCGACGGTCGTCAGGGGAGGCTCCTCCGTCAGCAGGAGGTCTCCGTACAAGGCCAGCGACGGGTAATAGGCGAAGTATATCGGCCATGTGCTGTACGCGCCGTCATCCCCGTCGACCACGGCGGGCAGCCCCGCGAACCCGATGTCCTCGCCTGGAGAGACCATCAGGAGGGCCAAGGGTATGCACAGCTCGTACACCCTGTGAGCAGTGGCCGAGTACTCGGACGCGCCGAACCCGGCGGCGCCCGCGAGGCCTTCGTGGTCCGTCAGGAGCGGGTCGAACGGCTCACAGTCGACCGTCCAGTCCCCGTACCATGAATCGAACACCGAGTGGCTCGTGTATGTCCCGGCGCTGGAGGCCTCGAGCGTGAACATGTCCTCGTGCATGTCCGACCACACCTCGTCGTTGCCCGTGTCGAACGCGACGGCCGCGAAGTCGCCATCCGTCTCAGTCAGGTCGCCCGTGGCGTCTATGAGCACGAACAGGTGCGTGCCGTTGTTCAGGATGTATATCGTGCCGGCGACCTCGTTCATGCCGTCCGCGGCCAGCAGGTCCACGGGGTCCGCCCCGAACCACTCTGCCAAGGACACGGTCCCGTCTATGACCGGGGCGTCATATGCCCAGCCCGCCTCTATCATCGGGACGGACGGGTCGAAGTCTGCCGGATCGTATGTGCCGTCCAGGTAGTGCCAGTCGGTGTCCATCTCGTTCCGCTGGTCGTCGTACAGGGCAAGCTCGACGTAGGACGGATAATAATCCGCGTTGGCGACGGCGAACGCGTCGAACCACAGCTGGACATCCTGGACGCCCACAGCGAGGGTCGCCTGGGCGACGGCCAGGTCCACTACGTTGTCCCATTCATCGTACAGTATCCCACGCACGGCGTAGTCGCCATCGGCGTACGCCTCGACCGAGGCGTTGACTATCAGGTAGTCGTACAGGGAGTCATCGTCCTCGTCGACCGCGTAGTCGCTGTGCGGCGACGAGAACTCAGCTGGCGGGTACTCGAAGTCCCAGTAGTAGTAGTAGGATGTCCAGTGGGTGTCGTAGTCCATGACGTTCCCCTCATCGTCCTCCACCACCAGCTCCACTATGAAGTTCCCTGAAGAGTAGGTGTTGTAGAGTATCCAGCCTTCGAACGCGAACTCGACCACCTCGTTCCCGACCGTCATGCTCTCGGTGGACTCCAGGCTCGTGAGGTAGCTCCAACCAGGAGTGTACAGATCCGCATACACGGTGTATGCCCCGGCCTCGCCGCAGTTCAGCTCCACATCCACCATCAGGTAGTCGTAGTAGTAGTCGGAGTCGGTGTCCAGCCCGTAGTCCGCGTGGGGCGGGTCGAACTGCACCGCTGGCGGGTCGAAGTCCGTGTAAGAGTAGCTGTCAGTGGTGTAGTAGTAGTCCCAGTCGTACTCCGTATACGAGTAATGGTCGTATACGGTCATCTCGAAGTACCACCAGCCGTCGTACCCGATGTCCCATATCGCGGACGCCGGTATCTCGACCTCGAGCAGCATCGGTATGCCGTCGTCGAGGTACAGCTCGAACATGTACGTGTCGAAGGAGTAGCCCCAGGGGTCCTCCACATACACCTCGATATCGTAGTATCCAGATGTGGAGGCGTTCACGTAGAACGACATGACCAGATAGTCGTAGTACCCGTCCGAGTCATCGTCCCGGCCGTAGTCGTCATAGGGCATCTCGAGGAACGCGCCGATCGGGTCGAAGTCGC
>JBFYNF010000080.1:0-3652 GCA_041304525.1 Thermoplasmata archaeon | reverse complement strand
GATGTGAAGCTAGAACCCACTACACACAAGGGGGCCGAATACTGGTCGGTCAGCATATCGGACCACGGGAAGGGTGTACCCGACCACGAGAAGGAGAAGATCTTCGAGAGGTACTTCCGGGGGGACACAGGTGTAACAGGCACTGGCCTGGGCCTTCATGTCGTGCGGAAGATCGCAAAAGCGTGTGGCGGATTCGTCTGGGCGGAGAATCGGGTCGGGGGAGATTACACAAAGGGCACGGTCATGGTCACGCTTCTGAGGAAGGCCGCGGATGGCCAGAACAATCACAAACACTGACCTCGTTGAGGAAGACTCCGGCCGAGACGCGATGTCGTGTCACGAAGCGGCATTATCAGTTTTGATATAACCAGTGCAAATCGACGACTAGGCCTTTAATACGGACGCATGGCTCATGCGTTACATGACCATGAGTTTGGAGAGAGATTCTGAAGGTCGCATGAGGATAGGCGGAGGGAGTAAGCACAACCGCCGCGCGAATGCCAGAGTACTGGCTGTCGGCTTGACGATTGCCATCGCGGCCATCGCCCTGTCTGGCATTGGGGTCGCCCTTGCTGAAGGGGACAAGAACCAGCTAACGCACGGGGAGGACGACGGGTACTATGACGAGAACAACTGCAACCCGTACGAGGATATACCCTTCCCCGGAGAGGACCTCCAGAACAGGACCGGAGTCGTGGTCTGACCGACTCTGTGAAGCCGGGCACGAATGTGCCCTTAGAAACCCCTTTGAATCTATCTTTTCACTCAGGGAAGAACGGCTACATGGACTGCGCATACCGCAGGGGCGGGCCCGTCGCAATCTGAACGCGAACCGCGGCGCTACAGCACCCATGCCCAATTACGGCGAATTGACGGCTGTCCCGTTGTCACCCGACTCCCTTCGACTCTTTTACGTCGCTCCTCCCAACCGTACACAACTCACCGTGGAGGTCGGGTCGGAAGAAACACGCATGTGTTCTCTCCGCAGGTCTTGCACTCCAGCTGGATTGTCGTGTGCGATATAGTGAATTGTTCGTTTAGAATCTCTTCGCACTTCTGGACGATTCCAGCACAGTCACTGACCGGCCGATCCTGCACAACGACATGTGCACTCATCGCATGGAGACCCGAGGTGAGAGTCCACACATGCAGGTCGTGAATCTCGACAACTCCCTCCACACTCCGAAGTGCTCCTCGGATATCCCTGAGCTTCAGGTGGCTCGGAACTGACTCAAGCAATATGGAAGTCGACAGGGTCACCAGCTTCCATGCGCCGAACAGTATGATGGCACCGATTAGGATGCTCAACAAAGGATCAGCGATTGTCAAACCAAAGAACAGGATGAGAAGTGCTCCGACGATGACTGCGATAGAGGAGAGGAGATCTCCGAGCATGTGCAGGAACGCCCCCCTCACATTGAGGTTCCCCTCAGACTTGCCGTGGAGAAGGTAGACACCCGCTGCGTTTGCGGCGAGGCCGAGGACGGCAATCAGAAGCATAAGAGGAGCTTCTACCTCTGGCGGCTCAAGGAGGCGGTTGACTGCCTCGTAGAATATCAGCAGTGACACGATAATCAAGGTGGTTCCGTTGACCAACGCTGCCATTATCTCCACCCTGAGGAACCCAAAAGTCATCTCCTCGCTGGAGGGGCGCATGGCCACCCTCATGGCGCCTAGGCTCAAAGCCAGCGCCAGAGTGTCCGTGAACATGTGACCAGCATCACTCATCAATGCCAGGCTGTCGGTCAGGATGCCGCCCACGAACTCAATGACCGTGAACGAGCCCGTGATTAGCATGGCAATCAGGAGTGGCTTCGTAGCTGCAGCGACTTTGTCAGTGCCGTGACGATGGTCGTTCAACGAGAGGCCATCTATTACGGCGATAATAAACAGATTGGCGGCTGCGGGACAAAAGCACCTATGTACTTCGGGTCAGAAGGAGCCTCGCCGGCCCGGAAGACCTCCGCCTCTGCTGGATGACAAAAGGCCAGGTGGGCCCGTCGCGATTTGAACGCGAGTCGCGAAGGGCACCTCTGGCATGACGCTCAATCAGCTAGAATTGAATCTACGAGGCTGACCATGCGTCCTCGAGGTCGTTCAATGCGTGTTGCTCTTTTCTCCTTGCATAGTACAGTTCCGTGGTCTTCGTACTACTGTGGCCCATTACAACACTGATACTATCAAGGCGAACGTTTCGGTCTAAGGCATTCATTCCAAAGGCCCTTCTATGCATCTGGAAGTCGAAAGCGAGTCCGAGAGACTTCTCGAGTTTCTTTTTCACTTGAAGCGCATAGGTACCAGACCAGTGTGCAACACTCCCGTTAGAGCGAAAGCACGGCACCAACGGAACCATTGGGCTGTCAGGTATTCCACGCTTCTGCAGCTCCTCTGCCCTCAGCCTAAGGAAGGATTCAAGTGCTGACCTTCCACCATTGACCACTTTGGTTCTTCGTGTTCTTCCCCAAGTCCTCTCGCCCTTTGGATGCATCACCACCAGAGTCCAATCGCGGGTATCTAGGTCACCAATGGTGGCAAGCCGTGCCTCTCTTGGCCTCATGCCAGCATATGCCCCCAACAGAAGAAGACCAAGAACTCCAAACGCCTTAAGGTCGCCACGTGTCACAGCTTCTTCAAGCGCCGCGACCGTGTCCTCGATTGTATCCTCTGAGGGGCACGGTAGGGGCCCTCTCGAACCGCACCGAACGCGTATGAGCTTCTTCTTCCTCATCTTGGAGACAATCGCATTTCCGTTGTACTCCAGGAAGACCGATAGATGCCCTAGCAGACAGACTTGCGTACCTGGTTTCATCGGCTTACTGAAGTGACCTGTCCTGGCATTCATATAGTCTAGGAGAGCACCGAGTTCTCGTTCACCTATGAAAAGAGGGTTAGTCGATAGATACGGGTCGTTCGTCTTCAGCTCTTGCAGAATCCCATGTATCTGTCTGAGCTTCCGTGACATGTTGCCGTGGGATACTTCCGCATAGTACGGTCGGACGTCCTCGAGGAATGCAGACAGCAGGGTCAGGAACGGGTAGCGACCCATTGACCTGCGTCCACGCCTTCGTCCTCGTCCTGCCTGTTTGCCCCGTTGTCCCGAGCGGGTGTTTCTCGGATGTACATACCCTTCACCTAGCGGTGAGTTGTCCCCATCCTCGCCGCCGCAAGGTGTAATGTGGTTTCCCGACGTAAACCTGTCGGTGGCCTCGGTAAGCCCATCAAGGGCGGCGGAGTTACGAGAGCCATTGCTCATCTTCAGTCACATTCGTCGTATTCCTCGAGCTTGTCCCCTTCTTCCAGGGAAACAATCTGCATGTCTTCGTCTGCCTCGATTGTGTACGTGATGCCTTCCTCGAGGTCAAAACACGGCTCGATGCTCCCTCCTAGCGTCTTCCTCAACTTGGCCCACGCAGGCGAGGGTATCTCCAGGAGGCCACGCGTGGGTACTTCACAGTATACTGAAAGCTTGGTGATGAGCCAAACGAGCCAATGATGTGCCTCATACTTCCCTGGGTAGTGGTCGTACCACATGCGTCTCTCGCCGCAGCAGTCTATGACCTTGACCACAAGGACTTCGTTCTCTGGCCGCCTGATTACGGAGACATCATACTTCTCCCGTAGCTCGTCCTGCGTCCACGTCTTTCTCTTTCTT
>JBFYNF010000079.1:0-8974 GCA_041304525.1 Thermoplasmata archaeon | reverse complement strand
GGTTCCATCTGGATCAAATACAACAGGTTCGACGCGGGCATGGTGAACATCACCTTCGCGGACCACGAGACGGACCTGTACGAGCACTTCAGGTCGCTGTGCAAGGATGTCTTCGATTACGACATCGGGCCGCCGCAGAAACCAGGAAACGGGGCGAGGGCGATCAGGGGCTTCATCTGCTCCAGATTTGTCGCAGAGTGGCTCGTTGCGAATGGGATACCTGCGGGGGAGAAGGCAGCAGTGGCGATGAGGATTCCCCCCTGGGTGATGGAATCCGAAGACGAGAAGACGATGGTCGGGGCTCTCCAGCCATTCTTCGACGGTGAAGGACACGTGTGTCTTTCGAAGGATTCGAGACGAGCGAGTGTCATCGTCGTCCAGGCGAGGCACACCGACCTCGACTTCATGGTCCTTCCTCGGAGGCTCGGATGGAGAGGGAGGGCGAGAACACTCCCATCAGGGCTCTTGACACACAGCCAGGTGTATGGGACCGACACGATCACCCTCAGCAGCATGCTCTACAGGAGCGAGGTGCTAGACGATGCATGCACCCTGCTTCGCAGGCTCGGTTTCGGTCCCAGACTGCGGTTGTCTTCGATGTACCTGAAGGACGATGGTCTCTGGAGCGCGCACTGGGCGCTCAGCATAGGCACCAGAGAGTCCCTCAAACTTGCAGACGCGGGAATACTCACCCAGTCGCACAAGGTTGCGAGGCTGCGACCAGTGCAGGAATATAATCGTATTTTTATAAAATCGGTAGGATAAAATCGTAGCGAGGATTGGATTTGAACCAATGATCTTCAGGTTATGAGCCTGATGGGATTACCAAACTACCCCACCTCGCTGTTTCTCGCATATGATGACCGTATAGTTAAACCTATCCTTATGGCGTGCCCAGCGCTCAGAAGAATTTCTTGAGCCGCAGGAGGTCCTCGATCGACCCTTTGACCTGGAGTCTTCTCGTAGCGATGGCCTTCATCGGCCGGAGCTCCTTGGTCCAGAGCTGTCTGAGCGTCTCAGCTGTGGATATGACCCTGATGTCTGGTGTGTCGATCCGTCCCTTGGTGAAGCCGTCGACCTTGGCGTTCTCGAGCACGAAATAGTACCAGTCGGACCCTTCGAGCTCCAGCTGGACGGTCTTCCTGACGTTCATGAGCTCGTTCTTGAGTTCAGGGTCTTCCTCGACCTTCTTGTTGAACCGCTGTATGGCATCGTTCAGGAGCTGCTCGACCAACGTCATCCCTCGAATGTATCCAGCTTCCTGAGGCCGTTCAGCATCATTAGGTTTTGGGAGGTTGCCCAGGACCTGCGGGTGTGGGGGGGGAAGGAGCCGTTCCTGCCTATCCAGTTCCGGAGGAATGAGATGGTCTTCGGGTCCGATGTGTATCCTGAGCCTATCGGTTGGCCTATCTCGGCCTCTATCTCCCTGACCCTCGCGTCCCTGGCGACCTTGGCCACGACGGATGCAGCGGAGACGACTGGGAAGAGTTCGTCGGCCTTGTGCCGAGAGTACATGCGCGCGGAGCATCTGAGCTGTGATTGGACCATGCGTCCGAAGGCAGCTTCGTCGGCGTCGGCGGCGTCGATGTATGCCATCTGCGGCTGGAGGCGCTCGATGATGGTGGCGAAGACACGAGCCTCGAGCTCGTTCATGGTCATGGACTCCCTCAGGGCGTCTATCTCCTCCGCGGACACTTCCACGACCTCGACCTTGGCGACCTTGCGTATCTGGGGTTCCATTGCCACGCGTCTGCTGGCGGAGAGTTTCTTGGAGTCCTTGACGCCGATGGACCTGAGTTCCTGGTCCGACTCGATGGCGACTCCGCACACGACGAGTGGTCCTAGGACGGGGCCGCGTCCGGCCTCGTCAATGCCGCAGATCATCGGGGTGTCCAACGGCCTCGCGATAGATAGAGGTTGCCGAGGGGGAACCCAAGGGTTATTATGGCCGAGCGGGATTCGAAACCGGTTCCATGATGCAGCAGGGTCCGACCGGGTTCGAGGAGAACACTAGTCCAGAGCTGTTGCTGTTGATAGGACTGGTCGTCCTGTGCCTCGGGTTCGTGCTCGCGCTGGCCGGGAGGATTGCGTGGAAGCACGTGATGTCGTTCGTAGGCGGTGCCATCGGCGGCATCATGGGTTTCGTGTTCGGGACCGCGATGGGCGGCCTGCTGGTCGGGCTCATAGTGAGCATGCTCGGTGCGGTCATAGGAAGCGCGTTGTTCGTGTTCCTGGCCCAGCTCGGGCTCGGCGTTGTCGCTGGCTTGTTGACATACATCGTCGCGTCCGTCGTGGTCGGGAACACCATCGTCTCGCTGATGCTCGCCGGGGTCGCGTTCGTCGTCACGATCGTGTTCATCGAACAGGCTATCGGGGTCGTGACCGCCGTGGTCGGCGGCCTTCTGGTTGGCATAGGGCTGATATGGCTCGATGTCACGGACATGACGCTGGTCGTGCTGGCGATGTTCGGGACGATGGTGTTCGGGGCCGCGTTCCAGCTGACCGCTATCAAGGAGCGTGTGGTCGTGAAGGCGGCCGGTCCCGTAGCGCCCGTGGCCCCGCCCATGCCCGGGAGGATGTGCCCCAAGTGCGGCGGGCCTCTGACCTACGTGCCCGAGTACAACAGATACTACTGCCACAAGTGCCAGCGGTACGAGTGACCGACCCGCGGCCGGAGGGCCGGTTAAGAACCCAGGCGATGCTACCGTCGGGGTAGTTAAATCATCATGGTTTATTAACCGCCCCAGGATATCGATTTTCGACTCTGATGAAGCACCTGGACGTGCAGAACCGGCGCATCGAGAACGGCTTCCGGCTTACCAGGGTGGGCATCACGGGCGTGAAGAAGCCCGTCATGGTCCACAGGAACGGCCGGGAGAACCACCTGACGGCCTCGATCGACGTGTTCGTGGACCTGCCGTCGAGCCAGAAGGGCTCGCACATGTCGCGGAACGTCGAGATCATCACGGAGATGATCGACCAGAGCGTCAGGAGGGACGTCAAGAGCCTGGAGGAGCTCGCCGGGGGCATCTGCAAGGCACTGCTGGAGAGGCACGAGTACGCCAGCTACGCGGAGGTGCGCATGGAGGCGGAGTACTTCCTTGAGAGATCGACTGCCAGCGGATGGAGCACGCTCGAGCCGTTCAAGCTGATGGCGCGCGCGACATCTAGGCGCGGCAACGGGCTCATGAAGCTCGTCGGGGTCGAAGTGGCTGGCATGACTGCGTGCCCGTGCGCGATGGAGACCGTGACGCACATGCTGGAGAAGGACGTCCCGGAGCTTGCCAGCGTGCGGGCGAAGATCCCCATGATCACCCACAACCAGAGGAACATCACGACTCTCATGATAGAGGTGCCCGAGCATGTGGACGTGGAGGCGGACGAGCTCATCTCCATCGTCGAGGGGTCGCTCAGCAGCCCCACGTACGGCATCCTGAAGCGCGAGGACGAGGCGAGGGTCGTGCTCGACGCGCACAGGAACCCGAAGTTCGTCGAGGACGTCGTCCGGGACATCCTGGGGAAACTCCTGGAGAGATACAAGGACATGCCCGACTCGGTGCATGTCACTGTCAGGAGCGAGAGCGAGGAGTCGATCCACAAGCACAACGCTTTTGCCGAGCGCGTCACTACCCTGGGTGAGCTGAGAGCTTCTGATGACCGGTGAGCGCAGGCCCGGGCCTGGGGATGTGAGGGCAGTCGTCGTGGACATAGACGGGACCCTCACCGATGATTCTAGGAGGATGAGCCTCGATGCGGTCGCCGCACTGAGACGCGTCGATGACTCTGGCGTGACAGTGATGCTCGCGAGCGGGAACGTGCTCCCAATCGCATACGCGGTCTCGACATACATGGGGTTCACGGGGCCCATCATCGCGGAGAACGGCGGGGTCGTGTGCCACCGGCAGCGGGTCTGGGTCCTCGGGGACGCGAAGAGGCCGAAGGAGGCCTGGGAACTGCTCAGGAGGGAGCTTCCCGGGGCGGGGAGACTGTTCACGGACAGGTGGCGGGAGACCGAGATCGGGCTGAAGCAGGACGTGGACCTCGGACTCGTGCGGGAGCTGCTCAGGCCGATGCAGGTCGAGGTGCAGACGACGGGCTGGGCGGTCCACATCATGTCGAAGGGCATGGACAAGCTGGTCGGTGTGGAGAAGGGCTGCGAGGTCCTCGGCCTCGATGTCGGCTCTGTCGGGGCCATAGGCGACTCCGAGAACGACATCAATATGATCAAGGGGTGCGGCTGGGGGGTCGCGATCGGGAACGCCGACGACCGCACGAAGTCTTCCGCGTCGTACGTGGCCAAGGGAAGGAACGGCGACGGCGTGGTCGAGGGGCTGAAGTGGCTCAGAGTGCTCCCCTGAGTCAGCATGTTTTATGCTTCCCCACGCACGTGACAGACGTGCAATGACGATGATAGGTCTGTGCAGCATCTGCGGCAGGCCCGCGGCGGGGACATGCCCGCTCTGCGGGAGGCTCGTGTGCCCTTCGTGCTCCGACCCGATCACGAGGGTGTGCAGTGCTTGCGCTGGAAAGCGATGATGACTGAGTCGTCCCGCTTCACTTCACGAGGCGCTTGGCGTCGTCCTCGCTCATGCCCACGGCCTTGAGCAGGTACTTGAGGCCCTTCTTCATGATCATGTCCCGGGTGTTGTCGTCCAGGAACTTCTCCATGACCACGGGGGCCCTCAAGGCGTACTCGACCCCGAACTCGGAGTAGTAGTATCGAGCGTTGTCCGGGTCCAGCTCCGCCGCCTTCAGATAGGCGGCCTCGGCCTCGTTGAACCTGCCGATCTCCACGAGGTACGCGCCGTAAGAAGACTGGTAGATCGGGTTCTTGGGGTCCAGCTCGACGGCCTTCTTGTAGGACTCCATGACATCCTCCGGGGTGAGCTTGGGCACGCCGACGGAGGCCTCTGCCTTCCCGAAGTACGCCTCCGCGCACTTGGGGTCCGCCTTGATGATCTTGTTGTACTTCGCGACAGCCTTGTCGAACTCTCCGCCCGCCATCAGCTCCTGGGCATCCATGAGGTCCTTTTCCATCCCGGCCATGAGTCACACCGACCGCTTTGCTCAGCTGAGCCGTCTATGAATCCGGGGTGGTATAAAACGTTCGCATCCCGTAATCGAGCGTGGGAATGTGACCCGTGCCTATGCGAACGTCCCCGAGAGGGTCAGCGCGGCCGCGTCGAGCGCCTCGAGGTCCATGCCGTCGAGGAGGTCGTACGGGTCCGTCGTCCAGTCTATCTCTGGGTCGACCCCTGGGAGCACCTGCGCCGCAATCTCGTCCAGTGATGCGAGCGCCGCGTTCAGGTCGGCGTCCATCTCTTCCGTGAGGTCATGATCCTCGTCGGGGCCGACCTCGGACGACAGCTGAACATATGCCTCGTAAGCGCCATCCGAAAGGGCTGCGAACGCTGCGGTCAGGTTCCCGAACACGACGTATCTATCGTCACCGACAGGATACATCACCTGTATCGCGTGGCATGTCCCGGACAGACCAGCCGCGAGCCCGGACGCAGTGAGCGAGGACGATCGCCTCCAGCCGTTGTCGAGCAGGTCATCGACAGCGTCCGTGATGTTCTCGGACGTCATCGGGATGGTGTCCAGGATGTCCTGGGCGAGCACATACTGGGCCTTGTACTTGGCCTGCCTGTAGTCCTCGGCCTGCCCGTAATAGAAGGCGGCCAACATCGAGAACAACAGGATGGCAGCGACTGCGATCCCAATCATCAGATAGAGTGCCTTCGGACGCTTCCTCTGAACTTGTGTCTGCTCCATGCCCATCAACCTGGTCTCGTATTGCCGAACCGATATATATCGGCGTCCGGAGCACAACCCTTTTATGAGCACGGCGAGTTGTCCGGGAACGATATTGCGGACGGTGCCTTGATATATGATGCCAGGCGGGCGGATGAACCCTCGACAGATGAAAGCGATGATGAAGCGCATGGGGATCTCCCAGGATGAGGTCGAGGACGTCGAGGAGGTCATCATCAGGACCAGGACCAAGGAGATCGTGTTCAAGGGCGCCGCGGTGACGGCCATGACCGTGCAGGGGCAGAAGACCTACCAGGTCGTGGGGGAGCCGAAGGAGCGCGAGAGGAAGCGGGATGAGAAGGAACAGGAGGGGGGCATACCGGACGAGGACGTGAAGCTGGTGATGTCACAGACAGGCTGTTCCGCCGCGCAGGCAAGGAAGGCGCTCGAGGAGTGCGACGGCGCTCCGGCGGAGGCCATCCTGAAACTGATGGCGTCCCGGTGACAGATTGGGTAAAGCTTATTTCATGCATGCATGTTCAGAGTGCGCTCAGGGTTTGATCCGATGAAGCTTCACGAGATGAAGGCGAAGTGCAGGATGTGCGGCAAGGAGCTGAAGGCTGACGACATGGACGACGACTTCGTCACGTTCTACTGCATGAAGTGCGGCATTTACACGACCAAGCCCGTCGAGGAGTTCAAGGACCCGCCGGCGGCCGCGGAGGCCGCCACGGCCCCTGCCGAGGAGAAGAAGGCCTGAGCAGCACGTCCAGATAGTAATCCGGACCCCGGGCAGGTCATCCGCCAACCCTTAAATACGCCATTCGCTTTTGCCTCATCCCACGGCATTGGAGAAGCTGGTCCAGGGCATCCACAACATGCCCCGGTAGTGTAGCGGCCTATCATCCGAGCCTGTCGAGCTCGGGACTCGGGTCCGAATCCCGACCGGGGCGCCAGCCCTCCAATCACAGTCTTCTGAACTCGAGCTGGTAGTACACCGCCTCGCTGTAGTGAGCCTCCATCCAGAACCTCTTCTTGGCCCTCTTCTCGACATGTTCCGGAGGCTTCCTATCATGCACGGGCGGGCCGAACGGCGTGTCCCACTTCTGAAACTCCACGACCGTCAGCCTTCCCTTGGGGCCGAGGATGCGGGAGCACTCTTCGAGCACTAGAGCAGGGAGTGGGAGCTCATGATACACGAACGCGAGGAACACGCGGTCGACCGTTCCGTCCGGGACCGGGAGGGACAGGGCGTCGCCGACTAGAGTGCTTATGTTGTCCCTGCGCCTCCGGGCGGCCCTCTGCTCCAGGACCTCGAGCATCTTAGGTTCGGAGTCGACAGCGACCACCGACCTCACCTTCGCGGACAGGGGGATGGAGAAATAGCCTATGCCCGCGCCCAGATCGAGGAGCACGTCCTTCTTCGAGACGTTCATGCGCTGGATGATGTCGGAGGGCGGGATGGCCTTCCTCCTCTCTGGCCTGTCGAGGCGGCTTACGAAGTCCCCCTCGGCCTTGAACTTGTGCGGCGTCACGGTCCACGCTCTTGTGCCTGAATGCTCTCGGCCGTTACAAAGGTTGGCTCAGAGCGGCAGCCATGTGCCTATGCCCTCGGCCTTGGCCTTCTCGAGGATCCTAATGGCTGTGGCCATGTCCTCGATGGCGACGCCGAGGTTCATGGACATGGTCCTCTCGGAGGCGCTCTCACGGCCTGGCTTCCTGCCCGTCACGACCTCACCGAGGTCCGCGTGCACGTCCGGGATGCCCGAGAAGTATCCCACTGTCTGGTAGTACTCGAGCTGGTCCTTGTCGTCCGTGCAGAACTTGTCCGCGGCGTGCATCGCCTCTGCCTTCCAGTATGAGTCGAAATCGAGCGGGCACGCGAACGCACCCTTCTCGAACCACGATGGCTCGATGACCGGGCTTGGGTGCTTCAGTATGGGGCCAGCCGTGACTATGATGTCACAGCCCTCGACGGCCTCCCTCGGGGAGGTGACCGGGACCACTGCCACGCCGTGCTCGGACCCCATGTCCTCGGCGTACTTGCGCAGGACCTTGCTGTCTATGTCATACGCCTTCACGTGCTCCAGCGACTTGCAGACGACCATGAGCGCTTCGAGGTTCGTGCGTCCCTGGACGCCGCAGCCAAGGATGCCGACGGTCTTGGAGTCCTCGCGGGCGAGATACTTGGCGGCTACCGCGGTGGCGGCGCCGGTCCTCTTCGCTGTGACCCAGGTGGCGTCCATGATGCCGGTAGGGATGCCAGTCACGGGGTCGTTCAGTATCAGCAGGCCGGATATGTACGGGAGGCCGCGTTTCAGGTTGCTGGGGAACCCGCTCACCCACTTCATGCCAGCGGCCTGCATGCCGGGAACATATGCGGGCATCGCGTGTATGAACGAGTCCGCGACCGGGTGTATGCCAGGCTTGGGGGGCATCTCGACGTTGCCCTCGCCCTTCTCTCGGAACACGGCCTCGACCGCGTCAATCACTCCGGCCATGGGCAGGCCGACGGATTCAACATCCTCGCGCGACAGGTAAAGGACCTCTTGAGTCATGGCATTGGGCGGAACGGCTGGAGAGGCTATAAAATGACCTCGGCCGTACAGTCGCATATATCACCAACCTCGGCGATTACACGGGGAGTGGAGATGGCGGACAAGGTATACGTCACCATGACCGGCGTGAGCCGATGGCCCGTCCTGAACGGCCTCTGGGCGGCCATGTGCAAAGGGTACGTGCCCGACAGGTTCTATCTGTTCGTGACCCAGGGACGCGAGAAGGACGCGGAGACGCTCATCCGATGGGTGAAACTGCTGGCGAAGTCGTACGGCAAGGACCTTCAGGTCTTCTCCGAGAAGATCGAGGAGGGCGAGTTCCTGTCCTCAGGGAAGAAGATCACGGCCGTGATGGAGCGCGAGAGGGCCGCGGGGAACGAGGTCGCGATAGACATCACGCCTGGAAGGAAGGCGATCGTGTCGTCCGCGCTGATATCCGCGTGGCAGAAACAGGTGGACCACGTGTTCTACCTGTACCTGGAGGACATGAGGAACGCCTCGAACCCGTACCCGATGATACCATACCACCTGCAACACTTCGTCGACCTCAAGGAGGAGGTGTGGAAGTGAAGCCCCTGGTCATGGACCGGCACGAGCTGCAGATACTCACCAACTGCATCTACGGGAGCGATACGAGGTACGCGCACGTGACGTATCCGTTC
>JBFYNF010000078.1:0-7839 GCA_041304525.1 Thermoplasmata archaeon | reverse complement strand
TGGTCGCCCTTGCGTTCGCGCTCCCCCTGGCGACGATATCCATGACACACATGTTATGGCCAGAGGGAATCCTGTCTGAGCATGCGAGGAACTACGTCCTGTTCGCTCTGGCCATCCCGGTCCAGTTCTATGCGGGCATGAGGTATTACAGGGGCGCATACCGGGCGCTGAGGAACAAGAGAGCGAACATGGACACTCTCGTCGTCATAGGCACGTCTGCCGCGTTCATCTACAGCGTCGCGGTCACACTCTTCCCTGGGCAGATGGGTTCGCATGATGTCTACTTCGACACGTCCGCCGTCATAATCACGCTCGTCCTAGCCGGCAAATTCCTCGAGCTCAGGTCCAGAGGGGCCACATCGGAAGCCATCCTGAGGCTCATGGACCTGCAGCCTCCGACCGCGGCCAAGATCGTCGAAGGGGCCGAGAGGACCGTCAGCGTCGATGAGCTCGCCGAAGGGGATGTCGTGGTCGTACGGCCTGGGGAGAGGTTACCGGTCGACGGCGAGGTGGTCAGCGGGGTGTCGACGGTGGATGAGTCGTTGGTCACCGGTGAATCGATACCTCAGGAGAAGGTCCTCGGAGCCCAGGTCACGGGCGGGACGGTGAACATGTCCGGCCTGCTGACTGTCAGGGCGACCAGGGTCGGAAGGAACACCACCCTCGCCCAGATCGTCAAGTTGGTCGAGGACGCGCAGAGCACCAAGGCCCCGATCGAGAGGTTTGCGGACACGGTCGCTGGATACTTCGTCCCCGCTGTGCTCTCCGTGAGCGTGGCGACATTCCTGTTCTGGTACTTCATCGGCTCCGGCATATGGGAAGTTGGGGACGCGCTGACCTTCTCGCTGACTGCATTCGTCGCGGTGTTGGTCATCGCGTGCCCATGTGCCCTCGGACTGGCGACCCCGACAGCCATCGTCGTGGGGACAGGGCGCGGCGCGCAACTCGGCATACTCATCAAGGACGCGGCCGCCCTGGAGAGGGCCAGGGACCTCACAACGGTCATACTGGACAAGACGGGCACGCTCACTGAGGGGGAGCCGAAGGTGATCGCGATGCGGCTGGGCGCGGCCAAGAGTGAGAGGGACCTCCTAGCCGCTGCGGGGAGCGCAGAGAAGGGGTCGGAGCATGTCCTGTCGAGGGCGGTCCTGGCAGCCGCAGAGGCCGCCCGCGTGGAGCTGGTGACCCCGGACTCGTCGACAGTGTACCCCGGAGAGGGCGTCACGGCCAAGGTCGCTGGCAAGGACATCTCCGTGGGCAACCGCAGGATGCTGGAAAGGCTGGGTGTCCCATTGGGCGCTCTGGATGAGGACATGAACGTCCTCCAGGACCAAGGCATGACCGTCATGGCATGCGTCGCCGACGGGAAGCTCATGGGACTGATAGGCGTCGCGGACACACTCAAGGTGGGCGCGAGAGAAGCTGTGGCCGACCTCAGGGCCATGGGCCTCAAAGTGGTGATGATGACGGGGGACAACGAGAGGACCGCGAGAGCCATATCCAACCAGGCGGGCATACCCGAGTTCAAGGCCCAGGTGCTTCCCGCGGACAAGGCCGGGGCCGTCAAGGCGTTCCAGGAGAGTGGCGAGGTCGTCGCCATGGTCGGGGACGGCATCAATGACGCTCCAGCGCTGGCCCAGGCGGACATCGGCATCGCGCTCGGGAGCGGCACGGACATCGCCCTCGAATCGGGGAACATCGTGCTGGTCGGAGGGGACCTCAAGGGCGTCGCATCGGCCATCAAACTCAGCCGGAGGACCTTCCGGAAGATCCGAGAGAACCTGTTCTGGGCCCTGTTCTACAACACTGCCTCGATACCCATTGCAGCGGGCGTCCTCTATCCTTTCACGGACTGGCTTCTGAGCCCTATGATCGCGGCGGGGGCAATGGCGTTCAGCTCCGTCTCCGTCGTCACAAATGCTGCGCTCCTGCGAAGGTTCGAGCCATGAACACCACATGCGACGCAGAAAAGGTTATCTTCAGGCTACCCAATAACAACTGCAATCATCCAGGCGTGCGAGTGGCGTTCAGAGGCATGCTCTGAGCACCCGCGGGCCAAGGACCAGACTACGACGTCCCCCGGTCGGAAGTGGTCTTAATGTTTGGCAAGAAGGTATTCAAGGGATTTCTGGTAGAGCCCGACGGCCGGCTTCTGAAGGAGTTCGTGTTCAGCACCAAGGGCGAGGTCAGCTACGACGATGTGAAGAGGGCAACGGCTGGCAAGGGTGACTTGGCCACACTGGGAGCCTTCGAGGTCGGCAAGATGGTGGGCACCGTCGTCCGCGGCAAGAGGATGCACATGCTCCTGATCGGCAAGGACGTCGTCGAGGACGAGGATGTCGGATTCGTAAAGGAAATGCTGAGCTCCGTCGAGGCGAGCTTCGAGTCGTCCCTGGAATCCAGGCTCGCGGCTGCCAAGGAGGCCACTGAGAAGGCCAAGGAGGAGCAGGAGCGGGCCAAGGAGGCGGTCAAGGGGATGGAGGCCGAGAAGGCCACGCACTCCCAGGAGATCGCCGAGCTGGACAACCTGAAGGGAGAGCTCGACAAGCTCAGGAAGGACACAGAGGAGTGGCAGAAGGAACTCGAGGAGTTCGAGGCCGAGGTCTCCGAGAGACACGGCCAGATCAACGAGAGGGTCACACTCCTCCTGGAGAGGGAACAGAACCTGAACAGGAGCAGGCAGGCGTTCGAGGCGGCGACAGACGCGAAGCGCGGACTCATCAGGAACCTCCAGGAAGGAATCGCATCATCGGTGTCGGAATACGAGTCCGGGTTTGCGAAGCTCGTGCAACAGAAGCGGGAGCTCGCGGAAAGTCAGGAGAAGCACAGGTCCGAACTGGAGGGCTACCAGACCGAGAGGGCCGCGTGGGAGAAGGAGGTAGAGGAGACCAAGGTCAGGCTCGCCAGCCTCGACAGGGACCGGAAGCAGCTCGACTCCGACCGCCAGCAGCTGGAGTCCTTGGACAGGGACCTCAAGGAGAGGCAAAGCCAGCTGGAGGCGAGGAAGAAGGACCTCGACGGGGCGATGTCAGCGCTCGAGAGCGAGAGGAGCGCGTTCGAATCCGAGCGCGAGACCCTGACGGCCGAGCTAGACTCGCTGGACCAGGAGTTGAAGAAGCGCGAGGACAGCATCACCTCATCTGAGAATGAACTCAAGATCAAGAAGGAGGAGATGCGAGCCGCCCTAGCTGAACTCGAGAGGCAGGGCAAGGAGCTCGAGGAGAGTGCAGAAGGCATCTCTGTGACGATCAAGGGGCTCGATGAGCGCGAGAAGGCGCTCACAGCCGAGAAAGAGGAGTTGGAACAGAGGCGGACACAGATGGACGCCAACGCCGAGGCGCAGCAGGCGGAGCTGTCCTCGCTCATCGCGAAGATCGGGCGGGACAACGAGGACTTGCTGAAACGCACGGCCGAGACGGAAGCGCGCGAGAGCGTCCTCGCCGGCCGCGAGGCCGCGATTGCCGACTCCGAGCGCAAGGTCGAGGCGCTCCTGAGGGACCTCGACAAGCGTGAGAAGGATATCCAGAAGCGCGAGAACGCCCTCAAGGAGACCTTGAGCAACCAGGAACAGGCGGTCCAGACACTGTCCGAGCGGGAAGCGACGACCGCGTCCAGGGAGCAGGCTCTGCAGGTCAAGGACGGCGAGCTGACCGAACTCGGGGCGAAGCTGGAGGCTCAGGCCCAAGAACTCGCGAAACTGAAGGCAGACCTGGAGGCGGCCCAGAGGAACTACGATAGCAGGGGCGCCGAGCTGGCCCAGCAGGAGTCGACCTTCGAGGAGAGGGAGAAGCTCATATCCGAGGAGAAGGAGAGGCTCGAGAAGGACAGGGCAGCGGCCGAGGAGACGAAGGCCGAGCTGGAATCGAAGATGGAGGCTCTGGCAGCACGCGAGAATGCCATGCAGGAGGAGGTCGCGGCCACAAGAGCCAAACTCGACGACGAGATGGCCCGTCTGGACGCCGAGAGGAAGCACACCGCCACGAAGCTGGCCGAAGCCGACGCAAGGGCCGAAGAGCTCAGGGCCAAGGCCGAAGCGGTCGCCCAGGCGGACAAGGACCTTGAGGCGCGCGAAACCGCCTTCGCCGACAAGATGACGGAGATGGACCGGCGCAGGGAGAGCATGGCCGAAGAGATGGACAAGCTCGCCCTCGAGAAGACCAAGATAGACAAGATGCGTGACAATATCGAGAAACGCCGGCAGGTCCAGCGCGAACAGGTCGACAGCATATCCGATATCACGAAGAGGCTCGAGGAGATCCGTGCCCGGAGCAAGCGCAGGACGGATCAGGCTGAAGGCGCGGAGGCGGCGCCCCCGACCGAGGAGAAGAAGGAGTGATCAGGCTAGGTCCGGCCAGGTCTTGTCCAGGACCTTCGCGACATCTTCGAAAGGCCGTCTGTAGAGCGGCCTCGCCCTCACAGACAGGCGCAGATGCTTCGACACGAACGGTCTGACGCTCTCCATCGATTCCATACCCGTGACCTCCTCGTACGCTTCCAGCATGCAGAAGCACAGGTCGAACTTGATCGGCGTGAAGAACGGTTCGTTGCCCAGTATGGACGCGGCCATCTGTCCGACGTCATCCATGGGGTTTCCCGGGGAGGAGTCCTCGAGGTCCACCCCGAACACCTCGCCCTCGTGCATGATGAAGTTGTCCAGGACGGCATCCGACATCGTCATCGGCCTGCCGAAGCTGTCCATGGACTCATGGAACATGCCCAACCATCTGCCCAAGCCTTCCGCGGCCCGGGTGCTGAACATCGTGTTCACGAGCATGTCGCACGAATCCCCTGATATGTACTCCGTCACGAGGTAGTCACTGTCCATGTACAGGGGATAGGGGACCGAGAGTCCTGCCCTCTTCGCGAGGAGCATCGTCTCGAATTCCACCGGGGAGAGCTTGGACAGGGACCTCTTCACGACGACCGGCCTCACGTCCGTCTCTACGAACCAGACCCTGTTCCTGTAGCTCGGGACGAGCGAGGAACGCACCACGACGACGCGCTGGTTGAGAGCCTTCTTGAGGATATCCCACCCCGATGCGTCCATTGCCGTGAGGTCCGAGAACATCATGCTATCAACGATTTCCCGATGATAATAACCCTTTGGCCCGTTGTTCAGTACCCTGAACGCGAACCCTTTCGGGAAGCGGGTGGTCCACCCTCGCGCCATGAGACCGAGTCCTGTCTCAGCAGGTCCATCAGCTCCTTGGTGAGGCGGAGCGCCTCGTCGTGGTCGCCGGACTTCAAGCAGTGCATGGCGGCCTTCATGCGCAACAGGTACTCGGAAGCATCGCACCCAGCCACCTTGGCATCCATCAGGTGCTCCCTCGCCTTCGCGAGCTCGGACCTGACAAGCGCAGGTATGCTGGGGGCCATCGCCTCCTCCGTCTGCTGCGCCAGGGCGGAAACCAAGTTCCAGTTCCCCTCCCTGCACGCCTCCCACGCGCTGCTCATGAGCCTGCGGACCCTCGTGGTGTCCGTCCCCAGGGAGCTGACGTCTGAGATCTGGTGCTCTATCTCCTCGAGTAGCCGAGCGGAGCCCGCGAAACCCTTCATGGCCTCCTGGTACAGAAGTTCGCGCGCTCTTCCCCGGGTATTCAGCATGCCGAACACATCGAACTTCTCTGGCCTGACGATCTCCTCGCGCTCCCGCGGCTTCGGACTTTCGGGCGGCTCACTCGCTTCCGCGGCCTCTTCATCGGACGACATAGGGCCATCAGCGAATATGGCACCGCAGAATGGGCAATATGGATCGGACTCCCTCACCATCATGTCGCACTCGGTGCACTGGAACTGCACGCCATCGTCCTGAGAGGCCGCTGCAGGGTTCACCAGCTGGGGCGAAAGGTGCGAGGCCCTAGGCTCGGTCATGCTTGGCTGCTCCACCGGACGGACCATGTCGCCGGACACATCGCGTATCTTCAGCTCTGGGTCCCGCACGATCCTCTGGAGGCGCCGCCTGCTGCTGTCGAGCGCCTGGCCGTTCTTGCCGGCGCCGGCCTCGGATCGGGTCTTGAGGCTCTCCCGGTCACCGTTCTTGTGCATCTTGTTCGCACTCCGTGGTGCTAATCCTGCACGTATTACCTTGTCTGGACCGGGTATTTGAAACATATTCCTCGGCTATCAGCCGATGCAAGGACGGTCGGTCGCTCATCGCCTGCCGACGAGATTCAAGAACGCATCCTCATCCAAGACCGTCTTCTTGAGTTTCTTGGCCTTCTCCAGCTTGGACCCAGGGTCCTCGCCCGCGACCACGTAGTCCGTGGCCTTCGTCACGGACGAGCCCACGCGGCCGCCCATGGACTCCACGGCCGCCCCAGCGTCTGAGCGCGACATGGACTTCAGCTCACCGGTGAACAGGAATGTCTTGCCCACAAGGGGGCCGTCCGCCTTACGGGCGCTGCCCATCCTCAGGCCTGCCTCCGACAGCCTCTTGATGAGCGCGCGGTTCCCCTCATCGGCCATGAAATCCCTGACGGATTCCGCCACGACCTTTCCGACGCCCTCGACCTTCGAGAACTCGTCCACGCTGGCGGCCATCAGGGAGTCCATGCTCCCGAACCTCTCCGCGAGGAGCGACGCGGTCGTCCGTCCCACATGCCTCACACCGAGGGCGTGTAAGACCCGGCCAAGGTCCCTGTCCAAGGACGACTTGACGGCGTCGAGTATGTTCCTGGCGGACTTCTCCCCGACGCCTTCGAGGGTGAGCAACTCGGCCTCCCTCAGGCCGTACAGGTCTGAGACATCCTTCACCAGGCCGCTGTCCACGAGCTGGTCGACCAGCGCGGGCCCTATCCCCTCGATATCCATGGCGCCGCGGGAGCAGAAGTGCGTCAGCCGCTCCTTCACCTGGGCAGGGCACGACGCGTTCACACATCTCCTGACAGACTCTCCGTCCTCGCGGACGGCCTTCGAGCCGCACACGGGGCACGTCTCCGGCACCGCAACCGCCCTCTCGTCACCCGTGCGCCGCTCGACCAATGGCCTCACGACTTGAGGTATGACCTCGCCCGCACGCTCGACCAGGACCATGTCCCCAATCATGACGCCTCTGCGACTCAGTTCGTCCTCGTTGTGCAGAGTCGCACGTGACACCGTGACCCCGCCGATCTCGACGGGGTCGAGGTATGCGACCGGTGTGAGCGCCCCAGTCCTGCCGACCTGGAAGACCACATCAAGGAGCTTCGTGACCTTCTGTTTCGGGGGGTACTTGTATGCGATCGCCCAGCGGGGGTTCTTGGCCGTGTATCCCAGGCGCTGCTGCTGCGAGAGCGAGTCGACCTTGACCACCATGCCGTCGATATCGTACCCGAGCCCGTCGCGCTTGGAGTCCCAGGATGCTATGTGCTCGAGGACCTCATCGACCGAGCCGAAGACGCGCGTGTGTGGGCTGACCCTGAGGCCCGATGCCTTCATCGCATCCAGGCACCCGTGATGGCTCCCTGGCATGTTGTCCGAGCTGTGGCTCAGCGTGTAGAAGTATGCGTCCAGCGGCCTCGAGGCCGCGATTCTGGGGTCGAGTTGCCTGATCGAGCCCGCGGCCGCGTTCCTGGCGTTGGCGAATATGGGCTCCCCATCCGCCTCACGCTCCTCATTGAGCCGCTGGAGACCCTGGGCGGGCATGTAAACCTCGCCCCGCACCTCGACGTTCCTGAGACCTCCCTCAGGCTTCAGTTTGAGCGGGATGCTCCTGATGGTCCTGATGTTGGAAGTGACGTCCTCTCCCACGCGCCCGTCACCCCTGGTCGCGCCTCTCACTAGTGCACCTCCCTCGTACATGAGCGCGATGCCCAGCCCGTCCACCTTCGGCTCGACGACGTACTCGACAGACTCTTCCCC
>JBFYNF010000077.1:0-11977 GCA_041304525.1 Thermoplasmata archaeon | reverse complement strand
TTGTATCCGGCGAACCCTTGCAGCCTGACCCCGTCACCCGTGGACTCTGGCCATGTGGTGACTCTGGCGGTTATGCTGCTCGCCCTCTTCCTTGGCGAGTAGCCCCTTGAGCCTTGCTTTGGCCTTCTCCTTGTCGGCATCTGCATTCCCTCTTCAATGAAGCGATAGACCGGGCTGAACGTACTCCGAGGTACGATCGCAGTCCGAGGCATCACTTCTCGGCCGTGACGCTTCGTGCACGCCACAGAACTTGATCAAGGCGTGAGTGATGGGTTGCTCGGAGGCATTGCCCAAACAGCGTCTGGCCGATACCGCCTCAGGTATCGCAACTGTGCCGAATGGGATGGTTGTATATAAATGTGACCGTCTGCCGGGGACCGTATGGCTACGGCTTCGCCTCTTTGGCCGCTTTCTGGGCCCGCTTGCCCCTCTCCTTCGCGTTGTACCCGGTGACAGTCTCGAGGAACGTGTTGTATGCCTTGATGGTCTTCTGGGCGGTCTCGTCGTCCACCGCGGGGTCCATCTTCGTGTCGACGCAGAGCGACTTCTCCTTCTCGCCTGGCCAAGCCCACAACTCCTTGAGCCCCCCGTGGGAAACGAACAGCTTGCCGTCCTTCTCCTCGACGCTCCCGAAGATCTCCTTCATGGACTGTCTGAGGCTGTCTACCTTGACATTGTCGTACTGTCCCCTTCTGACCTCATACTCGTGCACCTGCTCACCAGCCTCCCGCTATGTTCATGGCTCCCTGATAAGGGTTTCCGAGCAGCCCGCCCACCTAGCCGGAGAACGTGATATGCGCCATTTCATCATCTGTTGGCTCGTAGACTACAGTGAAGATATAGTCAACCTCTGAGGAGAAGTAGGTCGCGGTCAGCCTGATGTTGTCGCCCTGGTCGGCCTTGCCGTTACCCGACAGGTCCTGGATCGTGAAGCTCACGACAAGCGAGCCAATCGTCACGGTCTGCATGACCTGTGTGTCGCCCAATCCGCCGCTAAGCATGGCAGCAGTCAGGTTGCTCCAGCCGCCGGAGTTGACACCGTCAGAGAGCAGGAACGATATCTGGTCCCAACTGATGTCGTCATACACTGGACCGAAGGTAATCTTGACGCCGTTTGTGATGGCCGTGAAGGTCAGTGTGGTGGTCGGCGTGAAAGGAACCTCGAACGAGAATGTTCTGTTCCCGCAGATGTCACCCGTGGGCTCGTATGAGAATGTCACGGTGTACTCAACTCCCATCTCGAAAGCGCCCGATTCAGGGTAGATCCCGAACGAGTCATGTTCAGAAACCATCCCATCTCCATACCCGTCTACGACACTCAGGAAGACGTACACTCCGCCTATGTGAAGAGTCTCGTATTCATGAAACGTCATCGGAGCGTCTTCATCGAGGTCCTCGCTATCGGGCTCCCAGAGTATCCTTTCAGTACCCGAACTCATGCTCACCATAAGGTCGTCCCACGGGAATTCGGGACAGACATCCAGCAGCTCAATCGTTGCGCCGTCGATGAAGATGTACTCCGAGGAAGTGATGACTGGGGAATTCCTGTCCGGGTCCTCGGGGAACAAGTCGATGTTGTCTCCCAGGCCGTCCCCGTCCGCGTCGTTCCACTCCTCCGGGTCGTCCGGGAACTCGTCTGATTTGTCCCCTATGCCGTCCGAGTCGGAATCGGAGCATTCGTCAGGGTCATCCGGGAACTCGTCCGCGTTGTCCCCGACTCCGTCGTTGTCCGCATCGCTCCATTCAGACGAATCGTCAGGGAAGAGGTCTGAGTTGTCTCCAACGCCGTCCGAGTCTGAGTCGGATGTCTCCCCAGCGTCCTGAGCGAAAGCATCTGAGTTGTCTCCGACGCCATCTCCGTCCAGGTCGGTCCACTCATCAGCATCGTCTGGAAACTGATCCAGAGAATCGGCATATCCGTCCCCATCGGAATCGCGTATCGATGCAAGGAGGGACATGGATGGACTGAGCAAGACCACGATTATCAGCGTGAATACGACTGCCACAGCTACTGCGGTGGTGATTATCGCCATCGTCTTGCTCTTTCCCCAGCTGGAGGCTCCCGAATCTCTTGCCGAGTCCTCGTCCATAACCAGACCACTTCCTCTGCGCCTAGAATCACGACAGCCGCTAAAGAGCTTTCTCAAGAGGACCTATTTCCGCACGAATCCGAACTGGACATCTCATCGTACCCTGAAGAACCTCTGCAGGTCAGGTGTGCCCCCGACGACCATGCCCTCGAGCCCGAGCACTGTGGAGTACATCTCTCGGCATCCACACTCGGGTCTGGCCAACCTCGAGATGTCCTGTGATACGGTGAACGCCTTCAATCCGTCGAGTATGACCTGGTCGCACTCGCCGCAGTTGTGCGCGCCCCTCTGAGTCCCGCCGCCTGTGGGGTCGCACAGCAGCTTCGGGCCGAGGCCAGCGCATCGTCCCGCGACCTCGAGCACGCTCCAGAGCCACGGAGGCCTGTATGACCAGTCTTTCCAGAGCCTCTCGACGAGGGTGCCCTTCTGCACGTTGACGGCGTTCACTGATATCGAGTAGCTGAACGGCGCGGCGTGCTCGGCGGTCGCCACTGCGTCCTCGACCGCCTCCTTCTCCGTAAGGAATGGCGGCTTCAGGAGCACGTAAGTCCTCAAGTCCACGCCCTTCTCCTTCATCAGGGTCGCGGCCCTGTCGTAATCGGCGACCGTGAACCCCTTGTTGATCGAGTGCTTGAGGACCTTGTCGTTCGCGCTCTCCAGTCCGATGGCCAGCTCGATGTCCTCGTGGGCGGATAGGATCCGGTCCAGGCTCTCGTTCGTGATGTACTCCGGCCTCGACTCGATCAGCAGCCTCGCGCCCTTGTCCTCGCACTCCTTGAGGATGTGGCTCGATGCCCCGGCCGGCATCTCGTGCTCGTCGAGGAACGACCCGGACGTGTACACCTTCACCATCCCTGCGTCCCCGAGCCCCGTCAGGGCGTCCGTGAACTGCTTGACGATGTCCTTCTCCGAGATCGATCGGTCTGATTCGATGTTGTACCCGCACATGGTGCATCCTCCAGTGCGGAAGTGGCTGCATCCAGATGTACGTAGGATGATGACGCCTGCATCGACGGCCTTGCCGCCGATGACCTCCTTCTCCTTCCACACCGCCACGGCGGCGTCCTTGTCCTTGCGCCTGTGTCTCTCCCTGCCGCTCGCACCAGCGTCGTTCATGGAAAACTCTTCGGACCCATCTCAGAGGTCGTACGGCTTGAGGGTCTTGCGCCCGTTCCTCTTCGCGCGTCTCGCTGCCCTCTCGATCATCTCGTGGACCTCCCTGTCCAGCTCGCAGTAGAACTCTTCAGAGATCCTGAACCTGTCGCCCACGACATCCTTGACGTCGGAGACCTTGATGATCATCTTTCCGTTGCGGAGACTAGAAACCGGCATGAACTCCCCTCAATGCTGACTGACCCCGTGAAGGGAGTTAGTGCTAATGCGTGTGCCCCTCTTAACCCTTTCCGCCCGGCTCCTGCCGCAAAGCTTTTCCACAGGCCCGCTCGTTCATGGGCGAGGCACACTGATGGACGTCGAACGCAGGATGGAGCTCGCGACCAGGAACGCGCTCGAAATAGTCACCGAATCGGAGCTTAGGACGCTCTTCGAGACGAAGGATTCCCCACGCGCGTACATAGGCTACGAGCCGAGCGGATACGTCCATGTGGGACAGGTCATCACTGCGTCCAAGATATCCGAACTGCAGGAGGCCGGTGTGAGGGTGACCATATTCCTCGCCGACTGGCACGCGATGATCAACGACAAGTTCGGAGGCAACATAGAGAGCATACGCGTCTGCGGCGATTACATGCGCGAGTGTTTCCTCGCGCTCGGCGTCAAGGACACCGCTGAGTTCGTGTGGGCCAACAGCCTCGTCGGCAGGCCGGAGTACTGGGAGAAGTTCATCAGGATATGCAAGGCGAGCACGCTCATGCGGATCAAGAGGGCCATGACGATCATGGGCAGGACGGAGGACGAGGCCGAGCTGGACGCGTCCAAGGTGATGTACCCGCCCATGCAGGCCGCGGACATATTCGAGCTCGAGGCGGACATCGCCCTCGCTGGCATGGACCAGCGGAGGGCTCACATGCTGGCGAGGGACGCGGCCGAGAAGCTCGGCTGGACGAAGCCCGTCGCTCTGCACACGCCGCTCCTTATGAGCCTCGTGGGCGGCGGCCGGATGGACCCCGTCGAGGCCAAGATGTCCAAGAGCGAACCGAACAGCGCGATATTCCTGCACGACAAGCCGGAGGACATATCCAAGAAGATGAAGAATGCGTTCTGCCCTCCAGAGGTGGAGAACAACCCCGTTCTCGAAGTGATGAGGCTCATCTCGTTCCCGAAGCTCGGGAGGATCGACATAGACCGGCCAGCGAAGTACGGCGGCCCCCTCGCGTTCGAGAGCTACGAAGACCTTGTGAAGGCGTATGGCAGCAAGGGGCTGCACCCGCAGGACCTGAAGAAAGGCGCGGCCGACTCGCTCGCGGCGATACTCGCTCCGGTGAGAGAGCACTTCGAGAGGAACCCTGGGACGATCGACCGCCTCAAGGGCCTAACCATCACGCGGTAAGCTGTCGGCGACCCGCTTAAGCAGCCTGATGGTGCTCTCGACAGATATGTTGAGGATGGCCTCGACATCGCCCACGCCGGTGATGCCAGCAGCTCCCGGATGTCCCCCGCCGCCATTCGATGTCTCGGAGCCTACGCCACCCAGCAGCTTTCCCAGGTGCACGCCCGTCCTGACCATCTCCTGGGTCGCCCGCGCGCTGATCCTGAAGCTGTCCCCGCGCTGCGACCCGACGAACACGACGTCCGCGCCGAGCCCGATCAGGGATTTGCAAACGGAGGCCTCGTAGGCGCTCCCCTGGGATGCGGCGACTATGAAGTCCCCGATCTTCCAGTACTTGAGCCTCTGCGCGCCCCTGAGCTGCGATATCCTCTCGGATATGTCGGAGTCCATGTGCACGATGGCCGTCGCCTCGTCCATCTGGATGCCGTTCGTTTCCATGAGGTCCGCGAAGGCCCGCAGGGCCGATGGTCTGCCGAACTTGAACATGCCAGTGTCTGTCAGGATGCCCGCCATGAGCGCGAGCGCGGCCTCCTTCGGGACGCTCTTCCCAGCGACCTTCAGCAGCTCGATGACGATCTCGGAGCAGGAGCTCTTGGAATCGTCGCAGTAGTATGTCCTCGCGGATGACCATCGGTCCGTCCTCGTGTGGTGGTCGATCACGATGGCGCCCGAAAAGTCGATGCCAGGAGGCAGCTGCTCGGGCCCGGACGTGTCGAGCACGACCAGGGTCCCGGGTGGCATCTCCTCCGATTCGGACAAGGATATGCCGAGCGAACGTGTCATCTCCTTCGCCATCCTGTCCGTCCCCCCAGGGGTCCATATGGTCACGTCTGGGAAGCAGCTCTGGACCGCGAAGGCGCTCGCAAGCGCGTCGGGGTCGGCGTTGCCATGGAGGAGCGCGACGAAGCCGCCCCTCTCGAGCTCGGATGCGATGCTGGACAACACGGGATGTAGGAAGTGGATGATTGCCTATAAAATAGATGCTGAGTCCCCCGCGCGCTGGTCGCGCTCGAGGGAAAGTGCCTGAGGTTTCAGTCTGTGGCTCAGTTCGATTCCTCGTCCGAGGCCTTCGCCTGACCGCCCTGGAGCGCCTGGGTTATCTGCGTCTGCAAGGTCTGGTGCCTCTCGCGCAGGTGCTTGTCCTGTCTCTCGAGGGTCTTGACCCTGACCTCCACGGTCTCCTTCTGCTCCTTCAGCTCGGTCACGAGCGACTGCCGGTCCTTGACCTGGACCAGGAGCGTGCCCACGTTCTTGAACACCGCCGAGTCTTCCGGGGCCTTCTCGAGCTCCTGGACTGTCCTGTCGAGCTCCTTGCCCTGCGCCTCGAGCTGTATCTTCTGCGTCGTGACCATCTGTATCTGCTGGGTCAGCTGCTGGAACTGTGCGATCTGGTTCTGAACCTTCGGTGGGATGTTGTCCATCATCTCTTCGCCTCCTCTGCCGTCTCCTCGGCCACATCGGCCCATCTGATATACGAGTTCAGGGCAGCTCTCATGGACGCGAGGTCCTCGGCCTCCACCTTGATGGTGACCTCACCCTCGCCCGCCACGACCTCGACCGTCGTCCTAGGCACCCTCTCCGACATCTCGGGGGATAGGGCCCCCAGGACCACGCCCGCGTTCCTGGTCCTTATGGTGAGCTCCGCCCTGCTGGTCAAGGTCATCTGCCCTTGACCGTCTTGCGCACGTTAGGCCTCTCTTTGTAGAACACCTTCGACCCGCACTTCTCGCACTGAAGGCCGACCGTGTTCATACCGGACCTGACGGGCTCCTTGCACCTTGCGCACTTGTACATCCGCTCATTGCTCCTTGAGTTCGCCCTCTGCTACAGGGGCCTCTTCGGTCTCCTTCGGGCCCTCGACCTTGGCCTTCGCCGCAGCGATGGCCTCGGAGACCTCTCTCTTGACTGCCACAGGTGGTGTGAGCACGTACGAGCTGCTCGCGAACTCAGCCCCGCAGTGCCTGCACTTCCATATTCCGTTGGCCGTGCGCTTGACCGCAGCGGCCTTGCACTTCGGGCACACGTGCCAGATCTTGCTGACCCGTTCTATGTCCCCTATGCGCTTCCTGATCCTTACGCCGTACCTCGCGCCCAACCTTCCGGCCGGGCCAACCTTCTTGGTCCTCTTGGCCATGAGCTAACACCTGCCTAGCCAGGTAGCCGGGTGCGCGTCTCCGCCCCGAGCTTTCTGGACATCTCGATGACCCTGAACACCTCTTCGATGGAGAACGACCCCTCGAGCCCCTTCTGCATCGCGCACAGGTTGCCGTTCTCGATCGTCGTCACCGTGAGCCTCGCGTCCGCGACCCTCTCCTCGTCGTGGGTCGGGTCCACGAGTATCTTGTCGTCTATCTTGACCGCGGTGAGCGATATGGGCGTGTGCATCAGCGGCAGCGGGAAGTCCTCTCCCTTGCCTGCCCTCTTGGCCGGCACGACCGCCGTCTTCAGCGCCGCGTTCGCGGCGATGTTGGCCGCGTCGAACAGGTTGCCGTCGAAGTCGACCACGTGCACGTCCAGGAACATGATCCAGACCTCCACGCCCTTCTCGATGCAGAGCTTCGACAGGTCGACAGCGTGTCCTTCCCTGATGCCCCTGTCTATGACCCTTGAGATCTCGATGGACTCCTTGTCCGGCGGACCGGACTCGAAAGTCTCGCTCGCCATCGGGATGAGCTCGGCGTTGGTCGTCAGGACGCCCTTATCCGGGGTGTCGTCGAACGGCTTCCCGACCATGAGCTTCACTCCGACGACCACATCGGTGTCGCCCAGCTGGACCCTCGCGGATCCCTCTGCCGATTTGATGTAGTCCGTCGTTATCTTGAGCTCCCTCATTTCCTCGAAGCCACGGCCGTCCGACCTGGTCCCCTTGGTGAGGAGCTTTGAGATGTGGTCCTTCTTGAGCTCAGCCATCACGTCCTTGCTCATCTAAGCCACCTCCTTCTGGACGCCCTCGGGCGCCCCGACATCGGAGTCCAGGGACCTTGCCTCGTAGCGCCTCCTGAGCGCGTCCCTCTGGATCTCGTATACCTTCTCGCATCCTTTGATCGCCATGTTGAGGCCCTTCGTGTACTCGTCGTGGGTGAGGTCGCCGTCCATCTGGAGCAGGACGATCTCCTTTGTCCTCGGAACGTACCCGACCGGTATGTCCGCCTCGCCGAAGTTGTCCTCCTCCTTGCCCAGGTCGACCATCACGACCCCCGCTGCCTTCCCCGCGGCGCACGACGCCACGAGGTCCCTCATCGGCACGCCCGCGTCTGCGAGCGCGACCGAGGCGGCCGTCAGACCAGCGCACCTGGTGCCAGCGTTCGCCTGGAGCACCTCGATGTACACGTCGATGGACGCCCTCGGGAAGTACTCGGTGAACACTACGTGCGAGAGCGCCTCGGATGTGATCTTCGATATCTCCTGCGACCTTCGGTCAGGTCCGGGCCTCTTCCTGTCATCCACCGAGAACGCGGCCATGTTGTACTTGCACTGGACCAGCGCCCTCGTCGGGTTCTGCATGTGTCTCGGGTGGCACTCCCTCGGGCCGTACACGGCCGCGAGCACCTTGTTCAAGCCCCACTCCACATACGCGGAACCATCGGCGCGCTTGAGCACGCCGGCCTCTATCTTCAGTGGCCGCATCTCTTCGGGTGTCCGCCCGTCGACCCTGCGGCCGTTCTCGTCTATCAGCTTGATGTCTGTCGTCATTCCTCCCATTGGGGTCACTCTCCTTTCCTGGAACCTTCCTCCAGGAGTCTCTTGATCTTCTCAGTGAGGCCCATGTTGTGTGCCTCCTCCTCTATGAGTTTGACGGCCTTGACCGCCTTGATTATGTCGTCGAGCTCACCGTCTATCCATATCCTGCCGTTCTGCCCGACATAGATCCTGCAGCCTGTGGCGTTCTTCAGCATCTGGATCATCGAGCCGTTCTTGCCGATGACCCTTGGGACCTTGGACGGCGATATGTCCAGGATCATGCCGCCTGTGAGCTTCCTGAGCCCGTGCTCCTTCATGGATACCTGGATACGCCTGGTCTCGTCTATGCCCACGACCTTGAGGAGCACGACGTCCCCGGGCACCATGAACTTGCTGGTCTCGCCGAACTCCACCCTCCAGGGCACCTCGTTCACATGCAACGGGGCCGGGTACGGTGCGTTGATGTCGACCAACCAGTTCGACGCGCTCACGTCCTCTATCTTTCCGACTACCATGTCGCCCCGCTCGGGCATGTACTGCCCCGAGAGCGGCACGACGCCCACGGTGTCCTGCCGGACGGTCTTGATCCCGAGTAGCGCGGCGAATATGTTGCGCCCCTCGATGTAAGTACCAGGTCCCGCTCTCTTGCCGGAACTGTCCAACAGGTCTCCAGGTACCACTATCTCTCTTGAGACCTCTTTAGAATCGCTAGCCTGCATCTGACTCACTCTTGCCTAGAGTCGCGATAAACACTCTGCTAGCACGGCCCTGGACTTACACAGCGTCCTTAGGCCCGCAGCGCATTTACCATCTTCTCTCTTCAAAAGCCCAAAACGCATCCCCTGCTTTAATCTTTTGGTATCACGGGTGCGGTCCTGCCGACTGATGCCAGGCGTGCGCCGCAGGGTCCAAGACCCGCCCGTGTCCCTTGGATTCAGTGCGCGCCCTTGAGGACCTTCGTCTCGGCCTCGCCGTGGGTCCTGTTGCTGACCTTCTCGGCGAACTCGGTCTGGAGGCCGGCGGGCATCTCGATGACGCCGATCCACGAGCCGTCCTTCTGCCACTCCTCCTTCGTCACCTTGCCGAAGTGCTTGAAGTCCTCGTAGCAGCGGCCGTAGTTCTCCCCCGAGACCCTCACTGCGATCCGGACCTTGTCGAACTTGATGGGTATGAGCGGCCTGAGGGCGTCCATGATGGCCGGCACCTGCGCCTCGACCGACTTGAACGGGTCTATGTGGCACCGGGCCTCCTCCATGGCCGTCTCGATCCTTGCCGGCGGATGCGGGCCGCCGGTCTGCGGGTTCATGGCGTTGCGGGCGATGTATTCGACGACCCGCTTGCGCTTGTTCTCCTGCATGATCTTGCGCTGCTCGGTCGTCAGCTGAACCTCGCCCTTGAGTATGATGACCTTCGCGACCTCCGTCGGGTCCATCGTGCCGAAGACCTGCTTGATCTTGTCGTCGGCCGCGCGGGTCCCCTTCTTGGCGTTCTTGAAGATCGTGTCGATGACCATGTTGTCCAGTAGGTCGACTTCCTTGCCGTCCTTCATCTTCTGGACGACGGCTGGGTCGATCAGTATCTCGAAGCTCTCGCCGTGGGACTCGAACCTGGCTACAATCGCTTCGTCCAAATCGACCATGGGACCACTCTCATGTGGCCAGCTTCTTGACGTAGGCCTCCACTTCGGCGTCCGAGAGCCGTCTAAATCCTCATCCTTCTTCACGAGGCCTATCTCGACGGCCTTCGTGTTGAGGCTCTCCTCGGTGGCCTTCGCCAGGGCCTTGAGGCCCAGGAGAATCGCTCCGTCCTGGGTCATGTCCTCCTGATACTCCTCCTCGAAGACGTCCATGATGGCGTTCTTGCCCGCGCCTATGGATCCGGCCTTGTACGACACGAGCGCGCCGCTCGGGTCAGTCTCGAACAGATGGCAGCCCTGCTCGTCCACGCCAGCCACTAGGAGCGCGGTCCCGAAGGGCCTTACGCCACCGTACTGCGTGTAGTTCTGCTTGTAGTCGCACAATCTCTTGACCAGCGTCTCGAGGTCGACCTTCTCCGCGTAAGTGACCTTGTTGATCTGGGCTATGACCCGCGCGTAGTCCACGAGGACCCTCGCGTCGGCCACGAGCCCGGATGTTGCGCAGCCGATGTGCTCGTCTATCTGGAATATCTTCTCAATCGACTTCGACTCGATGAGCTTGCTCGCGATCCTCTTGTCGACGATGAGCGCGACGCCGTCCTTGAACTTCAGGCCGACCGTGGTCGTGCCCCTCTTGACGGCCTCCCTCGCGTACTCCACCTGGAACAGTCTGCCATCGGGTGAGAAGACGGTTATCGCTCTGTCATACGCCATCTGTCCTGGCTGCATTTACTTTACACCTCTTGAGACTGACATAATCACGGCTAGATGTGTATGCCGAGGCTGCCTAACGCGGTCGCCTGTATAAAGGTTTTTCGCGCTCAGGAAACGGGTGCACCGAGTCATCTGGCCAAGCTGGCACGACGGTCCGCGGCGTAACTCACTCCCAAGTCTTCCGCGCGACCGACTCCTTCCTCAGGTACTTCTCCTTCAGCGTCTTGATGGTGCCCGAGGTCTGGAGGGTCTCCACCCTGCACGCCCTTCCAGCGACCCTGTCGACCGAGGCGAGAAGCGAGATCGCATCGTCCTTGAGCATGTGCGGGACCTTGAGTATGGCTACCTCAGGCTCGTAGACGGTTATCCTGAACCCTCCGTCCATGGAGGTCCCTCTGGCCCTGTTGATAAGAGAAGATAGGAAATCGTTTCTGGCGAAAGGGCCGCCCTCAGAGACCCTGAAGGCGATGTATCTCCACCTCTCGCCAGGCGCCTACTTCGGCATGCCAAGCGCTCAGTGGACGAACTCGACGCCGTGCTTCGAGTTCGGTTCGATCCATTCCTTTGGCATCAGGTCGGGGGTCTTCACGCCTGTCAGGACCACCATGATCCTGACCAGACCGGCCAGCGCCGGGTCGACGCTGCATCCCCATATGATCCTGGCGTTCGGGTTGATCCTCGAGTTGACCAGCTCCGCGGCCTTCTCGGCCTCGGATACCGTCATGTCCAGCCCGCCCGTGACCCTGATGAGCGCTCCCCTCGCGCTGCTGAGGTCTATGTTCCCCAGCAGGGGCGACTCGAGCGCCTGCATCGCCGCGGAGTCTATCCTGTCGCCTTTGCCAGTGGACTTGTTCGTCGCCTCGCCCATGCCTATCAGTGCGACGCCACCGTTCTTCATGATGGTCATCACGTCGTTGAAGTCGAGGTTCACTAGCCCAGGCTTGGTGATTATCTCTGTGAGGCCTTTGATGGACTCCATCAGGACCTCGTCGGCGACCCTGAATGCTGCGTCCAGCGGGAGCTTCGGGACCAGCTCGAGGAGCTTGTCGTTCGGTATCACCGCGGTCGTGTCGCAGTTCATCTTCAGGCGCTCCAGGCCCTTCATCGCGTTCTCCCAGCGCACCCTCCCTTCAGCCTTGAACGGAAGCGTGACTATGCCTATCGTGAGTGCCCCGGCCTCGCGTGCCATCCTCGCCACGACCGGCGCTGATCCAGTACCCGTGCCTCCGCCCATACCCGCGGTCACGAAGACGATGCTCGAACCCTTGACATACTGCTTCAGCTCATCCTCGGATTCCGCAGCGGCCCTCTCTCCGACCTCTGGCAGGGCGCCCGCGCCCAACCCCC
>JBFYNF010000076.1:0-10557 GCA_041304525.1 Thermoplasmata archaeon | reverse complement strand
GGATAGTGGTCGGGTCCATGGATAAACGAGCTGGCGACTTGCTCATGAGACTCTACGCGCCCATCAAGTCCGAGAAGGTCAAGACCGACCTTCGGACCGCTGAGATGATCAAGTACGCTTCCAACGTGTTCCTTGCGACGAAGATATCGTATGCGAATGAGATCGCCGACATGTGCGTCAGGTTCGGGATCGATTCGGAGACGGTGCTTGCCGCCGCGGGAAAGGACCCGAGGATCGGGCCTCTGTTCCTCAAGCCAGGCCTTGGGTTTGGTGGGAGCTGCCTCCCGAAGGACGTCAAGGCTCTCAAGGACAGAGCGAAAGCAGATGGGTACGGCTCGAAGCTCCTCTCAGCCCTGCTTGCGATAAACGACCGCCAGCCGCTGGAGGCGATTTGGCTCCTGGAGCGTGAGATCGGGCCGTTGCAGGGCAAGCGCATTGCCGTCCTGGGCCTCGCGTTCAAGGGGGGCGTGGACGATATCCGAGAAACGCGCGCGGTGCCGCTCGTGACCGAGTTGCTCGCGAAGGGTGCGAGGGTTGTCGCGTTCGACCCGCTGGCCATGCCGAGCTTCATCAAGGCCATGCCGACGATCGAGTACGCGTCCTCGGCCCAAGAATGTCTCAATGGCGCCGACGGGTGCATCGTCCAGGCCGACTGGAAGCAGTTCAGGGCCCTGGGGAGAAAGGAGTTCTCGAAGATGCGGTCCGCCGTGATAGTAGACGGAAGGAGATGCCTCGACGCGGCAAAGGTCGAGCGCGCGGGAGCGAAGTACCTGGGCATCGGATACGGGCGCGCAGAAATGGACTGACGAACGAAACCATCTGGAAAGCATAATAAGGTTCCAGCCATTTCCGAGGGCGTTGATTCGGAATGATGGTCAGCATTGTCCTGAACCTGCTCAATGAGAAGAGGCACATCAGAGACCTGCTCGACAGCCTCGTCATCCAAGAGGGACCTGTCGAGATCGTGGTCGTCGATGCGGGGAGCAGGGATGGCACGGTCGAGATCATCAGGGCCTACATGGAGAAGCATCCACAGATCAGGTTCTTCCATCATCCTGGCACCAGGGGCGAGAGCACCAACTTCGGCATCTCCGAGGCGAAGGGCGACGCCGTCGCCACCATCGGGGGAGACTGCATCGCGAACCCGTTCTGGGTCAAAGAGCTCCGGGGGTCACTCGCCAAGTCTGACATCGTGGCCGGCAAGACCATCAACATAGGGTACCACGCCTTTGAGGACCTCGAGAGGGTCGAGCTGCATCACAGGGGGTTCGATGTCTCATACCCGAGCGCGAGCATGGCATGGCGGAAGGAAGTGCTCAAGACTGTCAACGGGTTCGATGAGTGGTTCATAACCGCCGAAGACATCGACCTCAACTTCAGAGCGGTCTCCCAGGGGTTCACTCTGGGCTACAATCCTGATGCAATCGTGTATCACAGGACCAAGGGCAGTTTCAGGGGGTTCTTCAAGCAGGCTTTCTGGAACGGCTGGGGCAGGAAGCAGCTGACGATGAAGCACGGGAACCTGTGGCCCAGCTACAAGCCCCAGCGTCTGCTCGAGACATCACGGTCCTTCTGGGCGGTCGCGAGATTGGCGGTGGCGGTTCTGGGGTACCTCATGTGCAAGTTCTTTGAGCGGCCTCCCGTACGTATAATGGCCGGCGGAGGAAAGGAGCAGTCGGAGCCGCCGTCCGTCGGAGGATGACCTTGTGGCGAAGGTGTCCGTGGTCATCCCAACCATGAACGAGGAATGTAGCATCGGCCTGGTCATCGACGAAGTCAAGGCCGCGCTGGAAGGCGTCAGGCCGTATGAGATACTCGTCGTCGACACAGATTCGCGCGACAGGACAAGGGAGATCGCGGCCGGGAAGGGTGCCGTGGTCGTCGAGGAGCCCAGGCGGGGTTACGGACGCGCCTACAAGACCGGTTTCGATAAGGCCTCGGGGGATATCGTGGCGACGCTTGACGCAGACATGACATACCCCGCATCGGACATACCGAAGTTGGCTGACATGCTAGAATCCCGAGGTCTGGATTTCATCACGACGGATAGGTTCGCAGATATGGTCAAGGGCGCTATGAGCGCGAAGCACAGGCTCGGGAACAAGGTCCTGTCGCTCGCCGCCAGGGTCTTGTTCCGGGTGAAGGTGAGGGACTCCCAGAGTGGCATGTGGGTGTTCAGGCGTTCGGTTCTGAGCGGGTTCACGCTCGAGAGCGATGGCATGGCGATGTCCGAGGAGATCAAGATCGAGGCGTTCAAGAAGTCCAAGGCGGCGGAGGTGCCGATTGCCTACAGGGTGAGGGTCGGCGAGGTGAAGCTTCAGAGCTGGAAGGACGGAATGGGCAACCTGAAGTTCCTTTTCAAGAAGAGGTTCTAGGGCTCGTGCCCTCGACGTCTCACCCGGTCGGTCACATAGAGTGCTGCGACGATGGCGCATACACCCAGGACCGCTGCGGGAATGAGGAACTGCGTCCCGCCCGGGTCTTCGGTATCCTTCACCAAACGGATGTCCAGCACGACCACGGTGCTCTGCACATATGTCCTGTTCCACGCGAGGACCTCGCCATCCGTCCCGACGACCTCGACTGTCAGGAGATCCCCGAAGGTGACATCGTCAGGGACCAGTATCTGTCCGAGGAATGTGTTCCCCCCTCTTGACAGCGTAACCGGCCCGCGGAGGGTCCAGATGCGGACGTCCAGCTCCTCGCTCACGTCCCCATCATCCGATATCACTCGCACCTGTATGTCCACGGCGCGGGTCAGCTGGATGTCTAGGCAATGGTGCGAGGTCACATTCCCTTGTGTCCAAGCGCTCGCGGAGACTGTGAGGTCGCCGGCGATGCCATCTATCACCAATGTGGGTCCGTCGGAATCGAAGCCTGCCACGAGTTGGAGACCTGCGCCGGTCTGGGAGAATGCCCATGCCGTGCACTTGTCGCAGTCCAGGTCCCAGTGCAGAGTCGCCTCGTCCAGCTCACCGTCATCGTTCGTGTCACTGTAGGTCACTTCCGGGCCAGGTTGGTTCACCGCGGCGGGCTCGTCGCTCCTGATGAGCGAGGTCGCGTTCCCCCAGCCTACGTCGGAGAACTGCAGCGACCAGTACGGTTCATCCGCCAGGTCGTTGCTGGGTGCGTAGACCGCTGCGCCCGTGTAGTTGCTCACAGTGTCGAAGTCATCTTCGAAGGGGCTCGCGTACAGCTCGAAGTCGTAGATGAGCGCGTCGTATGCCAGGAGTGTTTCGAAGGCCATATATCGCACTTCGAGCGGCAGGTCCGAGGCTGCGAGCCTCTCCAGGGCATCCCCCATGTCGAGGTACCATTCCATGAGGTCGGACGTGGCGGTCTGGAGAAGGGCATCCATCAGGGGACCTCTGTAGATGCCAGCATACCCTTCCATGGACGACGACAGGGCCTCTATGCTAACTGCGAACCCGTCCAGTGCGCCGAGGTCGAATGTCGCCATGGTCGCCGACCATGAGTCGAAGTAGAGGGTCACTCTGTGTATCTCGCAGATGTCGGCGCCCCAGTCAGCTGGGGAGACGTCTCGGTCCCTTGACAGGCTATCGAGGATGAGGTCGTACCTGAGGCCTTGAGCGGGGACGTTCATCTCGCTGCCGACATACCAGTCAGCTGCCGTGCGCAGTTCGTACATGGTTTCGATGACCCCCTCCGCACATGCGTCGGCGATGACGATGTCCAGCTTCCTCCCCATCTCATCTGTGGCGGTTTCGAGGGCGTACGCAAGGCCTGGCAGTTGCAGGACGGACAATCCGTCCTGGCAGAGACCGTACCAGCCACCACCGTGTCCCCAGAGGACGAGCGCAAACAGGTCGGCGGGATAGTTGCGAGCTGTGAATGTGACGAAGTCCATCAGAGTGTCAGGAGACGCCATGTCTGCCTCCCCATTCGTCGGGATGACCTCTCCGGAGTCGTCGATCTCTGTAGAGACGATGTCGGTGGTCTTGTCCCTCTCGATGTCCAGCAGGACGGAGTCGCCGAAGCCAAGAGGGTCGACAAGGACCACCACGTCCATCCAGTCCGTGATGTTGGCGGCTTCCATTTCGTTCAGGTCCTCCTCCCATGGAAGAACCGGCTCCGCGTCAGCCGCCATGTAGACCATTATCGTCCAAGTCGGCTCGTCCTGGCTGGCGGATGAATTCATTGAAGACAGTGGCACGGATAGGATCGAGACCGATGATAACAGAAGGACAATCACGTGCGAGTATGCGTGGTTCCGTGCCATCGGCAGCGACCTCAGCGGAGACCTGCAGCCTCAGCACAGAGCCGGACGGTCTCCCTCAGGCTTTCGACGTTCTCCCTCCTATATAGACACGCCGCGGGATGATAAGCGACGAACGCCCGCACCTTCTCGCCTCCGATGGTGATTGGGAACTCCTTCCCCACAAGGGACCTCATGTCCGAGTCACTGCCGAGCAGGGTCCTGGCGACGGTCTGGCCAAGGAGGCAGACGACCATCGGACGGATAACGCCCAGTTCGGCCTCAAGCTGTCTCGCGCATGCTTCGACCTCGTCACCCTTCGGCCTCCGGTTGCCCGGAGGACGGCACTTCACGAGATTCGTGATGTAAATCATGTTGCGGGAGAGGCCCGCGTGCTCGAGCGCAGCGTCCAGCACCTTCCCGGCACGGCCGACGAACGGAGCCCCCTTCGAGTCCTCGTCCTTCCCAGGCGCCTCGCCTATGAATACGAGCGCCGCTGAGCAGTCGCCGATACCTGGCACCACCTGCGTCCTGGTCTCGGAGAGCCTGCACCTGGTGCAGCGGAGGTCCACATCCACGCTGCTCATACGAGTTCCTTGGCCTTGAACACGGAGACCAACTCTATGCCGTTCTCGGACAGGAGCTCCTTCGCGCCTTCCTCGCGGTCGACGACGACTATCGCCTTCACGACATGGGCGCCCTTTGCCCTGAGAGCGTTCACGACCCTCATCGTGGAACCACCCGTTGTGGCAACATCCTCGACGACGACGAACTTCTCGCCCGGGACGACATCCCCCTCGATAAGCTCCTTGGTGCCGTGGTCCTTTGGCTCTTTCCTGACCATCACATAGGACCTATCGGTCTCCAGCGCGACCGCGACGGCAATCGGCACGGCGCCTAGCACCATGCCCGCGATCTTGCTGTCGCCCACGTGAGGCGCCATTGCCTTTCCTATCTCTCTCAACACCTTCGGGTCCGTGCTGGCCCTCTTGATGTTCACGAAGAAGTTGCTCTTCTTCCCGGACGCGAGCACGAACTCCCCTGTCTGTACGACCTTCAAGTCCTTGAGCATCTGCTTGAGCATCCGCGCGCCCCCTACCAGGGCACATTCTTCTTGCCCAACTTATAACCTATGATGTTCGCGGACCTGTGGAGCAGTGGGACCACGACCAGGAACATGGCGAGCCCCCAGTATCCGGTGCCATCGATGTAGTGTCCCGTGAACCAGCCAGGACTCACGATGACGACCGTGATTATCGCCCCCAGGACGAAATTGTACTGGTCCAGCCCAGGCGCCTTCTTGCCCCTATCGACCCCCAGGCGCCTCTTTATGAACGAGCCCACGCAGTCCCCGGTCATCGCCCCGAAGCTAAGGGCGGCGATTATGGCCACCGCCCACGGGAGGTCCCCATACCCGAACGCGTCCTGCTCATCGAGCATCGTGGTGACTATGATCTGGATGGAGCCTGCGCCGAACCCGGTCAGCGCCCCACCGAAGAACCCTCGCCAGGTCTTTCCGTCGCCGAGGACACGTTTGCCACGCCAGCTCCTTCCGAGGTCCATCGGGGTCCCGCCCCCGAAAAGTACTGCGGCTGAATTAGGCACGAGCGCCGGGAGCATGAGCCAAAGGCCCGCCAGTGCGGCCTCCAATGGGGACATCCGGGAGGGCATATCGCGAGGGGGGTTAATAACTGCACGTCCGCAGCTTCCCAGGCTTCAGAGCTGGAGTCCCTTCCTCCTCCGGGACGGGGGGGCATCCGGCACAGGGGCGTTAGCTCTCGAGAAGAAGTCCTCCATATCTGCGACAGGGTCCTCGGTCCTCGCGGCGTGGATCGTGTCCTTGAAGTGCACGATCCTCTTGTCGAGCACGAGCGCGACGCCTCTGTCCGTCTCACTCCTGATGAGCCTGCCTATGGCCTGCTGGAGCTTCCTGCTGGTTGGTGCCTGGATTGCATGCGACCACCCGTCCCCGAACCTGAGCTCGCAGAAGTGCTGGAGCGCCCTCTGCTTCGCAGTCGGTTTCGGGTACGGGATGCCGGCCACGATTGCGACTTCCATCTCGGAGCCCGGGAAGTCCAATCCCTCACTGACCCTGCCTCCCGCGATGGCGTGCATCACGGCCCTGCCAGATGATGCCTTGAACCCCCTCACGGCGTCCATGAGGCCCGCCTGGTCCATCCGCCTGGTCTCGAAGAAGACGTCTCTCCCCCGGGAGGCGTCTGCCGTCTTCGAGGCTATCCGTTCCATGAGGGCGTACGAAGGGTAGAACACGATGGTGCTCCTCGGGACATGTGACAGTATGCTCGATACCCGCTCCGACATCCTGTCCAGGAGCGAATCATCTCTACTGATGTCATCGTGCTTGGTCGTGACATCGTCGGAGTATAGCACGAGCCTGTTGCCTGGCGGGAACGGGGACGGGATGTCCACGAGGCGCGAGTCGCGCGGCAGGCCTATTGAGTCCCTGTAGTCGTCCAGGGGCTTGAGCGTGCCTGACATGTGTATGCTAGCGTGGCACTCCATGAGCGGCCTGCACGCGATGGACGCGTCCAGACAGTACGCCTCGATGGACCTGACATCGCCCGACGTGACGAGTTTGATGTACTCCTCCTCGTCCAGTGTGTGCCAGAACGTGAGGAAGTTGGAGGCGCCGAACACGTAAGACCTGGGGAGGCGCCCGGAGAGCTTCTTGTTGTCCCTGACCATCTCGCCGAAGTTGGTTGCCTGTGACAGGAGACCCTTGATGCCCCTGCTTGTCTGGTGCGTGGCGAACATGAGTTCTTCCTCGACGAAGGACTGCGGTATGATCCCGTCCTCGTCGATCAGGTACTCTTCGACCGCTTTGTCCAGGATCTCCTCGACCATGCAGATGAAATCCCTGAGGCTCGTGCCCTCGACGATCTCGGGGTCCCCGTACTCCTCGACCTCCCTGTGGGCCAGCCTGAGGGTGATGTTGCTGAGGTCCGCGGATTCCAGCTCCCTCGCGTAAGACGGCAGGTTATGCGCTTCGTCCACCAGGACGACGATGTCCGAGGGGGAGGACGCCATCCAGTCGAGTAGGGCGTGCCTGATGAACTTGTCGAAGAACATGATGTAGGGGCATGTGACGATGTCGGCGGCCGGCACATGCAGCTTGCACACCTCGTACGGACACAGGTCCCGGTCCACGCAGTGGTCCACGAACTCCTCCGCTGTCGGCAGCTCGTCCCTAGCATACCGCAGCACGGGCGAGAGGTCCTCGGATATCGTCGCCGCATAGAACCTGCAGGCCTGTTCGTCCCCCTTCAGCACGCGGGCCTTCCGCTCGCTGCACACCTTGGAGAGCTCTTCCGAACTGCCCTGGCTGAGTTCCTCGTCGCTGGCAGCCAGGGGGCACATGTTCCTCCTGCCCTGGAGGGCAACCCCGAACACCTTGTGCCTCTCGGAGATCATCCGCAGCTCGAGCATGACCTGTCTCTGCTGGGAATTGGTCCTCGTGAGGTACAGTAGCTTCTTGCCCCTCGCGTGGCAGTGCTCCACGCATGCGGACAGGGCGCACACGGTCTTCCCGGTTCCAGTGCCGCTCTCGATGACCGTGTGGGCGCGAGAGTCGCACGCATGCCCGACGGCCTGCATGAGCGTATCCTGGCCCGGCCTGAGAGCATAGGGGAACAGGGGTGATGCCATCCTTCAGCTCCAGGGGACACTCTGGTCAAATGACTTTCGCTGGGTCGCGTGAAAGTAGAATCCGATCACTCGCGGGTCCAGATGTCGTCCGGTATCTCGTCGTAGACACTGGACAGCTCGCCTTCGCCGACGATGCCCCTGCTGCGGCCGGATATGAGCTCGTGGATGCGGTCCTTACGGAACATCCAGTAGTGTATGCGCCACTCGCGGCCGTCGTAGAGGGTCGTCTCCTCGCGCTCGGTGACGAGTATGCCTGCGTCCTCGAGCATGTAGAAAGCGTCCCTGTCCTCGGGCTCAAGGACATTGTCGATGATCCTCTCGCTGTATCCGAAGAAGTTCATGACATGCTGGGCCATGGCCCTGGCTTCTTCCTCGGGCATGCCCTGCTTGTCTATACTGTTCTTGATCGCCTTGGTCAGGTGCTCGACGGTCAGCGTACTGCCCGCCGGCTCGCTGTCCGACTTCTTCAGCTTGGTAATAATATTCAAAGACTCCCCTCGCCTCTTCATAACATACCAACCCAATAACACAGAACTGCGCCGACTTACAACAGAAGATTCATTTAGATTTCGCCCGTATAAATAGATTGGCGTTCAACCTCCCGACCCTTCCGGGGTCTGCGTCAGTGAGGTCTTGCTCGCCGATGGTCGAATGGACAGAATCGTACGGAGGCGGTCATGTGCTCGCGGAGTTCAGTGTCGTCCCTATTGGGAAAGGAGAGAGTGTAAGCCAGTATGTCGCAGAATGCATCAAGGTAGTTGAGGCGTCGGGGCTTCCCTACAGGCTTTGCCCGATGGGGACAGTCGTCGAGGGGGACTATGACGCTGTTATGTCTGTTGTGAGGGGATGCCACATGAGTGTCATGGGCATGGCGTCGAGGGTGATCACCACCGTGAAGATCGACGACCGCAGAGGCGTGAGGGGCATGATTGACAGGAAGATCCAGTCGGTCGAGGCGAAGTTGGGAAAAGAAGTCAAAAAATGAGGGGTTTGTGTCGGGTCAGGTTCCTCAGTAGAATGACCAGAACCCTTCCCATGTCACCAGGAGGACCGCGCCAATGACGAGCGAGGCCCTGACCCACTTCTCCATGTCCACCCTGATGAGCCCGCCGAGCATCATCGCGACGGTCAGGACGAACAGGCCGAACGCCTTCACGACCTGGCCAGCGTCCGCGCCAGCATTAGTGTCCGCGAGTCCGAAGATCATCCATCCCAGCATCAGCAGGAACAGTCCCACGACGGCCGCAATGGCCAACATGAGGTCGGAGACGAGTGGTCTCACAGATTCAATCATCGGCTTGCGTACAGGCTGGTAGACCGGTGCGTATCCCGGATACTGACCCTGCGGGGCAGGGCCCATCGGTTGTCCAGAAGCCATTTATATCCCTTCCGACCGAGATATTGGCGTCCGGTGGGTATATATTTTTCGGGATTAACTTATAAATATGTCAGAGGGATGAAGGGACATCCGTCGACTGGCGGAGTCCCTATGACTCCCATCATCTGTAAAACTCGGGACCAAGATCCCGGAGGTCTACTTCTTCTCGTCGTTCTGGCGCTTGTTCCTTACGACGACTGTGCGGCACTTCCGCACCCTTGCCACTACTGGTTTGCCGAAGTGAATCTCCAAATCGATGCACCTCACACGGTGTCTGTCGCCTTCCTCCACCCACAATTTCGGAGGTCTCGGGCTGAGCAAATCAATTGGCCTCGCCGTATATAAACTAAGCGTATTACGGTCTTATCCGGTGCGCCAGGCCCGTGGTAGCATCCGACGGCAATCATCGTATCTTCATGCTCTTGGAGTACCTTTCCGCCTTCGCCCTCACAGTATCGAGTTCGGCCCTCACATGTTCGGCATCCGCGCCGCTCGTCTTCCTCGTGACGGCAGCCGGTACCCCTGCTGCCACAGATCCTGGCGATATCTCCCTGCCTGGTGGCACGACGCTGCCGGCCGCAACTATGCTCCCCTTGCCGATGACCGCTCTGTCGAGCACGATTGCCCCTATCCCTATGAGGACCCCATCCTCCACCACACACCCGTGCAGACGCGCCCCGTGGGATATCAGACAGTCCTTGCCAATCCTGACGGGCCTGCCCTTGGGGGCCTCCAGGAACGCCATGTCCATGACCGCGGACCCCTCACCGACCTCGACCATGTCGTCGTCTGCGCGCAGGAGCGCGCAGGGCCAAACACTCGCGCGGGCGTGCAGGACGACATTACCTATCAGAAGTGCGCTCTCGTCCACATACACATCGTCGCCGATGGTGGGCATCTTGCCACCGATATTCCTGAGCGCCATCGGGGACGAATGTCCGTCAGAGCACATTATGTTAGTCGTCCACATCCCGGAACATGCGCTGCGAACGTCTTATCTATCGTGGAAGCCGTTGAGGGAAGAATCAGACAGCCTCTCCATCCCCGGAGGATAGACAGTTTGCCAGATGCCGATGACAAGAAGTCGATTCTGCTGGACACAATCAAGACGGTCACGGACCGTCTCCACGATGCGTCAGATGAGGACGAGGCCTTCCACTCCATCGCCAAGGGGCTTCGCGAGGTCTCAGGCGCCGACTACTCCGGCGTCCTGCTTCTGGATGAGGACCACGCCCACCTGAGGTTGGTCGGGATGGATGGCCCGAGGGACGTCCCCAAGGATGAGTTCGCCAACTAC
>JBFYNF010000075.1:0-4042 GCA_041304525.1 Thermoplasmata archaeon | reverse complement strand
GTACCGACCCCGTATCCGTCCCATGAGCTCCGCCATCGCCGCATCCTCCTCCTTGGAGACGACCTGTCCCCCGGACGCGAGCATGCGGTCGGCCTCGAGCTTCGCCCTCCTTATGAGTGCGCCCCTCTCCTTCTCCATCGCCCTGGTTGCGGGTGCCGCGGCGGGCATAGTCGTCGAGACTGCCTCCTTCCTGAACCGGGTCACGGTGTGCCTCTTGCTCAGGAAATTGCCGTCTATGCCGGCGTCGCGAATGGTCTCGAAGGAGATGGCCGCATCGTCGAATTCGAAGTCGCGCCCTATGTTCCTTGCCACATCCCAGATCCAGGCGTCTGCGACGAACTGCTCCGTCGACGCACCCATGGCCTGGTCGACCCCTCCGAAACCGGAGCCGAGGTCTGACGGGATGAGAGTCTGCAACGCTACGTGCGGGACCCCTTCCCACGCGTTCGCGAGCGAGGCCGAAAGCCCCTCGGTCCCGATGCCGGTCACCATCGTCGGCAGGCCGTACGACCTCCCCATCTGGCCGAACGCGGCTCTCATGAGAGGGGCCTCGAGGGCCGAGTAGTCTATCGACCCGCCCTGGAGGTCTCCGGGACACGAGTCGCTGCTGTAGATGAACGGTGCACCGCTGTTCGCGGTCTGCGATATGACCAGGCTCGCGAGGTTCTCCGCGTTGACCTGTGCGGTCGTCCCCGCGATGGTCACGGGTGAGGTCAGTCCGGCGACTGCCGCCGACATCGCGACCACCGGTATGCCCCACTTTGAGAGCTCGAACTGCCCCTCGACAAGGCCGTGCTCGAAGGTCAGCGGCGAGATCGGGCACTCCACCGCGGATATGATGGGTCTCTTGGTCAACTCCTCTTTCCCGCCCACCAGGAGCGCCGCGAGGTCCACCATGTCCCTCGCCTCCTGCATGTTCGTGGCCATTGCCTGGACGTGCTTCCTCGTGTACCTGAGCGAGACATCGACCTCGGTGATGCCCTTGAGCTCGACCGGCTGCTCCTGCGCCCCGACCATCGGCCAGAAGAAGTCTGCCTGGGGCAGCGCCTCCGACAGTATCGCGAACTTGCGGAGGTCGTCCGAGTTCGCAGGACGGGTCTCCCCGGTGACCATGTCTTTCATGTAGACCCCCTCGCCACCGTTCGCCACGTACAGCCTGTCGCTGGGGATCGTGAGGTCGTTCTTCCCGTCCCTGGATGCCAGCGTCATCTTCTTGGGGGCGGTCCTGAGCGCTTCCTTGACTGTGCCTTCTGGCATGAGGACCCTGGTCCCGTCCGCTGACCTCTTTCCCCCGGCCTCGATGAGCGCCTCGGAGACGAGAGGGCTGTGAACAAGTACGCCCACTTTCTCGAGCACCCTTATGGATGTCCCGTGGATGCGGTCGACGTCGTGTCTGCTGAGTATCTCTATCCTTCCCCTGGCCAAGTGTCCTCCACCTCCTAAGCAATCTGGGAGAAGGCAGAGGTTTTCTAGAACCTTTTGTCTGTCCAAGGGTGTGTTCTGCTGAAATGTCATATACCTGGTCGGGAATCACCCGGCCAGACGGCCAGGAGGCCACTCAGATGCAGGTGGAATGGAAGACCGCGGTCCAGCGCTTCTTGCTCAACAACCTCGGACAGCTAGATCAGGAGGACATGGATGTCTGGCTGGACGGAGATCTCAAGCTGTACGAGCTCCTGGAGCCGTTCCTGAAGACGATGGCGCCGTACAGGGCGGAGGTCCTGAGGGAGCTCCATCAGACATCGCCCGCGGAGATCATGGACAAGTTCGTAGCCGAGCATCCCGAGTTGACCATACGGGACAAGGCCCTGGCCACGGTCAGGATCGGGAAGGAGATCGAGGGGATCAAGGCCATACTCGCATCTGCCTGACGAGCCCACATCGGCACGTGTCGAAACACGATTTCTCAACGGGCCGATGACACGAGTATCGCCGCAGGCGTCCTCTCCACTGAACATCCTGTGACAACGTAGGCCAAGTTCTGTACGTTCAAAATGTCTTTAACCGCGAGGACGTTCGATGAACCGTGCGCACATGACCCCTGAGAAGACCACCTCGAAACCCAAGGGCAAGCCATGGATGATGGCTGACTGGGAGGACCGTTACAGGAGCAAGATCATGACGGTCCCGCAGATCATTTCCACGGTCCGTCGCGGGGACAAGGTGTTCATTGGGTCTGGCGCAGCCGAACCGCAGACGCTCGTCAAGGCGCTGATCGATTCCGCCGGCAGGCTGGCCGACACGCGCATCATGCACATCATGACCCTCGGCGTGGCGCCTTACACCGAGGAGAAGTTCACCGACCAGTTCAGGCACAACGCGTTCTTCATAGGGGCGAACACGAGGCAGGCCGTCGCAGAGGGGAGGGCGGACTACACCCCCGTCTTCCTGTCGGAGATACCTCGACTCTTCAGGACCGGCCAGAACCCGATAGACGTCGCCCTCATCCAGGTCTCCGCGCCGGACAAGCACGGCTACTGCAGCTACGGTGTGTCCACCGACGTGGTCAAGTCGGCCGCGGAGTCGGCGACGAGGGTGCTCGCGGAGATCAACTACCAGATGCCGCGTGCGCTCGGTGACTGCTTCATCCACATGGACGACATCGACATCGCGGTCGCGGTCGACAACCCTCTCCTGTACTCGCACGACGAGCGCGCGGACGAAGTCGCGAAGCGCATCGGCAAGAACGTCGCCACCCTGATCGAGGACGGTTCCACCCTACAGATGGGCATCGGGACGATCCCGGACTCCGTTCTCTACTTCCTCTCCGACAAGAAGGACCTAGGCATACACACCGAGATGTTCTCCGACGGGTTCATGGGCTTGGTCGAGAAAGGTGTCATCACGAACGCCAAGAAGACCCTCCACCCGGGCAAGACCGTGGCCTCGTTCTGCATAGGCACTCAGAAACTGTACGACTTCATCGACGACAATCCCGGCATAGAGTTCCACCCGACCGAGTACACCAACGACCCGTTCATCATCGCCCAGAACGACAAGATGGTCGCCATCAACTCGGCCATCGAGGTCGATCTCTCGGGCCAGGTCTGCGCCGACTCCCTCGGCGCGATGTTCTATTCCGGCATTGGCGGCCAGGTCGATTTCGTCAGGGGTTCCTCGCGTTCGAAGGGCGGCAAACCTGTCATAGCCCTCCCGTCCACCGCGAAGAACGACACCCTGTCACGTATCTCGGTCCAACTCCAGCCTGGCGCGGGCGTCGTCACCAGCAGGGGCGACGTGCACTACGTCGTCACCGAGTGGGGTGTCGCGTACCTGCACGGCAAGAACATCCGCGAGCGCGCGATGGCGCTCATCAACATCGCCCACCCGAAGTTCAGGAAACAGCTCCTCGAGGAGGCCAAGAGGCTCCACTACATCTATGGGGACCAGCTCCTCCAGAGTGAGGCGTGCGTCTACCCCGAGAACCTCGAGTCGAAGATGACCACGAAGGACGGGCAGAAGCTCCTCGCCCGTCCGATCATGCCCACCGACGAGGAGATGCTCAGCGACATGTTCTACGACCTGAGCGACCAGGCGGTCATCAACAGGTTCTTCAGCATGCTGAAGTCGATGCCCCACAGACAGCTCCAGGAGTTCTGCGTCATAGACTACGAGAAGGAGATGTCCTTCGTCGTGATTAGGGGCGCGCGGCCCAGACAGAAGGTCGTCGGCCTCGGCAGCTACCACCTGAACCCGGCGACGCAAAGGGCGGAGATCGCGTTCCTGGTCGCCGACGAGTGGCAGGGCAAGGGCATAGGCACATTCCTGATGCAGGCGCTCGTGAAGGTCGCGAAGACCAAGAAGATCAAGGGGTTCACGGCGGAGGTCCTGAGGGACAACGTGGCCATGATCGCACTCATGCACAAGAGCGGCGTCCCGGCAACGTCCCAGCCAGCCGACGGCACCTACCTCTTCACCATGGATTTCTGAGCCACGGTTATCTACGGGCAAGGGGATACACTCCGAGGTGAGGCGCTGATACTGGGTGCGCACATATCGGTCCAGGGAGGGGTCTCCAAGGCCCCTGAACGCGGGCGCGAGC
>JBFYNF010000074.1:0-5392 GCA_041304525.1 Thermoplasmata archaeon | reverse complement strand
TGCCACATCAGCCGCTTCATCTGCTCGCTGTCGACGTCCTTCCAGGCCTCGCCGATGTAATGGTACATGCCCTTGGCGGGCCCGCCCTTCTTCACAACAATCGCGGCCGCCTGCGCGGGTGCCGGAGCCGCTGCCGGCGCCTCCGCCGGCGTCTTCACCTTGCGCTCCTTCTTGGGAGCTGACTTAGCCTCTTCTGCCATCGTGTCACATCCAGCCGTTAAGGGTTCACGCTCTCGGGGCGCACATCCCCTCGCGAGACCGAGGCGGTCTCACCGCTGCGAACCGGAACAAAAGGGTAGGGGTATTTAAACGTGTTGTGGACGGGCTCCGGGCTTGCCACGCACATAGAACACTTCGCCCTGGCGTGCCAGGGCGATGACGGCGCCCGATCGGACCAGCGAATCCAGTGCTTCGTCAGCCTCCCGTGCCGACATGCCAGAGTTCGCGAGTACGTCCAAGGCCTGGGCGCGTCGGAGAGGGTGCGTGCCCGTGATGTCGACCAGGTGTCGCACCGGGTCGGCACGGGACTCGGGCATCTCCGATGTCTCCGGATGCGTGAAGTCCACAGAACCGGGTATCTCGCGGAGCGCTAGCTCGACCGACTCCCTCGTAGGTGGCTGGATAGTCGACACGGACGGGGGACGGAGGGGCGCGGTCAGGTGCACCTCGGCTGGACCGAGCTCCTTGACGAGGGCGCCGATGGCGCGCAGTGATTTCAGAGAGTCGTTGATCTCCCTCACGAGCATCACCTCCGCCCAGGTCTTGTCCGCATGGTCCGCGCAGAACGATCTCAGCCCGCGGACGCATCTGTCGAATGAGATGGAGACGTGCGGCCTGTGAAGCCTGCGGAAGGTCGCCTGGTCTCCGGCAGAAACCGTTGGCAGCACGACGTCGAAACCTGCGGCCGCGGACCTGACCTCGCTCATCCACAGCAGGGAGCCGTTCGTAAGGAGCGCTGTCCTGCCTGACCATCCGCTGGCTATCCGGCCGCGCACCTCGCCCAGGTTGGAGGCGAGGGTAGGCTCACCGTCACCGATGACCGTCACGTAGTCCGTATGAGGCGCCTGTGCCAGCTTCTCCTCGACAGCCTGGACGATCGGGTCCGTCAGCGTGTACGCCCTCCTCTCGACCGTTAGTTTGGTCGTCCTGCCCAATTGGCAGTAGACACAGTTGTATGAACACACCTTCCTAGGGACCACGTTGACACCTATGGACATGCCTAGCCGCCTGGAAGGGACCGGCCCGAATGCGAGGGCCTGCTCGCACGGTCGTTCTGTCTGGTCCTCGCTGGCCATGCGCACCCATCGCGGTCCTGGGATATGCCACATTCGGCTGAAAGGCACGCCTGGCGGCGGTCCGATGGGATAAATCAAAGGGAAAAGGGTTTTAGGTCACTTCTTCTCGACCGTTTCGGAGAGCTCCTTGAGCCTCTTCCTGACGTCGTCGAGGCCCTGCTCGAGCGACTTCTGCATCTCCTGCAGGTACGCGAGCTCGTCCTCGCTGGACGGGGCGCTCACCATCGGCGGCGCATACGCGGCTCGAAACCTCAAGCCCCTGCCGAACCCGCGACCGAAGCCGCGGCCACGGCCGGGACCGTATCCGAACCGGCCTCCGCCTCCGTAGCCGTATGGGTTCATGAATCCGGGCATGTCATACCCAGAGCAGTAGCCCATGGCCCGTCCAGTCCTGGGGCCGTAGCCCCATGGTCCGGTCCTGTCTCCACCTGGCATTACTTGTTCACCTCCTTTTTTTCGTTCTTCCTCAGGTCCGCTAGGGCCTTGGTCAGGTCCTCGAGGTCCTGTTTCAGCATCAGTTCTTCCTCTTCCAGCATCCTCAGCTCCTCCTCCCTGCTGAGCTCCGGCGCACCCGGGCCGTACTCCGGCCGAAAGCCGGTCCTCGGCTCAGGGTACTCCACTTCAGGAGGCACCTGCGCTGGGTAGCCCCAACCGCACCTGCCCCTTCCGTAGCCGGGGATGCCGGTGGCGTAGTACATTCTCCTGTGTCTCCACCCTCGTCCGTATCCTCCGAACATCATATCACGTTCCTTTTTCCTCGCTCCCCCGTCTGACGTAGTCGCCGCCGGAAATCTGAATCGCCCAGCCGTTGATGATCGCCTCGACCAGTTTCCTGCGGGCCAGGACGAGGTCCCTCCAGAGCGTCTTGCGGGACACGCCCATCATGGCAGCTGCCTCCTCATGAGGAAGCCCGAGCATGTCCACGAGCCTGAGAGCCTCCATCTCCTCGATGGAGATCCTCGTCATGCCAGTGGGAGTGCCTGAGGCTACCCTGGGGTAGTAGAGGTCCGCGGGTGGGACCCAGTCGATCCATCTCCGTCCTCGGCGGCGGCCGCGTGGGGGGGAGTGCATGATGACAGATAGTGAGCCTAATTATATCAAGTTTGCGCCCCAATCAGACATATCTATTTAATGATTGGCGTACAGGGCACATCGACGCGAAGGGTGCTGAGCGTGTCACGGGCGGTACTTGTCCCCGACCCTGCCGATGGACGCCTTACCAGGGAACGCCGACATCATCTCGGCCTTCTCACGCGTGCAGTGGCAGAGGATCAGCCTGTCGAGGTCGGCCGGCAGGTAGGCGGTCTTCGCGCCGTGGAGCCCGCCCACGAGCCACGATGGACGGGCGAACTCCCTCGCGCGGGCCAGTATGACGCCCAGTCCCGGGTGGGCGCAACCCGTGAGCACCCCGCCCTTGTCCCCGTCGACGATGACGAGCGACTGCTCCTTGAGCGGGTCCCCGAGCTGGCCCGTCGACATGACGCCAGGGATTATCTCGGTCGGCCCGTCGACCTCTCTGAGCTGGGCCTTCCTCGATATCTCCTTCTTGAGGTTGTCCGAGAACGCCGCCGGGACGAAGACCTCCAGGTCATCCGACCTCATCGGCTCGGACATGACCTCAGTGAGGCCGGACAGGTGGTCCCAGTGCGCGTGCGATATCACGACCTTGTCGATCTCCGCGAACGAGATGCCCATGCGGCCGAGGTTGTACCGGAGCATGTGCCCGTCCCAGCCGCAGTCGAACAGGACCATGCGCCCGCCCCTGGAGACGACCGCGGAGAAGCCCCAGCCGGTCTGGAAGCCCTGGTTCCCCTCGGAGTCGTATGCGATTGTCAGTTCCCAAGCGTCAGCCATGCGGATGTCCCTCGTCGGCACCTCATACCCCACCAGCGACTAGCCGTTGACGGCGAACAAGTCTGCCGTCCGATCACATGAAGTCGTCCAGGTTGAGCTTCTTGTCCGTCTTCTTCGGCTGCGCCGCGACCTTCGCGGCCCTCTTGTTCTCGAAGTCGTTGTCCTTGAATGTGACCTGCTGCGCCCCCGTCACGAGTGACTTCTGGTCCCAGCCGAAGGAGTCCGTCACCCTGGAGATCGTGGCCGCCAGCCTCGTCGCGTAGTACTTGTAGTCTGGCTTGGCCTTGAACTCCCTGCCCTCGACCCAGGGCTCTACTTCGTTCGGAGACCGCTTGCCGTCCGTGACGACCCACGAGACCTTCATCCCTGGCTGGAACTCGTACCCCATCTCCTGGAGCTTCTTCGCCGCCCGCACGTTCACCATGCGGTCGCTAGCCTTGTAGTCGTCGAAGTTCCGCACGGTGCGGGATATCACTAGCCTCGACGGGTCCACGTTCCCGGTGAGGAGGTTCTCGATTACGGACCGCGTGAGCACGACCGCGCCCTCCATGTCGTCGTCCAGTATCTTCTCGAACACGGACTGGAGCGTCTCGCTCTGCAGGTCGAAGGAGTCCGTCCGGCGCATCTCGTACCCACGTACCACGAGCTCCTTCCTGGGCCAGACCATGCGGCCCACATACCTCTTCTTCATGCCGTGGGAGAAGAACGGCTCCATGATCTTCTCGAACTCGAGCACCATGCCGCCCTTGGAGAACCGCTCTGCGATCTGCTGGCCGAACTTCACGGACGCGTCGAGCTCCTTGTGCGGCGAGAGGAAGAAGACCGAGTCCGTATCGGAGTAGATGACCTCAAGGCCTTCCGACTCCAGCTTCCTGATCAGGTCCTTGGTCGCCTCCCTGGCGAAGGAAGTGATGCTCGCACCTATGCTCGGGTCCGTGAACCTGTAGAACGACGATGCGAGCACGCCGTAGAACGAGTTCATGAGTATCTTGATGGCCTCCTGGAGGCCGTTGTAGTAGTCCGCCTCGTCCGGCGTCTTCGCCTCCCTCATGGCCTTCTTGGTCGCCGCCCGCTCCCTCATCAGGTCCTCGAGTATGCCAGGCAGCAGGCCGACCCTGACGGACTTGTCCAGGAACTTCGCGCCTGAGGGCGATACAATCGTGCCGTCCGGGTGAAGGGTCGTGAAGCAGATGTTCTTCGATATGATGGTGCTGGGGTACATGCTCCTGAAGTCCAGTGTGAGGACCCAGTGGTGCAGGCCCGACTTGATGTCGTGCACGTACCCTCCCTCGATCGCCTCCGTGTCCTCGTAGTTCCTCGTCGTCATCGGGACCGCGACATTGTTCCTGTCCGCGAGCCTGATGAGTATCGAGTCGATGAGCTGGGATGTCGTCCCGTTGACCACATCGTCCAGGGGCAGTTTCGACACGGCCGCCAGGTCCATGCTCCTGTTGAGCATGGCGATCTTCTCCAGCACCCTGAGCGCCAGGTGGGCGTCCTGGACGCAGTACTTGATGACCTTGACCTTGTCCGCGGCCCACTCCTCGTCCATCTTCTTCGGGTCCACGTCGTGCTTCTCCTCGCCCAGGAGTAGCTTGGAGACCGCGTTCAACGTCTCCTGCTTCGGCTTCATGACCTTCTTCACGGCCCACCACGCGTCTATGATGACCCTGCCCTCGCACCACCAGAACCGCTTGTTGTACTGCTGTATCGTTCCCGGGAACCTGCCCCAGGCCAGCTCTGGCAGCTTGAGCGCGGACACGCGCTGCATGATCTGCGGGATGTCGAACCCGTCGATGTTGTAGCCGGTTATCACGTCGGGATCGGACTCGATTATGTACTCGGAGAAGGCCTTGATCATCTGGGCCTCGTCCCCCTCGAAGCTCCTGCTGTCGACCTTGTCCCCGTCCTTGACGACGCAGCATATGGTGAATATCCTGGGTGCCTTCAGGCTGGTCTCGATGTCGAAGCTCATCGTCCTAAGGCTCGGCCTGAATGGCTTGATCGTCTCGAACCGCTCGGCCCTCACCACGATGTCCGTCCGATACCGCGAGTCCTCGAACTGCTCCCCGAACACGCGGACGCATGAGCCGAGGTCGTTGTCATAGAGGAACCTGAAGTGGAACGGTATGTCCGCGGCGAGGACCGTGGTCTTCTGTATGACCTGGCCCCTGATGTCGGGCACGAGCCACGGATATGTGACCACGACCCGCTTCGCCCTCTTCTTCTCCCCTTTGAAGAGC
>JBFYNF010000073.1:0-23959 GCA_041304525.1 Thermoplasmata archaeon | reverse complement strand
TCAGGACGAAGGAGGAGTTGCTGTACTTCCGCTCGTTCGCGAAGCACTTCGGCGACTCCGAGAACGTCCTGAAGTCGGTCGGGTTCACACTCAGACCCTAGGCCCGCCGGGGGCGCACTCCGGACTTCCTCTTCACATCATGCTCGAGAGAGAACACCATGCGTTTCCGCTCGGTCGGCGTGTAGGGGCATGCCATTTGACACTCGGTGCACATGACGCGCGTCCGCGGGGTCAGCTTCGGCTCGTGCTTCGAGAGCAGGGGCGCCAGCGCCTTCGGAGGATTCTCCAACTCGCCAGCGCCGACGAGGCACCTGTCAGGATCCACTGCGTACGGCTTCAGGGCGCCGGCGGGGCACGCCCTGATGCATCTCGTGCACTTCCCGCACAGGTCCTCCGTGAACGGCGTGTCCGGCTGCAGAGGAGCGTCCGTGACGACGACCCCGAACCTGAGCCATGGGCCGTGCTTCGGCGATATGATCAGTGAGTTCTTGCCGTAGTTGCCTATGCCCGCGAGGACCGCAAGGCTCTTGTTGTGCACGAGCTCGGAGGGATAGGCCGCCCTCCAGCCCTCGTTCTTCAGGATTGCGATCAGGTCCCGCGCGATGATGCTCAACGGGAGGTATCCAGGGTATGATATGTATCCGGATGACCTCTTGACCTCGAGCTCGTCGGCATCATCGGCGGAGGGGATCCCGAACACTATCGCGCTCTTGGCCTCGGGCATGCTCTTCCTGATGGGCTCGGTCCACCTGTTGACGTTGAACCCTATCTTGACTCTCGGCAACGCGTCCGCGGCGTCGACAGAGGCCACCCCGAACGCAGCAGCGCGCCTCCTGGTCGCGGCATTCCTCAATCTTGAGCGCAGGTCCAGGACCATCGGATTCTTCGTCATCGCAGTCACCCAATCGAGTTCGTCCCCCATAAGCCTCTCGGGATCAGTAGTAGGTCAATGAGAAGACCGACATGCCAAGGATGAGGGATGTGTACCAAGAGATAATGAACATGGCGCCAGACACCCTGTGCATCATACCTCTGGCAGGGAGGAACATCCCCTTCGCATTCCGCACGCGGTGCCTGAAACCGAGATATATCGTCAGCACGCCAAGGACATCGGAGGCGGTGGCAGCGAGGACATGCGGGAGCATGGTGTCGAAGTAGGTCCATGGGAACTCGCCCCAGGCGCCGTCCATCAACCTCGCAACCATGATCATCTTAAGCAGCAAGGCATCGACAAGGAATGCCGTCAGCATGACATAGTGGTGCATGAGACCTTTGTGCCTGGCCGCGAACACGATAGCCACAGGAAATAAGACCGCGAGCAGCGTCTCACCGACGATGACCATCGCAACAATCGGCTCCAGCTCTGCGCCAAGCAGTCTCGTGTTTGCACACCCGCTAGCAGAAAGGACGTGCGAGACATAAGGAGGTTCCCGTTCAAGAGATTCAGCCGCGATGCAAGAGTTATATCCTGACAATGGCTGACGACGGTCACATGCCTTCGAAGATGGGTAATCGGGACTCGGAGAAGATGTCGAAGACGAAGAGGAGACTGATCTCCGGTGTCAGCACGAACGTGCTAGTCCTGGGCGTAGTTAGCTTGCTCACAGACATGAGCAGTGAGATGATCTATCCTATACTGCCGCTCTTCCTCACGGCCATAGGTGCCACAGGACTGGTCATTGGGCTCATTGAGGGAGCCGCGGAAACCACCGCATCGCTCCTCAAGGTCGCCTCCGGATGGTATTCGGACAAGTTCGACAGGAGGAAGCCGTTCGTGTTGGGCGGATATGGTGCAAGCGCCGCGGTCAAGCCCGCGCTCATAGTCGCTGCGATGCCATGGCAGGTCCTTGGCATCAGGATAACCGAGCGGATAGGCAAAGGCATCAGGAGCGCTCCCAGAGATGCATTGATTGCGGACTCCACGGCACCAGATAGAATGGGAAAGGCGTTCGGGTTCCACAAAGCCATGGATTCGACGGGCGCGGTGATAGGGCCAATAATCGCCCTCATCATATTGGCCTACGCCGCCAGCATGGAGCAGCTTGCCGCGTACAGACTCATCTTCATCTTCGCCACTCTCCCGGCGTTCGCCGGTGTCCTCGTCGTCCTCGCGGTGAAGGACAAAGAAGCCACTGGGAGAGTCAGAAGAGGCAGGTTCGCAGCCGAGTTCAGAAGCCTCGGGAGGGATTTCTGGCTCGTCATCCTAGTCGTTATGACGTTCTACGTCGGTGAGATAAGCTATGCGTTCTTCATACTCCAGTCGCAGGAATCTGGAATGTCCGACGTCACGACGATCCTACTGTACGTCCTATTCAACATCGTCTTCGTGGTCGTATCGATGCCCTTCGGAAGCCTCTCGGACAGAATCGGCAGGAAGCCGGTCATAGCCGCGTCGTTCCTCCTGTTCGCCCTGACATCGGTGGTCATGGCGATGGCGGATTCCCTTCTCCTGCTGGCCATCGGGTTCTCCCTGTTCGGAGTCTACAAAGGGTCGTCGGAGGGCGTCCTGAAGGCGCATGTGGTCGATATCGCCCCGGCAAACCTGAGGGGGTCCGCACTGGGCGCGTTCCATGCCGCCGTTGGCCTCGTCATGCTTCCAGGAGGGATTGTCGCGGGCCTGCTGTGGGATTCCTCAGGGGCGTGGGCCACCTTCGCATACGGCGCCGTCATGGCCCTCGCAGCTGTTGTCATGTTGATGGCGCTCGGGCGACCCATGAAGTCTACTTCCGTCTCGACCTGAGCACCGCAATGAGTGATACCGTCAACAAGAGAATCCCGAAGAGCGCGAAAGGGCTCGATAGTTCGGGGATGGGGGTGCCGACTGTTATCGTCCCGGTCATGAACGCGTGGAACTCGCAGTGGTAAGAGTATGTCGCACCCTCCGTGAACGTGATGCTCGCGGAGTTTCCCGGGGACACAGAACCTGTGTCCCACAGCCCGCCATCCTCTGTCGCGGAGTGCAGGACCAGGTCGTTGTTGGTCCATGTGACCGTGTCGCCGACGTCGATGGTGATGTCCCCCGGAAAGAACTCATTGCCATCCATCGAGACATTGATGGTCGCCGCCCTGGCGGACGGCGCCAACGTGATCGCGACCGACGACGCGAGGATGACCATGATGGACATCGACACGACCACCCTCATCATCACTCTGGAAATACCACCCGAGGTGTTCGCCATGCCTCTCCTCCCTGCGCGAATCCCTCAACATTTAGCGCCGTTATATACCTTCCCCCACCTTTGCTCCGTCGCCTCCCCCACCCCGGAACGTGGCATAGCTTCATCAGAGGCATCGGCATACCCTCGGCCGGGAGGGCATCATCCATGAAGATATCCAAGAACCTGGCGTACGGCATGATGGCGTTCGCGGCCGTCATGTGGGGCACGTCCGGCACGCTGACGGTTCTCGCCATAGATGCTGGGGCCACAGCGAACCAGATCGCCCTCTTCGGCACGCTCGCGTCTGCGGTCATACTCGTCTCGATCCTGATGGTGCTCGACAGGGGAGCGTTCAAGATAAGGGTCAGGGACCTGCCCGTGCTCACTGTGTTCGCCGTCATCACGGGGACGCTCTTCTCGCTCGCGTGGTACAACGCCATCAACCTCACATCCGTCTCGACTGCGCTGGTCCTTCTGTACTCGTATCCGAGCATGGTCACGGTCGCATCCGTGTTCCTGCTCGGGGAGAAGATGACCACATCGAAGATGGTCGCCCTGCCCTTGACATTCCTGGGGTGCGTGCTCGTCGCCGAGGCATACGACCTCGAGGCGATACGGCTGAACATATGGGGGGTCGCCCTGGGCCTCTTCACCGCGTTCGCGGCCACCGTGTACTATGTGTGGGCCAAGAAGCTCCTGCTCGTGTACTCATCGAACACCCTCGCGCTGTACATGACCCTGCTCATGATCCCCGGACTCCTTCTGGTGGTGAACCCGTTCTCCATCATAGACAACCCGCTGTCCTTGGACGCGTGGCTGTACATATTCCTGATCGGGCTCCTGCCTGGCACGTTCGGGTTCGTCGTCGCGATGATCGCACTGAGGCACATAGAGGCGAGCAGGGCGAGCATGATCGCGGGCATAGAGCCCGTATCAGGCGTCATCCTCGCAGTGATATTCATAGCGGAGTCCGTGGACGCGCTCCAGAGCCTCGGTGTCGTGCTGGTCATAGCAGCCGTGTTCATCCTGAGGTTCACGCAGAAGGAGGAGGAGCCCATAATCGAGGCCCCTCCCACCAGGTGACCCTCATCTGGGGCGCTTCTGGGAGCAAAGCGGAAATACGCAGCTAACCGATGCCTCACCGGGAACCGATGATAATCGCACGGATACCTTGTGGGATAATGGGCCTCGACAGCATCCTCCAGGGAGGCATCCCGACCAACTCCACGATAGCCCTCAGGGCGGAGCCGACCAATTACACCGAGTGCATCCTGCAGCAGTTCGTGGCCGAGGGGCTCAACCATGGCTTCCCCGCGATATACTGCTGCCTCTCGAGACCGGTCGCGAGCCTCGTGAGGAGCATGAGTCAGCAGGGGTTCGACATCCTCGAGCCCGTGGCGAACGACCAGCTCATCATACTGGACTGCTACTCCATGCAGAAGCGCACGTCCGGCATGGGCGTCGAGCAGGAGATCCAGAAGAAGATCATAGCCGTGCCCGAGGTCGACGACGAGCGGATGCTCCAGGACGGCCTCGCCACCGCGGTCGAGCGCATGTCCAACCTCAAAGGCCTCAGGGCCGTGTGCGAGAGCGTCCCCGGGACGCTCACGAAGAAGACCCCGACCGAGATCATGCGCTGGGGCAGGCGCGCGTTCTCTGACCTGAGGGCGTTCGAGACCGTCGTGTTCCACACTTTCCCGATAGGTGTCCGCGAGGAACTGTTCAGCATGATGGCCCATGACTTCGATGGCATCATGGAGCTCAGGACCGAGCGCGCGGGCGACAGGACGAGGCACTACCTCGGGATCCCCAAGATGAGGATGACGACCGTGCCTCACAAGATGTTCGAGCTCGACATGGAGAACAACCTCGTGATCCTGAACACCGTCCAGAAGATCACATGAGCTCAGTCCGAGAGCCAGTGCCGGACCATGTCCTCATAATCGGGGATCGAGAGCGGCACGAGGTCCTCGTCCACGTACTTGTCGATGTCCACTGAGTAGTTGAGCTGTCCCGCCCCCCTGGTGACCTTGAACAACATCGACCTGCCCTGGAGCTTGCAGTGCACTTTGAGGGTCGAGCCGTCGACGAGATCGTACTCCATCTCGAAGTGACCGTCTATACCTCTCGCCCTCTGGGAATCGAGGACGAACCTCAACCTGATGGGCCTTGCCCCGTGGCGCCTGACAATCACTTGGTGCAGTCCTATGACCATGATCATGTCGCGCTCGATCGGCAGCCCCGCCTCGGGTGCGTTCACTTCCATCCAGAGGTGCCTCCTGGGTCCAGCCCCACTATCATTCTGCCGGGGATAAATGCTTGCGCACGGCTATCAGCCGAACATCTCTATCCCGAACACGAAGAACAGCGTGTATATCAGCATCGCCCTGTTGATCCCTGCGAGCACGTTCGCAATCACGAAGTCCCTCAGGGTCATGAAGTGTCCTTCCTTGTTCAGTATCGAGAACAGATAGAGAGGGATGGTGTCGATCATCCCCGGGATGGACATGATGATGTACAGCCCAAGAGAGCCGAACCTGCGTACCAGCTTCTCGCACATGTCCAGGAGCCACTTGAACCAGCGCCATTTCGAGAACCTCCTGATTGCGGGCTCGATCGCCGGCCCTATGTAGAACACCGCTATTGCGCCCGTGCCCTTCCCCAGACCCATGACGAGAGCCTTGAGTGCGAACGGCACGGTCGGGTCTATCACGAGGAATATCTCGATCGGGATAGGGAGTATGATCGCCGCGAGGATGCAGAAGACGAAGAAGAGCAGGAGGTAGACCACGGGGTCGGCCTCGTGCTGCGACAGGAGGTCTATCAACTGATCCCAGAAGCCCATCGGATCCTCGTCCTCGGTAACCTTTGTCCGTACTTCTAGGTTGCCGTGGAGGCCCCCTCGGACGGACCGTGCCCCGACCCACTGAAATAGGGGTAGCCAGAAAAATAATCGATGGTACGAATAAATACCAAAGCCTTATATTCATGTAATCTCATGCCCATTAGAAAGGGATGCGCATGGCCAAGGCCGAAGAGAAGGATGCCGACTGGTTCGCACAGCTGGACGAAGAACTCGAGAAGAAGACGCTCCAGATTACAGACAACCTCGTCGAGCAGAGCACTCAGAAGACAGATGTCAACAGGAACCTGCTCAACGACTTCTTCAGGATCTGGGCTAGGTTCAACAAGATCAACGTGCACTTCACGATGGTGCCCGACCCGCAGACATTCGCGCACTTCGTCGTGTACCCTGACCAGTGGGACTTGAAGCCCGACTTCAACTTCGCTGGCGTAGACAACGTCTCCCTCACGGACAGGAGCCAGGGGCGCGTGGGCGACTCCCTCAAGGCGTGGTTCTACAGCGTCGACAGCCAGACGCACTTCAGGATCGCATTCGAGTTCTGCGAGGGCGAGCACTACTACAAGTACGCCGGCTGGAAGAGGATATTCAGCAACTACACACTCATCGACACGCCGGTCACGAAGTTCGAGGAGAAGAAGTATCACGAGGTCCTCGCCGACGTGATCAAGGTCTGGTACGAGAGCCACCTCAGGCGCGACAGGGAGATCGTCCTGAAGCACCTGAGGGAGAAGTACGAGAAGGGCGAGACCTTCACCCAGTGACCAGCTGCGTCACCTGGTTCGGACGGTTCTGCAACCCATCCGCTGAGAAGTAGTACTCCATCAGGCACTGACACCAGCGTGACTCATCGACCAGATCCAGACCTATGTCGTGGTACACGAACTGCTTCGCCCACTCCCACGCCGCTGAGTTGTAATTCGCGAGGCAGGGCGGGAAGTAGATGTTCAGCCCTGTCGGCGCGTCACCCAACCTCGTGCTGCTGCCCTCGTTCACAAGAGCCGCGTCGAAGGCGCCCACGAACGAATCTATCGCGCCGTCAAGGCCGCTGTCGAGCCCCTTCAGGTCGGCGAAGAGCGTATACGCGGACGGTACGAACTCCCAGCCCCCCATGCTCTGCCGGACGGTCACGAAGGCGTGGTTCCAGGCGGCCTGGACAGCGTCCGTGTTGTCGGCCACGAGTGGTTCCAGCACCTTGGTCATCTCAATGAACGTCGCACCCACCTCGTCGACGAGCGACAGGTCGAACGCCGAGAAGGTCATGAAGTCCTGGTCATACGGGTGCATGTGCTCATAGAGCGTCTTCGAGCTGTAGTACTCCATATACATGTCGACCATGTCGTGGGCGAACTCGCCTGGGGTCATCTCTGGATAGGCCACGAGCGCCCTCAGCATCATGTCGTATGGCAGACCGTCGTCTGGCACGAACAGCTCCGAGGCGGCGAGCCAGCCGACCGTGTCCCTGAGCTCGTATGCTATCTCGATGGTCGCGACAGCGCACGCGTCGAGCGCGAGAATGTCGATTCTTGCGCCGCTTGCGGCCGTCGCGTTCCTTATGGCACTCGCCATGCTGTCGATGAGCATGATCCCGTTGCCATCGGTCTCGTCCCTGCACAGGCCGCGCCACGCGTACCCGTGGTCCTGCATGACGAGCATCGTCTTCTTCGCGGGGTAGTTCGCGAGGCCGTAGTCGAGGAATCGCTCGAGTGTCGCGGGGTCGGATGAGTTGAGCTCCTCCCACGTCTCCACGGTGTGGCACTCGCCCTCATGTATGTCGTATATCCAAGTGCCGTTCACCGACAAGAGGTCCATGTAGACGATGAGGTTGATCTCGTCGTCGCACGTCAGCGCGGGTTTCCATGTCTCGATGGCGAACTCGGCGCACGGCTCGAGGTTGTTGTCCGAGTCCCAGTAGACGAGCAGCGTCCACTCCTTGCCATCGTCGACCGCCATATCCTCCTGGAGGACCGGCGCCGCGGCCGACGCGCCCGGGAGTGCGAAGGCAGCCACTACGGCCACGCACAACATGAGCTTCATCTCACGGAACCTCATCGCATCCGCTCCGAGGTCGGTCCGTCATCCGATGACATGGTTCACGCACTGCTGGTTCCCCGGAGCGGAGAAGTAGTACTCCATCAGGCACTGGTACCAGCGTGACTCATCGACCAGGTCCAGGCCTATGTCGTGGTACACGAACTGCATCGCCCACTTCCATGATTCTGAGTCGTACGTCGCGAGGCTGGGCGGGAAGTTGATGTTGAGCCCGTTGGGCACCTCCTCGAACCTCCAGCTGTTCCCCTCGTTCACGAGCGCCGCGTCGAACGCCGCCTGGAACTCGAGTATGGCGTCATCCAGGTCCTCGTCTATGCCCATCATGCCCCCGAAGAGCGAGTACGCGTCCGGGAGGTACTCCCATCCGCCGATGTTCGCCCACTTGCCCACGAGTGAGTAGTCCCATGCGGCCTTGATCACATCAGCGTTGTCGGCGATGAGCGGCTCGAGGAGCTCAGTCATCTCGATGAACGCGGCACCGAGCTCGTCCATGAACGACATATCGAACGCGGATAGCGCGACGAAGTCCTGGTCGTATGGGTAGATGTGCTCGTACAGGGTCGTGGAGCTGTAGTACTCCATGTACATGTCCACCATGTCGTATGCGAGGTCGCCCGGGGAAGTCTCTGGCTCCGCCACGAGCGCATCGATGATCATCTCGTATGGCAGGCCGTCGTACGGCACCACTAGCTGGGAGGCCGCGAACCATGGAACAGTCTCCCGAAGCTCGTATGCTATCTCCATGGTCGCGACGCTGCACGCATCGAGAGCGAGCACATCGACTCCCTTCCCATAGTTGGAGTCCCTGGCGTCCCTGATTGCCTGGGCCATGCCGTCGATGAGCATGATGCCACCGCCGTCTGTCTCGTCCAGGCAGACACCGCGCCATGAGTAGCCGTGGTCCTGTATCACGAGCAGGGTCTTCTCGGCGGGGTAGTTCTCGAGGCCGTAGGTGATGAACCTCTCCAGAGTCGCGGGGTCGGACGAGTTCAGCTCGTCCCACTCCTCGACCGTCTCGCACTCGCCGTCGTGGACGTCGTATATCCACGTCCCGTTCACGGACAGTATGTCTACGTACGCCACGAGGTTGACCTCCTCGTTCGAGGCGAGCGCCGCCGTCCATGTCTCGATGGCGAACTCGGTGCAGAACTCGAGGTTGTTGTCCGCGTCCCAATACATGAGCAAGGTCCATTCCTTGCCGTCGTCGGTCGTCGGCACATCATCTGCCTCGGGCACAGCGACGGATGCGCTCGGGACGGCGAATGCGATCACTACGGCGATGCAGAACAAGAGTTTTCCATGCTTGAGGCTCATTTCCCCTACCCCCGGCTAAGACCTGACCCTGATTGCCACGCTACTCTATAACACTTGCCGGCCGAGGGGGAGTCAGTACTTAAAAGATTGAGGGTGCGGAGCGACCGGCCCGGCTACTTCGACAGCGCGACCACCCTGTAGCAGAGGGTGCCCGCCACGACCGTGATGTCCTCAGTCGACAGCATCCGCGAGGCGCACGAATCGAACAGGATGTTCGCGGAAGAGGGGACCTCGTCGTCCCCGACCCACATCAGGAGGTCGACATCGAGCTTCGGGAAGAACTTCGACCTGAACGAGACGGTCGCCTTGCCCAACGGGACGGCGCCGAGCAGCTCTCCTGCGTGCCTCAGCCCCTCGGGGTCCGCGCCGAACCTGGAGACTATGATATCGAGTGTCCGCTTCTTGTACGCAGGGAAGTACAAATCGCCTCCCTGAAACTCTCTGAACGTGACCATCTCGCCCGTGGGCTCGGATTTGCCCGCGCCCAGAAGATAGTGAAGCACCAGGACCTGGACGTGAGGTTTGACCGTGGAACTGTCGTCTGAATATGTCATGGCGCGGGACTGCGGGCTGACCATGCATTCGCGGCCCATCAGCTTGACGCGCAGCGACACGCCGTCCCAGCTCGATCCCGACTCTAGAGCGAGCTTCGCCAAGTCCCGGCGCGCGGCCTCGTCCCAAGCGAGCCTGAGGGCCTCCTGGTCTCCTGCCAGTTGCTCGGGCATGGTCCGGCCTACCTCAGGCGTGCAGGAACGAGTTGGCATACAACTTCTTGTTCAGGAGCACGTCCGAGGCCTTCACGCACCTCATGAGCTGCTCGTCGAGCGGGTCCACAATGGCCGCGTCCAGACCGCGCCCAAGGAGCATCGTGAGGTATGTGCTGTTCAGAAGACTCCTCTCGTCGGCGCCGCTGGACACGTTGCTCAGGCCCACCAGGGTCTTGGGCGAAGGAGTGTTCAGGCATCTGAAGGCCGATACGGCCTCGCACACGACCGGACACTGGTCCTGAGCCGCCCCTATCGGCAGCACCACAGGATCCAGATACAGTTTCGTGGGGTCGAGCCCCTTGTCCATGGCGGTCGCCATCAGGACCATCGCGACCTCTGTCCTGCCATCGACCGAGTTCGGGATGCCCTTCTCGTTTATCGTGAGGCACACGATGTCCGCGTCGTGCTGGAGTGCCAATGGGAAGAACTTCTCCATCCTCTTCTCCTCGGCCGTGGTCGAGTTGATGAGCGGGACATGCTTGCACGCACTCAGGCCAGCCTCCTGGGTCTTCAGACCAGGGGAGTCTATCGCGAGGCGCACGTCGTGCGAGTCCTGTATGGACCTTACGAGCCATGCCATCGCCTCGGGACCGTCATCCCTCCCGGGGCCGGTGTTCACATCGAGCATGTTCGCACCCGCGTTCAACTGCTGCGCAGCGAGATCCTGTATGAACTTCGCGTCCCTGGCATCGATCGCTTTCGACACCAGCGGGAACTGCCCGTTGATCCTCTCTCCCACAACTATCAAACGTCAACCCCCCATTGCGGGCGAATAGAACGTATGCGCATATCAAACATTCGCATGGGAAGGGCTGACACGCCTTGCGCGACCCAACGTTAATACCCGCGCATGCGGTTCAACCCCATACCAGGCCAGATGCTCATGGAGGAACAGGCGAAGGTCAGGGTCGTCTTCAGACCGGACGGCAGGTCTGCGGAGGTCGTCGCAGGCACGACGGTGCTCGAGGCCGCCAGGCAGGCAGGCGTGCAGATAGACGCCGTGTGTGGGGGAGAGGGCAAGTGCGGCAGGTGCAAGGTGCGCCCATCAGGCAAGTCCGCACACCAGGACTCTCCAGTGCTGACCGATGAGGACAGGCGCACCGGAGTCGTGCTGGCCTGCACGACTGTCGTCCAAGGGGACCTCCTGGTCGAGGTCCTGCCCAGATCCAGACTGGGAAAGCACCAGATAGTCACCGAATCCGTCGAGCGGCCCCCGAAGAAGGCTAGGCCGTGGGTCAGGAAGAGATACGCCGAGCTCAACCCACCGACGCTGACGGACAACACCGCGGACCTGGAGCGTGTCCTGAAGGGTGTGGGCTGGAAGGGGTATGAGGTTCCGCTCGAGACACTCAGGGAACTCCCCGAGGCCGTACGTGCGGACGGCTGGAAGGTCACGGCCACGATATCCAACCTGGACGACGTGTCGGGGCTCATCAGGGTCGAGCCGGGGGACACCTCCAAGACCATCCTCGGTGTGGCGGTAGACATCGGCACCACGACCATCGTGGTCAATCTCATGGACCTCCTCACTGGCGAGGTGCTCGGGACCGCTTCTGACTACAACAAGCAGGTCGCGCTCGGGGAGGACGTCATTGCGCGCATGATGCATGCCGAGGAGCATGGCATGGATGAGCTCACGCGGCTCGCCAGGGATACTGTGAACGCGTGCATAGACACGCTCCTGAGGAGGGCTAGCGCGGACAGGGGCCGCATTACGGAATGGGATATATCAGCAGCCTCGGTCGCGGGGAACACCGTCATGACGCAGCTGTTCCTGGGCGTCAAGACGGACCATGTGAGGATCGAGCCTTACGTGCCCGTGGCGCACGACTTCCCGACCGTCAGGGGCAGAGAGGTCGGGCTGCTGATGAACCCGAACGGGTCCGTACTCATGTTCCCCTCACGGGCAGGGTATGTCGGAGGCGACGTGGTCGCGGACGTGCTCGCGAGCGGGATGCACAGGTCCAAGGGGCCGAGCCTCCTGATCGATGTCGGCACCAACGGCGAGATGGTCCTCGGAGGGAAGGACTGGATGGTCACGTGCTCGTGCTCCGCTGGCCCTGCATTCGAAGGAGGCGAGGTCTCGTGCGGCATGCGTGCGATGGACGGGGCGATTGACAGGCTCAGGGTGAACGACGACCTGTCGACCACATATCATGTGCTCGGCGGTGGAAGGCCGGTCGGCGTCTGCGGTTCCGGGCTCATCGACCTGCTCGCGGAACTGTATTCGAAGGGCGTCATCGACCGAAAGGCCAGGATACAGGACTCGGGCTCTGCGAGGACGCGTTCCTCTGACGAGGGCATGGAGTATATCATAGAGATGCGTGACAGGCTTGCAAGCGGCACGGGCTCCGACCTCGTCGTGGCGGACGCTGACCTGCAGAACATACTGCGCACGAAGGCGGCGATCTACGGCGCGTGCTCGGTCCTCCTCCGGAAGACTGATCACGAGGCGGAGGACCTGTCCAGCATCATCATCGCGGGGGGTTTCGGATACCACCTCGACATCGACAGGGCCATCACTCTCGGGATGTTCCCCGACGTCCCGAGGCAGAGATACCGGTTCATAGGCAACGGCTCGGTCGGAGGCGCGAGGCTCGCGCTGCTCTCCCAGAGGTCGAGGAGGGAGATGCGCTCGGTCGTGCGGAAGATGACCTATCTCGAGCTGAGCGTTGACAACGAGTTCTACGAGGAGTTCTCGTCCTCGCTGTTCATCCCGCACACTGACACTTCGAGGTTCCCGACTGCGGAGGCGAACGGCCCCCACGGAGGTGCCGGATGACATTCACAGTCGCCGTCGCTGGCAAGGGAGGGGTGGGCAAGACCACCTTCGCCGCGCTCACGGTCCGGCACCTGCACGACAGGACTGGCGAGGTCGTCCTCGCGGTCGACGCCGACCCGAACTCCAACCTCGGAGCGAAGCTCGGCACCGAACCTGGACGCACGCTAGGGAGCATCAGGGAGGAGCTGATGACGCTCGGCGAGGAGCCAGCGCCAGGCATGTCGAAGCCCGAGCACATAGACTACCAGGTGAAGCTGGCGCTGAAGGAGGGTGACGGGTTCGACATCGTGACCATGGGCCGGCAGGAAGGGCCCGGGTGCTACTGCTTCGTCAACAACGTGCTCAGGAACGTGGTGGACTCGATCTCGGCCAAGTACGCGTATGTCGTGGTCGACAACGAAGCGGGCATGGAGCACCTGAGCAGGAGGACGACCAGGGCCACGGACGTCCTGTTCGTCGTGGCTGACGGCTCGAAGGCATCCGTCGAGGCAGCGAAGAGGATATCCACGCTCGCGGACGAGATGAAGATCAAGGTGGGGCACAAGGCGCTCGTGCGCAACATGTCCGACCCGTCCTCGGCCGATGCTGGCACCGAACCGGTCGAGGGGTTCGACTCAGTCCACACGGTCAGGAGGTCGTCCAGGGTGAGGACGGACTCGGAGCGCTCAGAGTCGCTCATGGACCTGCCACGCACGGACCCCGCGTTCTCCGATGTGGCCCGCGCGGTCGACTCCGTGAGGCGCGTCCCCTGATCATTGCGAAAGGGTCCGCATCATCTTCGGTATGCCCGACGACTCCCTCGAGCCGACGGTGACCTTCATCTCAGTGAGCTCGTTCAGCTTCCCGCTCATCCTGCTGACCATGCCAGGGATGACGATCTCGTTCCTCTTGCTCTTCTCCTTGACCTTCTCGGTCTCGAGGGCCTTGGCCACGGATTCCGGCGTGAGCTTCCCGGCCGCGAAGGCCGTCATGACCGACTGGCCCTCCGTGTCCACCACCAGGAGCCACGCAGGCATCTTGCTCTTCTCGATGTCTGCGCGGACGGTGAAGTACGTCAGGGAGAAGTTCGTCGTGAACATCACGGGGGACTTCTCCGTCGGCTCGCCCACGGTGTACAGCCCAGGCTTGACCTGGATCGGCACCTGCGGGTCCGTGAATATGTTCTGTCTCAGCGCCATGAGCGGGTACACGAACTCCCTGGGCAGGTCGTCCATGAGCACGATCGACGAGTACTTCATCACGCCGAGCGCGGCCCTGAGCCTGTCCGACTCGGAGCTCCCGAGGACCGCGATGGTCGGGTACCCGAGCGGCCTGTGCTTCTTCCTGATCGCCGCGCGCCTGATGGTCGTCATGTTCTGGAGCAGCTCCGCTGCGGACGCCACCGACGGCTCGAGCACGATGTCCTGGACGCCCGCCTTCTTCGCCTTCTCCGCGAGCTGTCCCAGCTCGTCCAAGTTCGGCGCCCCGCCGATCACGAGAGGGCACCCGGACGACTTCGCGACCTCGACCATCACGTCGATGTTCGCTGGCGTCGCCTTGTATAGGAGCGGCCTGGTCTTGCACTTCGCCGCCGCCCCTGCCATCGCCTTCGCGTCCTCCGACATCAGCACTACCGGGAGCGCCTGCGAGCACGCGGCCTCGGCAGCCTCCGCGAAGACATCGGCCGTGGCCCCGGACTGCCTCACAGCGACTGAGTCCACCCTGACCTGCTGGCCGACCCGCTCGAACGCAAGGCCCTTGACATCGTCCAGGCCAGCCTTGACCTTCTCAAGGCCCTGAGCGCAGTCCAGGACCAGGCCCAGGACTGTCGGGTGGTAGAACGTCTTGTCGTGCCTGAACAGCTGGGTCTCGTCCCCGGTCTTGGCCGCGGACTCCCCAGCACCGAACGTCACGAGCCTGATAGGGGGAGCGCCGCTCTCCTCGAGCGTCGCCTTCGCCTCCGGGCTCACATATGGGCAGGCCTCGAGCGCGACCTTGAGGTTCGCGAGCTGCATCGCGAACGCGAGGCACGTCGGGAACTTGCACTCGCCGCAGTTCTTCTTCGGCAGGAGCTTGTATATCTCCATCGCCGTCGGCATCTCACGCACCTCCCGCCAGCTCTGCCGCCGCCGCCTTGACCCTGGCGACCGTCTCCGGATGGCGCAGTATGACCACGTCCGCGCCGGCGACGATGGCCGCCTCCGCTGTGATGGACTCCCAGTGCACGCCCCTCGGGAGCTGCGGGCCCTTCTGAGGGGCCTCCTCCAGCACCTCGGGCACGGTCCATGCGCACGAGCAGTCGCATATGATCGGAACCTGGAGCACAGGGTCCCCCACGAGCGCTCCGGTCCTGAGCCGCTCGATGACGGAATAGGAGTACTCCAACCCCATGCCCAGCGGGGCCATCAACGGGTCCATGAGTATGTTCTCCGGCTTCATGCCGAAGTCCAGTAGCAATATGTTGATCTGCTTCGCGAGGTTGATGTCCAGGTTGGAGAACGCGACCACGCCGTGCCCGTTCGCCATGGCAGCGGCCGTGATGGACTTGTACGCCTTCTCCTCCGCGAGCCCCAGGAACAGCCTCTCGCCCTTGCCGGCGTTCGACACCGCCTCCATCAACTTCGCGTCCTTCTCCTCCGAGCCGCAGCCGTACACCAGCAACGGGAGCTGGACCGACTTCAGGACCTCCTTCACCAGCGCCTCGCACGCCTCCACCGGCCTGTTCTCCTCCTCGGGGTTGGCCGACGCCAGCTTGAGCACGAGCATGTCCGCGCCCCATTCTTGGCACTTCCTCGCCCACTCGACCGGCTCCTTGGCCAGCGCGCCGAGCGTCCCGAGCAGGACATCCGGCACCATACGCTCGGTGTCAACGACATCCATGGCCACGGCGGGCATGTGAGGCATATCCGACTCCCATTTGTGGAACGGCAGGCCGTTCGAGCCGCCGACCACCACCCTCTTGCCCCTGGTGCCGCCCTGCTCAGACATCGCGCCTATCGCGACCTCCTTGATTCTGCCCGGAAAGGTCTCCTTCGCTCCATCGAACCCCATATCCCCACTCCCTCGATTCACTTGATCATCGATTCCATGTTCATGGCGGGATGGTTCACTTCGACCATCCAGCTGGACAGCTCCTCAGGCGTCCGCGCGACCGTCTCGTCCGCGATCTTGTCGACGAAGTCCGGGACTCCGACCTCCTTCGCGCGCTTCGTCAGCTCCTCCCTCATGGCCTCCTTGAGATCCTTGGGCATCCACACGATCCTCAGGAACCCTCCGTCGGCCGAGATGAACTTCTTGCTCGACAGGTACTTCCTGCCGACGCCGATGAACCCGGGCGTCTGGACGCCGCCTCCGACGGAGCCCGCGAGCGTCGAGAACGTCATGCCCAGGGGCGTCATGCCCGAGTGCTCCCTATTGACCACGACCACGCCCTGGAGGTCCGGGGACACGGCCACGATGCACTCGAAGCATCCGCACGAAGTCATCGGGTCCTCGACCATCGTGTACGCGCTGAACTTCTGGAGCCTGCCCTGGGTCTTGGCCTTCACGGCCTCGTTCACGCCGGTCCACTGCCCCTTGACCTCGTCTATCGTGTCACCTTTCAGGACGGGGTTGTTCGGGCCCGTGGGGGCGATCTGGAACGACGCCTTCGCGTCGAGCCAGTTGATCGCCCCGCACAGCCCGAGCCGCTCGGGTGTGACTATGCACACATGTCCAGGGGCGAAGGTCTGGCACAGCGTGCATGTGTAGAACGTGTCCACCTTCTCGTCCACCAGGTCCGCTATCCTGGCGTCCCTCTCGGCGTAGGCCAGCTTCGCGTCGTCCATGTACTTCCTCAGCTCGGCCTCGTCCGTGATGACCGTGACCTCTATCTTGCTGACGATCGCCCCGAACTCCTGCTTCATCTTCGTGACCAGGATGTCCCCTATGTGCCTCAGTCGGAGGCCCGCCTTCACCGCGGTCTTGCTCAGCCTGACCCAGAGCAGGTTCCTCTGGCCCGTGTGCCAGAAGCCCTCCGCGAAGTTGGCGAACTGGTGTATCCTGCGCTCCAGGACCGACTCGAAGTCCTTCTGCATGTTCTTGCCATACACCTTGACCAGGATGCCCAGGTGCGTGGACGAGCCTTCGGGCAACTCGTCGACGTCCTTGCCTATGAAGTTGATGCGCCCGTCCGTGACCTCCTCGGCCGGCTTCATCCGCAGGAGCTCGAACGCGATGGTCTTGGACGGCCCTCCGGCCTCGACGTGCATGTCGGGCCTGCGTATGGTCTCCCCCTCGAACGCGGGTCCGTACGCGACGGGCAGGTCCACGGCCCCCAGCTTGATCCTGCAGCCCCTGACCTCGATCGCGGTCGAGATCATCTCCTCCATGTTCTTCTGGACCACGTACTTGTCCGGTATCGGCTCGACGTCCTGGTCCGTGATGGTCGGAGAGCCGTTGAACATGACCGCGAACTCCGCGGCGACCTTGATGTGGTCCAGGGGCCCGAGCTGGAGCACGAACACCTTCGGCCGTTTGGACAGGTAGTTGATGAGCCCTTGTCTATCGCCCTTCTGGACGCCGCCGAACGACAGGGCCGCCCTGATGGCGAAGTTGAGGCCGTGTATGGCCTGCGTGAACTCGCCCACGGGGTACAGCATCCGCTCGAGCCCCATGGCCACGTTCTCGTCCTTGAGTTGCTTGATGATATCGTATGTGGCGATGATGAGCATGCCCTTGTTCTGGCAGTCGCGTATCATGGCCGCGAGCTTCTTCGTGTCGCTGGCCCTGCCGACGAACACCGCCGCCCCGGGGATCGTGTCGTCCACGAAGGCGATGCCGAGTTGCCGCAGCACCCTGTCAGGGACGAACCCGCAGTACATGGTGCCCTCGTACGGCGTCGGGTTGTCGATGTACTTGAGCGCCTCGACTATCTCCGCGGCGATCATGGTCGCCTCGCCCGAGGCGACGGCCGCCTCGAAAGTCGTCGCCTCCACGATCTTGGACCTCGCCTCACCCATGAGTGCCGGGAGGTCGCCCAGGCGCGTGCAGTCCTTGCCGAGCCAGGCGAACAGGCTCGGGAGCTGGTAGCCCGTCTCCGGGAACTCGACCTTCTTGTCCGGCCCGTGCTTCCTCAGCGCGTGGCTCAGGAGCACGTCGGCGTACCCTGTGGCGATGATCGAGCCCTCGACGGCCATCTTGAAGAGCCGCTCCTTCGAGATCGGCCCGACCTGCGCGTCGTGATGCGATGCGCGTTCCATCTCAGGGTCCGTCAGGTCTATGCGCCAGCGCCGATACTCGATCGCAGAGTAGAGCCTCTTGGCCGCCTCGAGCGGGTCCGTCTCGAATATGAAGTACCCTCCGTAGACGTCCCTGGCCGTGTTCTCCAGCACCTCGGTCACGAGCGAGCTGCCGTACAGGTAGTTGATGGTGCCCACGTGCACCGGGAAGCCCATGGTGACGCACCAGGTGCCTATGGACACCGCCTTCTCGTGCATCGCCTCGGGCGCAGCAGCGACGAAAGGCATCTTGTCGATGTCCGCCCCGAGCCGGTTGGCCACCTCGGTCGCGAGGTTCGCGTACCTGGGGTTGTCCACGCACGAGCCTATGTGCCACACGCACGGCAGGCCGTCCTTCACGCTCGCGGCCTTCGCCAGGTCCGACAGGAACGATTGGAGCCCCTCGCCCGCGAGCTCCTTGACCATCGCGGGGTCCATGTATCCCGCCCTGGCCAGCTCGATGGCGTTGCACCCGGTCGTGAGCACGAGCACGTCCTTCTTGAGGAGCTCGCGCGCGATGATCAGGACGTCCTCGTTGTCCTTCGTGCGCATGCTCTTGCAGCCCGCGAACAGCGCGAGCCCGCGGACGTTGCCGCTCTGGATGTTGTCCACGAGATGCTGGAACGGGTCATCCGGGTTCTTCGCGGCGAACAGGTGTTTCATCTGCTCGACGCTGAAGCCCGCGACCGTCCTCCTCGGCTTCACATCAGGGAGCTTGGTGACCTTCCCGCGCCGCTTGTACGCGTCCGCGGCCATGGTCAGGATCTCCCTCGCGGCCTCCTTGGCCCTCTCGGGCACGACCTCGATGTGCGTGTCGCCCACCAGCCTCGCGACATCCTCGGTCGAGATCATCCTCGTGTGGACGCACTTGGACAGGGTGACCAGCGAGGGCAGGAAGCACTGGTAGTCCAGGACCATCGCGTCCACGAGCCCGCTCATGAGGACCAGCTCCTGCGCGAGCACGTTCGACGCGATGGGTATCCCCTTGCGCATCAGTATCTCGTTGCCCGTGCAGCACACGCCGATGATGTTGAACCTCTCGGCCCCTGCCTTCTTCGCCACATCGGTCATCTCCCGGGCGACATCGACCATCAGGTCGCTCAGGAGCGGGTTGTGCCCGTGGACCGCGACGTTGACGCTCTTCTCATCCAAGACGCCCAGGTTCACCTCGCTCAGCACGAGCTTGGGCGTCCCGAAAAGCACATCGCTCAGGTCGGATGATATCTGCGCGCCCGTGTAATCTGACAAGGCGCACTGGATGCCGCCGAATAGGATCGGGACCGGGTCGGCGTCCACGCCCATGGCGGTCCGGTGGATGACATTCGTGATCGCAGTCTCGATGTTGGACGGGACGACGCCGTTGAAGTCCCAGGTCTTCATCCTACCCTTGGTCACGGTCGACCGCAGGAAGCTCAGGGGCTGGCCATCGTACCTGGAATAGTCCTCCATCGCCGCCCGGGCGACATCCCCGGCCAGCGCTCCCACGGCCTTCCCTTGGGATTGGATCCCGAGCTTCTTGGCGATCGACTCCAGCTTCGCCACATCTGTGACTTTGTAGTCCTTGATCTTGCCCTCGGCGACGCCCAGCAGCACATGGGCGATCTCCTTCCCGTGCGCGGAATGGGAAGCCGTCCCGCCAGCGATCATGCGGTCGATGTACCTCGCAACGATGGTGTAGTCCCGCGCTCCGCAGATGCCAGTCGTGGGCTCCTTCCCCATGGGGTTGATCCTGCACGGCCCCTGGAGACATATCCTGCAGCATAGGCCAAGAGAGCCGAACTTGCACTGCGCGCCCTGCGCCGCCGACCTGTCCATGATGGTCGTGACGCCTTCGCCATGGAGGTCAGAGAACATGCTCTGGCAGCTCTGGTCCCAGCACTCGCACACCCACTTGTCGCCAGCCTTGGCGGCCTCGCCTGGCTTGGCCGCCTTCTCCTCCGTCGCTTCCCCCACCGGGGCCTCCCTCCATGTGCTCTCGGCCGCTCCGAGGGATCGAGTGCAAGGAACCTGGCGTCACGTGGTCAGAAACTCATGGACGTTCGCACGGAATTCGAGCACTTGTCGCACTACAGTTCCCTCGAACCGAGTCGCCCGTGGCGCCGCCTCTCCCCGGCAACGGCCGGCCGTGGCGCCTCCCTGTTCCTCCCGTCTCAATCCACCCCAAGCATGCCTATGTCTGGCTCGCTGTTTCCTTCCGCTTTCCGGTCGGCATCTGACGAATGCAGATGATGCTACTAATACGTTTTCTTTGCCGGGCGCATACGGCTCCTGCCGATTTGGGCGGAGGGGCGTCACGGTCCCTTATCCTCCGCCAACCTTGAAACCACGTTCGAAAGCTGTCTGACGCTCGCGACCCACTCATCCCTGCCAATCGTATCGAAGGGCGACCGGCCCTCGAGGTCTGCGGCCGCGATCGACTCCGAGTAGGGGAAGGACCACGTCAACCCGAGCGACCGGCCATCCAGGAGGCACGCCAGCGTCCGTTCCTGGTCGCCCTTCCTGACCTTGTTCGCGACGACCGCCAGCCTCGGGACCCCCATGTCCCGCGCCAGCTCAGCCATGCGCGCGGCCGTGTCGACGGACCTGCTCCCGGGCTCGACCACCAACAGCAGGAGGTCCACGCCTCTGCACGTGGAGCGGCCGAACTGCTCCAGCCCAGCCTCCATGTCCACGACGACGGTGTCGTCCCTCTCCAGCACCACATGCTCGAGCAGGCCCCTCAGGAGCGCGTTCTCCGGGCAGAAGCAGCCGGAGCCAGCGGCCCTGATGGTCCCGAGGACCATGAGGCGTACGCCGTCGGGGCCGACCACAGAGTACCTGTCCGGGATGTCTTCCACCCTCGGGTTGAGCCTGAAGAACGGGCCGAGGGCCGCTCCAGGTTTCGCGCCCGTCCTCTCCTCTATGAGGTCCAGCTCCGAGGATATGGGCCGGGGCATCTCCGACCGGGGGATGCCTAGAACAGAGTGCAGGTGGGCCGCTGGGTCCGCGTCCACTGCGAGCACCCTCCGGCCGTCCATGGCCCACACGCGGGCGAGGGAGCCAGCGATGGTCGTCTTGCCCACGCCGCCCTTGCCAGCGACCGCCACCTTCAGGGCCAACCCCTCACGCACCCCTTGGCCTCAGGACTATCTCGTGCTTGATCAGGTTCGCGTCCGCGATCTCGACATCGGCCAGTTCGAGCCGATCGCCCAGCGCGCTGACGCATACCACGCCCCCCTCGAAGATCTGGAGCCTGGCAGCCTCCTGCATGACCAGGGTCTTCTCGTTCCCTTTGACCAAGTAGACAGACGACTCGCACACGAGCCAACGCCCCCAGACCGCTTCAGTCGACGGAACAATCTGTGATCTGCCCGACGATCTTCTTCGCCTTCGGGTAGTCGCTCACGCCGAACACGAACCTGAGCCTGTCGTTCTTCTGGCTCAGGAGGTAGCTCCCCTCTAGCTCCACGCCTCCGTCGGTGAGGCACCTCGCAGCCTTGAGCCACTGGCCAGGCTTGTTGTAGACGTCCAGGACGAGGACCTTTCGCTCCTTGAACGGCAGGTTCGCCTTCATGAACGCCGCCCTGCACTCATCGTCGTTGCCAGTGATGAATCGCACGACGAACTGGTCGGCGACCTTGGCCGTGGCGACCGTCTCCAGGTTGACCAGTTGGTTCGACAGCACGCTGATGGCATCCAGCAGATTCCTCGTAGGTCCTGCGACAGATATCTCGAACTCCGTAGCCATGAAAACCCCCCAGGTTCCTCCTCTGGCCCATATTGCGCTGATATGTATTTATCGTGTGTGGTTTCGTCATTGTTAATCGTCGGGCGACGTCATCCTGAGTTCCATAACTCGTCCGATGGGCCGTGAACATCCATAGCATGTCAGTCAGATGCAATCGAAAGTGGTTCAATTCGGCGGACGGCGCCTGAGGCGTCTCCGCCCGGTACGGGCGATTCCTTGAACTACCCTGGATGCGGATGACGTACACGAGCGGACGGACCATGGTCAAGTCATTCGACAGGATAGCGGACAGGTTCGACGAGACGCGCTCGCTCCCAGACGAGCTCATGTCCAGAGTCGTCGACGCCCTCGAGAAGATAATGTTGCCCGGCGCGAGCGTCCTCGACGCTGGCGTGGGCACTGGCAGGTTCGCGCTCCCGCTCCAGAACAAGGGATTCGATGTCGTTGGCGCCGACGTGTCGATGAAGATGATGCAGAAGGCCGCCTCCAAAGGCGCCCGAAACCTCGTCAGGTCGGACGTGTGCTCCCTCCCCTTCAAGGACCTGGCGTTCGACTACGCCCTGAGCGTGCACCTGATACATCTGATCCCGCAGTGGCGCACCGCACTCAAGGAGATAGGGAGAGTGACGAAGAAGGACCTCATCTCCGTGATCTCGGAGAAGGATCCCTCCGGCGCCGAGGAGATGAGGAAGATGTACAGCGAATCCTGCAGGCGGCTGGGCTTCGAGGTGCGACACGCGGGCCCTCCTGAGCGCGACCTGCCCGAGCTGCTGCTGCCAGATTCCACTGTCAGGCTCGCAGTGAACGAGCAGACATTCGACGTCCAGAAGATGCTGGACGACTACGAGTCTCGCACGCTCTCCGAACAGTGGGAGGTCCCGGAGGAGGTCCACAGGGGCGCGCTGAAAGCGCTGAGGGAAACTTATGGGAAAGTGGACGCGTTCGTCGGCAGGGAGGAGATATTCCTCGTGAGATGGAGCGCGGGCAGGATCAGGGCGATCGGGCGCAGACCGGATTGAGCGTACTTTCGCATGCCCGCAGTGCATCCCTTTATATCGCCGACGCCCAGTCAAGAGACGAGCAGCACAGGTATGAACGGCTGTTCCTGAACATTGGGGGACTTATCATGGAGATAGAGAATCTAGCGCCCCACGTACAAGAAGTTGCCAGGGCGCTCGGGGACAAGTTGTCTGAGGAAGAGATCGCAGAGGAGCTGAGGAAGTACGTCGACGTGTACAGACTCAGCATACCCATGGCCAAGAAGACCATCGTGAAGAAGTACGGCGGGGACTCCGCGTCCTTCTCCGTCGGGTTCCAGAGGAAGCTCGCGGAGCTCAGGCCGAACGAGCCGAACGTGGACTTCGTCGCCAAGGTACTGTCCGCGAACGACAAGGAGATCACTTCCAAGGGCGAGAAGAAGAGGATCATCTACGGCTTCGTGGGAGACGACTCGACCACGTTGCCCTACACCGCGTGGGAGACCGAGGGGCTGGCGCTGTCCAAGGGAGAGGTCATATCCGTCAAGGGCGCGTACACGCGCGAATACCAGGGCAGGGTCCAGGTCAATTTCGGCAACAGGGTCTCCATCAGGAAGGAGGACCCCGCGACGATACCGGACGTCCAGGTCGCCGACGGACCGCCAAAGGTCGTCACGATCGGTGACCTCAGGGAGGGCATGGGATATGTCCAGGTCAAGGGCAGGGTGCTCTCGATAGACCCCAAGGACGTCACGGTCAAGGGCGAGGCGAAGAGGATATTCTCAGGCGTGGTCGCGGACGAGACCGGCAAGGTCCAGTTCACCTCGTGGTCCGACTTCAAGGTCAAGCAGGGCGACATACTCAAGATATCCAAGGCCACGGTCAAGGGCTGGAGGGGCATACCCCAGCTCAACTTCGACGACCGTGCGGAGGTCACCAAGGTCAAGGAGAAGTTCCCATCGGCCGAGGAACTCCAGAAGAGCACCGTGTCGATGATATCCGAGATATCGTCCAGAGGTGGCGCCGCCGACGCGACCGTCAGGGGTGCAATCATAGAGATCAGGGACGGTTCCGGGCTCATC
>JBFYNF010000072.1:0-26432 GCA_041304525.1 Thermoplasmata archaeon | reverse complement strand
CTTATAAGCCCAGCGAAGGCTATGAATCTACCTGCGTAGCGAGAAGAGGGGCGACTGAAGCGCATGAAGGGAGTTCACGCAGGATGCATCATGCCCGTTCGGGTTCGGGGTGGCTCAGCTGCGGTTCTGCTCACTGCGCTCATCATTGCCGGGTCCCTCGTTCCGCTACTCGATTCCTCTTCAGGGATAGTCTCCGCCGATTCCCTCCCGAGTTGGTCAAAGGTTCTGAGGATGCACGAGGGCGTCCCTTCCAGCACAAGCGATTACGATTGGCTGAACACGTCCGCTCCTCAGGACCTTGGATACCTCGATTACGACGGTGACGGCCTTCTGGGTGTGACGATCAAGAAGAATCTCCCATCCCAACGGTGGAGGCACTTCTGGGCCATGGATCCCATAGCCAACCAGGATATCATGATCCAAGGCGACATAAGTGCCCACATCTGGGCGGCGTCGAGGGACAACGAATCCGCATCCATTATGACGGTGAGGATATCTGATATCGCCCCTGGCCAGTGGAGCCTTCCGAGCTCGTGGACGGTGGTCGGTGAGGCGACGATACCCCTTCAAGGACCGGTGTACTCGGCGTTCAAGGCCTATGATATGACCATATCACCCATCGACTACACCCTGCTCGACGGTCACCGCCTCGTGATGACGATTATGCGAGGCGATTCCATCAACGACGGCCTCCTGATACTCTATGACAATGCAGTATTCGACTCGTACATCACGGCCCCCGTGCTTGACTTCGTGACTGTTGATGATGCATGGACAGAGGACGAGGCTGGCATGCCCCGCGAGACTTTCTCCGACACCGAACCAGTGGCCGTGTGGGCTAACGTTAGCGACCCGTTCGGGAGCTACGACATCTCCGGAGCGGAGTGCACTGTGGCCTACGCCTCCAACGGTTCTGTGGTGGTTCCGAGGTCCCCTATGACCGTGGTCGAGGTCGACCCGTCGACTGACTCTGCGTGGACATCATTCATGTGTTCCGTCGGTCCGCTCATGAACGGCACGTATGCCATTCTAGTCAACGGGAGCGACGCGGAGGGTTCGCCCACTTGGATGAACCTCACGATATCCGTTGTCTCCGTAGACCATTTCTCGGTCGATGCCCCGGCCTCCATCGTCGCTGGCACGGCGTTCACGATGACCGTAACGGCCCTGGACCCGTTTGATGCGGTCATATCTAACTGGCGTGGGACGGTTGCCATAGACGCGTTCGAGGATGACATGGTGACCTCGGCCCAAGGTTCGCTGTCCACGACCGCGGTCGACTTCAACGGTACCGAGGGCGGGACGATCACGGTCACGGACCAGACATACGACTTCGGTGAGGACTTGATACTTATCAGAGCATCGTCCAACTCCGATAATGGCTGGAGCGACCCGATCATTGTCTTCAGCGGCCCGGTGGTCTCAGTAGTCCTCGATCCCGGGGAGGACTTCGAGCTGACCTCGGGTGATTCGCGATTTTTCGATGTCACTGGCTACGATTCTCTGGGCAACATCAACGCGAGTTGGTCCTCCTCGTGGACCCTCGAGGGTGTGATAGGCTCTCTGGTCTCTGCGGATTTCTCGGCCACCCTGTTCACCGACACTGCTGGTGTCGGAACCGTGAAGTGTGAGGACGAGGCGACGGGAGTCAATGCTTCAGTCAGTGTTACGGTCATCGCGGGGCTACTGGACAGGATTGTCGTGACGCCATCTGGACCGCTGAGCGTCAAGGAAGGCCAATCTGTATCTCTTACCGCGATAGGATACGACTCCAGCGATAACGTGGTCTCACTCTCCAGCCCATCTTGGTACACGAACACGTCCGGCGTAATCACAGGCTCAGGGTCCACAGTGTCGTACACTGCTGGCTTCATCCCTGAGCGTGGTGTCATAATCGTCTCGGTCGGTTCCATGAGCGCATCCGTGGCAGTGACGGTGACTAACGCCCTGAACGGTCCATGGCTGAACACAATACCGTCACAGATCGCTAACGAGGACAGCACATGGAGCGTCAGTCTCACGGCTTACTGGAACCACGTGAACGGGACTTCCGGACTCAGATGGTATGCTGAAGGCGTGAACAGCTCTCTGTATCTGGTGACCCACGACCCAGCGTCAGAGGCCATCCTAGGTTTCATCACACAGCCTGACAAGTCTGGCACCGACACCTTCAGGCTCTGGGTGAGAGACATGGACGGCTACTCGACGTATCAGGATGTCGTTGTGTCCATCCAGCCTGTGAACGATCGGCCAGTCTTCGTGCACACGCCCCCTACTGAATACTATGTCAAATTCAACACGCCCTACTCGTTCGATTTCGATTACTATGTCTCGGATGTGGATAACGATCCTGACGAGCTCTCCATGCTCGCGTCCGTCTCGGATCTGGGTTCGATCGTGTTTGACGGGTTCATATCGTCATTCCTGTTCGAGGAGAAGGACGGCACGACCAGCTACTTCGTGACGATGAGGCTGACACTGACAGATGCGGGTTCTGGTGTCGCAGTCGACTCGACCAACTCCGCGTATCTCAACATCGTCGTATGGGTCACTGACGACACACCTCCGTCGCTGAACGAAGCCCTCCCTGATGTCGACTACCTCGACGAGGGCGATGTGGATATCATGGTCTTCGATCTGGATGACTATTTCTTCGATATCGACGAGGACATATTGCTCTACAAGTACGGCTTCCTGAACATCGAGGTGTTCATCAACGCCACCACCCACGAAGTGTTCATGTCCGCCCCGTATGAGTGGGCTGGCATCACGGATGGCACATTCACCGCGGTGGATCCGACAGGCGCGTTCAAGACGGACACGGTCACGGTGACGGTGTCCCCTGTCAACGACGCCCCGTCCGTCTCGTCCCTGGGAGATGTTCATGTCCGTTACGACACGGAGTACAGGCTGGACGCGGACATGTACGTCTACGACCCCGACCATTCATTCAGCGAGCTGACATTCACATTCAGCAGTGAATACGTGTCCTTCTCCGACGGTGCTATCTGCCTGCTCTTCCCAGCGGACCTGTCGGGCGGCGCGTACACCGCCGCATACATCGTGTCGGTCGTGATGACGGTCGAGGATCCAGAGGACGCTAACGATATTGGCGAGTTCAATGTCACTGTGAGCGACAACTATCCCCCTGTGATAACTACTCCCGTGCCGTACCCCGACATTCTCTCGTTCCCCGAGGATGGATATCTCAACGGCTCAATCAACCTTGATGTGCTGTTCTACGACATCGACGACTCCGAGCTCCAGTATGTCGTGGAATGTGAGAGTGAGGGTAGCTGCGTCTTCGCGACGATATACTCAGACGGGACTGTGAACTTCACGGCGGCCGCGAACTGGTCCGGGTACGAGATCATGGTGTTCACAGCGTTCGATGCGCACCACGCATGGATATCCTGGACCGTCACAATCGTTGTCACACCTGTGAACGACGCGCCGGTTGTGGAGCCCATCTCCGACTTGAGGCTAGCTGGCTGGTCCAGGAACTTCCAGATGTTCATCTGCCAGTTCATATCGGACATAGAAACGGCCTACGTGGACCTCGTCATCGTCGCCACCCCGGAGGCATATGTGTCCGCAGTCGGATGGTATCTATATGTCAGCATGCCCGACGACCTCGACGAGATATCCGTGACGATCTACGTGGTTGATGCGGATGGCGCGCGCTCAGAATCGGTCACGTTCACCATCGCCATCACGAAGACGATGGCCGAGATGATCGGGTACCCGTACACACTTCCGCTCGTGATGCTGGTGGCAGGCGTCGCCAGCTACTTCGCGGCTAGCAGACTGCCCAGGCCATACGCGTTGGAGAACCTGTTCCTGATACACAACGACGGCAGGTTAGTGGCCCATGTGACGAAGCACGAGAATACCAGCATCGACAAGGACGTCGTGAGCGCGATGTTCACAGCCGTGCAGGAGTTCGTCCGTGACTCGTTCCAGGCGGGGGAGGAGGGGCTAAAGAAGCTCGAGATCGGCGACAAGAACGTCATGATCGAGAAGGGCAAGTCCGTCTACCTGGCGATGATATACACCGGCTGGCCCTCGAAGGACGTCTTCGCGTCGATAACGATGCTCATCCGGGACATCGAGGAGCGATATGGCGAGAGGATCGCCCATTGGAACGGCACCATGAAGACCGTCAAGGGCGTAGAGGAGATGCTCCTGAGTTTCATGTCAAAGGAGTTCACCCCTGGCTCGTGGGTCTCCGAGGAGGAGATGGGCGAGGAGGAGTGGGTCGACATCCTGTCCAAGGAGTCGTAGGCCGGTTCAAGTTGAGCGCGCGTCAGTGATCTTCAGGGCGTAATCGACGAGTCGCTCTTTGGGCTCCCCGAGCTCGATGCCGTATTCCTGCTTCAACCGCATCGCTATCTCTCTGCGCATGAACGATATGGGGAGGCAGCCGGCGTATAGGAGTGTGTCATGGAAGAGCTTGATCGAGAAACGGTCACCCATGGCCTCTTTCACGTCGTCGCGAAGCTGTAGCAGCCCGACCTTACCGATGAAATACGAGAGGTAGTAGGTGGGCGAATACGTGTAGCATCTCGCCTCGCTCATTGCGGCGTCACTCTGCATGCTGGTTTCGCGGACGAGCATAGCTGCGACGTCCTCCGGTGATGTCTCACCTCTCGACAGTTTCACATCCGCGGCAACCCTCACGACCCTGAACATGAGGTCACTCAGCTGCGCAAGCCTTCCCTCGGGCGTGTCGTTGAAACCCTGTTCCAGCATCATCTCCTCGCAGTAGAGCGCCCACCCTTCTGCGAAGTCCATGGATGTGCTGAGGACACGGATGAACGAAGGGTGCGTGTTCCCGCATATCCCCTGGAGATGGTGTCCCGGATAACCCTCGTGCACGGCTGTGTTCGCTATCAGAGCGTAACAGTGGTCCTTGATTGTCTCGGGTTTGTCGCTGGGCGTCACCAGGAACAAGCCAGTACGGTCTCCAGTGAACTTGCCGGGCTCGAACTGTGCAGCGAAGGGGGCCACGTGACGCATGAATGTCGGCGTTTCCGTCACGATCAGCTTCTCTCCGTCCGGGATCGTGGCCAAGTCCTTGGCAACCAGGAATTCCCTGGCTCTCTGGATGTCGCTCCTGTAACATGCGAGGACAGCCGCATAGTCGGCGGGGTGCATTGACTTCATCAGTTCCAACGCCTCTTCGACCGAGCCAGACCTGACGATCTTCCGCGCCACGGACGTCATTTCGTACCGGGTCTTCGTCTTATGCGCCTCGCTGATTCTTAGCGCCTCTTCTGGAGTGACATCGAAGCCCTTCAGTCTCATGTATTCTTCGAACATCTCGGCGGACATGTGCGTCGAAGAGTCCGCGACTGGCAGCACCTCCTTCTCTAGCCAGAGGTCGTACTCCGCCAGTGCGGACTTCGCGGTCGCGATGCTCGACGAGAGCTTCATGGTCCTATCGGTCCTGCCCAACATGTCCAGTGCGTGAGCTTCTACCGTGTCCAGGAACTTCCCCATCGCCTTCCCCGTCTCCAGGGCTATCTCGTTCCATAGTCTGCATGGCGAGGTCAGCGAGCTCTTGGACCGTTCGAGGTATTCTGGGACTTTCTCCAGCCTAGATATGATTGCGTCGAGCCTCCTCTCCAGAGGATCGTCGTCCCTGGTGAATAGGAAGAAGATTGCACTGCCGAGGTCTTCGGTCGCGACGGCCATCTTCTCGTGCATCCTGAGCCGCTCGATTTCGAATATCCTCAGCCGGAGGAGAGAAACTGCGAGGTCCTTATCGATGCGTTCATCTTCGGTCAGATGGTTGTCGGGAAACTCCTTGAGCTTCTCCACGAGCTCCTTCATCCTTTTCGCCCGATGAACGTACGCCTCCGCTGAGAGGTCCTTCATGTGGCTGTCATACTTCCTCCACCCGAGTTGGGTGGCGTGCGTGGGGTCCCAACTGAGAACTTCGTCTAAGATGTCCTCAGTCAGCTGTAGGAAGAGGTGGTTCGCTGACGTGGTTCGCATGAATGACTCGCTGCGATATAAATGCTTATATAATGCCGTTCAGGGCCAGGTCTGCTTGCTCCGTCTCGGGCGCCCGGCCGTTCCGCCACCCTTCCCGGAAACGGTCTATTAATACTCGCCTTCCTGCAAATACTTATACACCGCCCGTCTAATCCCAAGAATCCAGATGCCGAGTTCCAGTGGTCAATCCGTCACTGTCACTCTTCGACGTGACCTGGGCCTTTTCGACGTGACGATGATAGGTGTAGGCGCCATGATTGGCACCAGCATCTTCGTCCTGATAGGCGTCACAACAAGAGAGGTCGGGGCAGCGGTCATGCTCGTGTTTGTGCTGAACGCCCTAGCGACGGTGTTCACCGCGGGCACGTACGCAGAGCTGGGGTCGACATTCCCCGAAGCCGGTGGTGGATATCTGTGGGCCAAGAAGGGCCTTCGGCACCCAGCTGCGTTCATGTCCGGGTGGATGTCTTGGTTCGGACACACGGTCGCGTGCAGCTACTACGGTCTTGGACTGGGCTACGCCGTGGTGGCCTTTGCTGGATACTTCGGCATCGACCTTTTCGGGATGAGCGACGAGATAGTAGTCAAGGTGTTCGCGGCCGGGGCAATCATATTCTTCTTGGGTGTGAACTACGCGGGTGTCGGGGCCACAGGCAAGGCCGGTTCGACGATTACCCTCATCCAGATACTGATCCTGACTTTCTTCATAGCGTTCGCAGTGCTGTACGCCCTTGATGCGAAAGGTGTCGAAGTCGTGGATAACTTCACCCCGATCTTTCCCGAGGACAAGGGCCTGACAGATGTGTTCATGGTAATGGGGTTCACAATCATCACGTTCGAAGGGTACGAGATCATCGTACAGTGTGGTGAGGAGGTCAAGAACCCGAAGAAGAACGTCCCGCGGGCCATATTCCTGTCAGTGCTCGTGGCGGCTATCCTCTACCTGAGCGTCGCATTCGCCTGTCTGGCGAACTTCACTCCGGAATGGATTGGCAACGAGGGTGAGAACGCGGTCACCTCCGTTTCTCAGCATGTCATTCCGTACTTCGGCGCGCCGCTGGTCATATTGGGTGGAGTGCTGTCCGCGATGGCCGCGCTGAACGCCACTGTGTTCTCGTCGTCCAGGGTCAGCTTCGCCATGGGTCGGGACAAGTCCCTCCCGAAGCTGTTCGGTTCCATCCACAGAAAGAGGCGGGTCCCACACAACGCCATAATGATTACCGGTCTGATCATGCTCTTCATGGCCATCTTCTTCCCGCTTGAAGTGGTGGTCGCATCGACATCCATCATGTTCCTGCTCCTGTTCACACTCGCCAATGCGGCCTCGATAAAGCTCAGACGGAGGCTCACCAAGATCGACATCGGCTTCAAAACGCCGCTCTTCCCGCTCTTCCCGGTCGCAGGCATGATTTTCAGCATCGTCATCGCGGGATATCTCTACCTGTTCATGCCCGTGGCGTGGTACATCACAGCGGTCTGGGTCGCTGTCGGGCTTGCCCTGTCGGCCTTCGCGAAGCCGTCAGAGGAATACCGGTCCATCGTCGAGAGGCGGAGGGTGCCTCAGAAACCCCTTCCGAGGGAGAAGATCGAAAAGTACAGGGTGTTCCTCGCGCTCGGCGACCTCGGGGACCTGAGGCTCGTCGAGACCGCAGGCATAATCGCCAGGTACTTCAAGGGCGATCTGACCGTGAACAACGTAGTCGAGGTGCCGAGAGCCATGCCCCTGGAGGCCATCAGCAAGGACTATGTGGACGAGATTGCCCAGGGTCTGAAGAAAGCTGTCAAGGTGGCCCCATCCACCGTGGATGTGCGGCCCGTGGTCTCCGTGTCGTACTATGTCCCCGGAGCGATACTGGACCAGATAAAGCACGAGGCCGCCAACCTGCTTGTCCTTGGATGGAAGGGCACGAAGAGGCGCGGGAGGACCATCCTGGGAAGAAATCTGGACGAGGTCGTGAGACGTGCCCCGTGCGATGTCGCGATCATCAAGACCAAGAGGCTGAGCAAGAACATCGAGAGAATTCTAGTGGTCTCCGGCAGGTATTTCGAGACGAGGAAGGCCCTCCTGCTGGCCCTTCCGATAGCGAAGGAATACGGCGCCTCGATAGAGATCCTGGCGGTCATCACGGACGACCGGCAGGTCGCCCTCGCCAAGGGCAACGCGGAGAGGCTAAGCAAGATGTGCTCAAGGGTCAACGTGGCGCACGAGGTCCACTATCTGCGGTCCAAGTCGCTCGTGGCCGCCGTGCAACAGGAACTCAAGAAAACCGATCTCCTGGTCATGGGCGCGGGCGCCCAGACCGCCATCGAGAGGACACTGTTTGGTGCCTCATACGACAGGATCATAAGGACTGCGGACGTGCCTGTGCTCGTCCTGAAGACGACCAATGTCGGCAAGACAGGGCTGCCAGGAGGCATCGCGTTCCCACAGTTCATGCCGCCTGGTAGGACTACCTAGGCGATCGAGCTTCCGAAGAGTTCCTCGAGCGCCTTCCTCGCCGTCCTCGTGAGGTCCATCACCTTGGCCTCGTCGAAAGTGACCCACTTGATGTCGGTGACCTCGTCGCAGATCCGCTCCTTGCCTCCAATCGGTTTCGAGAGGAAGTCGACGAGCACGTAATGGTACTTGACTCTCTTTGCATCGTCCAGATCTATCATGTCAAAGACGTTGATCAGTTCCAGTATCTCCACCTCGATGCCGGTCTCCTCCTCGGTCTCCCTCGCCGCGGCCTCGGATAGCTTCTCCCCGACCTCCACGAGCCCTCCGGGGATGCTCCATTTGCCAGCGCCTGGGTCGAACGCGCGTCTTACGAGCAGTATCTTGCCGTTCTTGATGGTCACAGTGCCAACGCCCACTAGCGGTATTTCCGGATACTCCCGCTTCGGTCCCTTCATCTCGTCACCAGTCATCTCATGACCCGCCTCGCCTTCTGCGAATGTGAATGAACAGTACGACTGACACAATGGCCGCTGACATTATAGCTGTCCCGAAAATCAAAAGGGCGCCGAAGCCGTCGTCATCGATCAGCAGGAGACCTCCGAGGAGCGCCTCGGTGACAGCCTCGAGCTGCTCAGGAGAGAGTTTGTCGGCGGTGTCGTACGATGTATGATAGTTAGGGTTCACTGGGGAGAGCAAGTCGTCCAGCTCCTCGACGACGAGCATGCTAGGCATTCCCTGGTTCCAGAACGAGCTGTGGTCGCTGTATGTGATTGTGTGGTCCACGAGCACTTCGAGGTCGAGGTCGGTTCCGAACCTGTCCACGGCCCTCGAGGTCGAGTCTGCGAGCGCGTACCCGTCCTCGTTCACGACCAGCACGATCTTGTTGCTGTCCCCTTCACGGTACCCGACCATGTCGAGTGCCGCCGTGCCAGAGTAGACATGTCCCAGCGAGACCTCCTGGGCCGCGAAGTGTTCGCTGCCCTTGCAGCCCCCGGAGTTGTCATATCCGTACTCCTCCGCGCCGAACATGACGAACTTCACGGTCGCAGGGAATCCCGACTCCTTCAGGATCCTGGCCATCTCGAGGACCGCGGCGACCCCGGACGCGTCATCGTCCGCTCCTGGGGCGGTCAGGTTCTCCGCGGTCGAGAGGTCGTAGACCCCCCTGTTCTCGGAGTCGTAGTGGGCGCCGAACAGATATATGCCCGCCTCCGCGTCGCTTCCCTGGAGCGTGGCCACGACGTTCGCGACCTGGGTTTCCTTGACCATGAAATACTGGTACTCCACTGGCATGCCGATCCCCTCGAACGATTCGTACAGGAATTTGGCAGCCTGCCGCGACGACTCGAGATGGAACTCTCTGGACCCGAAGGCCTGGAGAGTCTCGACAGTCTCCATCATCCGGTCAATGTCAACAGATGCCACGAGCGTCTCGTCATCTGCCCCTGCCACTGGGCCAGCCCCTGCGGGTGCCCATGTCAGAATGCCCGATAATGAGAATGTGATGAGGACAGTCCAGGCCGCAGATATCATCCCCGCATACGTTCTCCGGGTCTGAGTGGTTCCTCTCGACATCACGGGATACCCTGAGAGGTCAACAATATAAAGTCGATTTCGCCATACTCGACGCGTGGACCTAGAGGGTGTCTTCAGGCAGGTGGGCAAGCAGCTGTCGGCCGGCAGGGTGTCAGCAGAGTATCACCCCTACAACGAGCTGAAGCACACTTGGCGGCAGAGACAGAGCACGATCTCGTTCAGGATAAGTGACTACATGGACACTGCCCCAGAGGCTGTCACTGAGGCCCTGGCATGGTACCTCCTCTGCCGCGCGTACAAGAAGAGGTGCCCGGATGGCATGGCCGAGAGGTATCTAGAATATGCACGGTCGAGGACTCTTTGGGAACCGAAGAAGAAGACCTACATGACCCGGGCAAGGAACTTGTCGTTCAGGCCTGTGGGATCTGCCCGGGACCTTGGCACCGTCTTCGACTATGTCAACTCGTGTTATTTCGAGGGCTCCATAAGGCGTCCCGATCTCGCATGGGCCAAGGAGGCCCCCTCCGTGAGACTGGGGTTCTACTTCGAGCCGTTGGATATCCTGGCCGCCAACCGTGTGCTCGACTCGGAGAAGGTGCCCAGGTACGTGCTCGAGTTCGTAGTGTACCACGAGTTGCTACACGGCGTGCTCGACGCCAAGGGCACCCCGACACATAGGGTTCATCACACAAAGGAGTTCAGGGACGCGGAGCGGAGGTTCTCCATGTACGACGAGGCCGAAGCGTGGCTGACGAAGCTGGCGAGACAGAAGCGCGTCAAGAAGGGTGTCCCCCAGGTGTAACAGTGCGGTTCATGGCATGCTCAAGCACTCTCGCCGCCCTGACCCTCCTGGGGGTTTTGTCGCACGCCAGGTTGTCCCCTACACATGCCTCGGTGTCTCACCGGTGGTTCATAGAGGGACCCATTTATGGCGCACTGTCGCCTGGTGTCGGAACACTGCATCATCGGGTCCGCAGCATTTTGTTTCCAGGCATCCTTGAGCTAGTGGACTCCTGGGATATATCGGTTTCCCCCGTCCGAGAGCAGTCTGCGCACTACTGGCGCGAACCTGCTGGCACCTCCGGATGTGCCCCTGGAATCATTTTTATAGCCCGAAGGCATCTATAAACACTGATGGCAGCATTCATAGGCTGCTCCGGGTGGTCGTACGACGACTGGGTGGGGCGCTTCTACCCCACCGAACTGGCGAGCAGGAAGGGGGAGTGGTTCGCGTACTACTCCAAGTTCTTCCCCACGGTCGAGATAAACTCCACTTTCTACAGGGTTCCGAACGAGTTCATGGTGAAATCGTGGATCGAGAAGGGGAAGCAGCGGCTCGGGTTCGAGTTCTCCGTGAAGCTGCCCCAGATCGTGACACACGACTCGATCCTCAAGGACTCGCCGGACGCAGCGGCTGCCCAGGCATCGAGCTTCGAGGACATATGCGTCAGGCCGCTGGCCGAGGCTGGCCTGCTAGGTGGCGTCCTGATACAGATGTCGCCGTACTTCAGGTTCGAGGACCGCCCGAGCCTTGGCAAGCTCCGGGCGCTCTTCCAGATGCTCGAGACCGACAAGTACGACTATGCCGTCGAGTTCAGGCACAGGTCCTGGCTCAACGAGAAGGGCAACGAGCTGGCCTCGGACGCAGTCGAGGTGCTCCAGGAGTTCAAGGTAGCGAACACAATCGTGGACGGCCCCGGATTCCCCATCACGCGCTCCCTCACCGCGAAGCACGCCTATGTCCGCTTCCACGGGCGCAACTACGACATCTGGTACAAGGAAGAGGCGGAGGACGACTACAGGCTGAACAGGTACGACTACCTCTACAGTCACGAGCAGCTCTCCGAGTGGGAGCAGAGGCTGAGCGAGATCGTGTCCAACTGCGACAAGGCCAGGATCTACTTCAACAATCACGGCAGGGCCAAGGCGGTCAAGAACGCCTTCCAGATGATGGATGTGCTGGGCATGCCGCACGAGTCCAGGGACGTCGTGATACAGGACCAGATGACCCTCGGCGGGTTCGAATGAGCTCATGATGCTAGCTTGACGGTGCTCGTGCCGTCCTCGGCCTGCTCAACGGTCATAACGTAGCCCATGAGGTCCTTGATGTCCTCGATGTGCGTGATCAGGAATATCTGTCTGAACTGGGCGGACAGGCCCGTCAGGGCCGTCATGACGCTCCTCTTCCTGTCGGGGTCCAGGGACCCGAATATCTCGTCCAGGATGAGGAAGTTGATCGGGTTCGCCCCGGTCCGCTCAGCTATGATCCTCGATATCGCCAGCCTCAGTGCGAGATTGGCCAGGTCAGACTCGCCCCCGGAGAACCGGCCGAGCGGGTGCAGCACCCCTTCGTCGTCTACCTGGATCTCGTAGCTCTCATCGAGTTCGACACGGCCATACCGGCCGCCAGTGGTCGACCCAAGGACATGTGACGTGAGCTCCGCGAGCGTGGGCGCGACCTTCCCTATGAGGTGGTCTCTGAACGAGACCATCACATCCTCGAGCGATGCGAGGTCGTCCTTCCTTATCCGCTCGGCCTCGATGCTCTTCCTGACCCTCTCTATGTTCCCAAGGTCCTTCTCAGCGGATTGCAGCGCGTTCCTCGCCGAGTCGCGCTTGTTCGACCTGGAACGCGCTTCGTCCTTGGCCTTGGAGAGTATGTCCATTTTTTCCTCAACTATCTTCAATATTGTGTCATATTGCGCCTTCTTTGGTTCAAGGTCTGTAATCAGCCGCGAGAGCGCCTCGACCTCGAACCCCAGCTTCGCCAAACGGTCCCGGACCTCTGCGCGGTCCGCCTCTACCCTGCTCAGTTCCTCCTCGGTCCCCTTCAGCCTGACGAAGTCGTCATGGAGCGGCTTCAGCCTCTCTTTCTCTGACTTGACCTTGTCATACATCTCCTTGGAGAATCTCAGCTCCCCGAGCGCGGAGAGCTCGTTGGACTTGGATGCGATCCTTGCTTCGAGCTGGGCCAGCTGCTTCTTCAGGCCCTCGGCGGTCGCCTCTGTCTTCCTGCGCCTGCCTGTTTCCTGCTCTATGTGCGAGGCTTTCTTCTTGAGCGCCTCGTCCTTCCGGTCGAGCGCCTTGAGGTCGTTCTGGAACGCCTCTATCTTGGCCGCGGCATCGGAGTAAGCGGCAGTCGCCTCGTCCACGTCCTTTCGGAGTTTGGCCGCAAGGAGGTCGTACGCCTCGTCCAGCCGGCGCTCGCAAGTCGGACAATTCCCTTCCTTGCCAAGCCTCAGTATCTCTTCCAGCTTCGCGCGGTCCTTTGCAGCCGCCCCCTCGCGCTCGCGCTTCCTGGCACGTTGTTCGCCCAGCTTGTCAGAGATGTCTGCCCGGGCCTTCTCGGACTCCGTCTTGGAGCGCTCGACCGCTGATTTCTGGGCTTCGAGGTCCTCACCGCCCGAGAGCGTCTTCGCGGCCTCCGAGAGTTCCTTGCCAAGCCCCTCGGCTGTGGCCTTGTCGGCTCTCAAGTCCTCAGTGAGGTGTTTCGCCTTGTCGTCCTTCCTGCGCTCCTCCTCGAGCTTCTCCGTGGCGGCCGTCATCTCGGACCATGAGCGTTCCGCGGCCTCTAGCTCAGGTAGCCGTGCGAGCTTCTTCCTGGCCTCGTCCGCCCTCTTCCCGAGGCTCTCGGCCCTCCGGTCCAGCTCGGCCATCGAAGACCGTCTCGCGTGCACGTCCTTGGCGGTCGTGTTGTATGCGTCGAAGTCCTTTCTGAGCTCGTCCCTCTTGACGCGGGCCTCCTCGAACGCCCTGCTCGCAGCCCCCTCTGCCTCCTCCGCTGCTTTCAGGAGCGTCTCGGCCTCAGCGAGGGCGGAGCGCAGGTCGGGGAGCTGCCCTTTGATGACTGCCTCCCGGTCCCTGCCCTGGTCGTCCATGAGCGTCCCCTCGGCGCCTTTGATCCTCTCCTCGACATCCCTCCTGTCGGCCCTGATCTTCTGGATGACCTCGTCGATTCCGTCGATCCTCAGCATCCTGAGGACCGCCTTCTTGCGCTCCCCCGCGGCGACGTTCTGGAGCGCGTTCAGCTCCTTCTGCCTCGCGAACACGGATGTGAAGAACGACTTGTGGTCCATGCCTATGAGCTTCTCGACCGCCTTCTTGACCGGCTTGTCCCCCTCTGCCAGTATGGTGTCGCCGGTCTTGAGGGTCGCCTTCATGGTGAGGCTCTTGCCCCCCATCTCCCTCTCGATCCTGTAATCGGAACCTCCCAGTTCGAACTCCAGAACGGCACCGCAGGACTCGGCCGCGCCCGCACCCGTTCTCTTGATGCTCTCCCTCGAGGTCCTCACGACCTCTTCCGTGTTACCGAACAGGGCCCACGCGATCCCCTCTATGAGCGTGGTCTTCCCAGAGCCGTTGGAACCGATGATGCCCACGATGCCGTCCGGGAACTGGACCTTGACCTCGCGGAAGCGCCTGTAGTTCCTGAGTTCCAGGTAGGCGATCCTCACTCCTCTCCCTCCGCGAAATACGGCAATCCGGCAGACATGAGCCGGTCCTTCTTCTCCTGTGGAAGGTCGAGCGATGAGAGGTATAGCTGGTACTCGTGCTCCAGAGAGCCTATATGAGCGTCCCCGGCTACCGCCTTCCCCTCCTCCTCTAGCCTGTCGATCTTGAGCTCGAAGTGCATCGCGCTCGACCCCAGCTTCTTGATGGCCGGCACCTCGAGCGAGCGGTACGCGTCAGGCCGCACATCCTTCACGACCATCCTCACGATGATGTCGTCTATGTCGGCGGCGCTGAGCCTTTCCCGAGTCACCTTGAGTATCTCAGATGACGTGAGTTTCGACGCATCGATCGGTTCGATGTCTATCATGCCCCTGGTCCTGAGTTCATGGAACCCGACCTTCCCTGTGCCGAGGTCCACTTCGACGACCCCCTTCGCCTGGTCGACCTCGCCGAACCCGAGCCTCTCGGTCGAACCTGAATAGTACATTCCTGGCCGGATCTCCGTGAATTTGTGGAAGTGCCCGAGCGCGGTGTAGTCGAAGCCGCCAGAGACGGCCGATGCTGGCACGTTCTGCTCGTTGAACTCATCCATCTTGTACGCCTTCGAGTCCAGGATGCCCGCGTGGAGCACGAGCACATTGTACTTCGTGGCCTTCGAGGGCGATGCCTCTCTCACGACATCCTGGAGTGGCGGCGTGACCGAATGTGGGACGGCGTGGACGGTGAGGTCCCCGACGATCACCTTCGACACCCCTGGTTCGTGGACCGAGTGTATGTGCGGAAGATGCTCGAATATCCTGAAGATGGTCCCGGTCTCCTTGATTCTCGGTGTGGAGTGGTTCCCCGAGATCAGGACTGTCTCGATGCCTGCCTCTGACAGTCGTATCATCTGTCTGAGGGCGAAGTCGATGGCCCTGTTCTGCGGCCTCACGGTGTCGAACAGGTCGCCCGCGTGTATGACGACGTCCGGCCTGAGGCTGACGGCCTTGTCGACGGCCTGCCGGAAGGCGTCATAGAAGTCCGATTCGCGCTGGTTGATCCCCTCGATGGGGTCGAGCCTGGAGAATGCGCTGAACCCCAGGTGCGTATCGGAGATGTGGAGGACCCTCACTATCTCTCACGCTCCATCGCCGCGATAATCTCGCTGATCTCCTCCAGTTCCTTGGACGAATCGACATAGTCCGCGACGTCTCTGTGCTCGAAGACTTCGCACATCTTCGAATTCACGGTCTGGACGGAGTTCCAGAGGGCTATCACGACGAGGGAGGCTGCGGCGACCGCGACGACGAGGTAGATTATGTTCTCCCGGAGCACGGAGTGGAGCATCGGGGAAACGATGACGAAGCCGACCGCGATGTACAGGCCCAGTATAGCCCACCTCAGCGCCTTCGATGTCGCGTGGTACCCCATTGTCTCCGCGGACCTGGTCGCGAGCATGGCCTCGCTCGTGGACACCTCCACGAACCTGATGGTCCTCCCCCACACGTTGTACATGGCGGGCACGATGAGGACGAGTGCTGCCGTCACGGCCAGGAGTATGAACAGTTCCTCGCTCCCGCCCACAAGGTATGCGTACTCACCCGCGTTCGGTAATGTGCTACCGAGGCCCACGAGAACTGACAACACGATTACCAGGTTGACGAACAGACTGGATAGGTTGTTCCTCATCTCATCTGATATGTGACGAGACGACCGTGACCGGTGTCGCAGGTTCCTCATGACGAGGTTGATGTAGGACGCGAGCAGCAGCATGCGCTTGGGCGCCCTGGATTCGAGCGCGTTGATCGCTCCGTTCGTGGACTTGATGCTGTATGAGGCGATGAGCGCGGTCATGGTCGTGACGATCACGATTATCGGATACACCTCTGGGCGGATGCTCTCGTTCCCGGCAGCGACCGAGGCGATCATGAGTGAGAACTCGCCTATGGCTATCATGCCCAGCCCAGCGCCCAGTGCGTTCCTAGCGCCGAACCCTGCAGCGAAAGTCGACAGCGTGCACGAGAAGAACTTCGCGACCACGAACACGATGAGAACTATCACGGCGGGTATGATGAAGTGAGAGACATCGGTGAACAGACTCAGGTCAACCAGCATGCCGATGGCGATGAAGAATATTGCTCCGAAGAGGTCTCTGACGGGCTCCACCTTCCTCACGACGTCCGAGGCGAACTTGGACTCTGATATCAAGACCCCCATAACGAATGCGCCGATGGCCTCAGAGAAGCCTATGACGATTGCGAAGTATGACATCGCGAAGCACATGCCGAGGACCGTGACTATCAGGATCTCTCCAGAGCGCTGTCTGCCCACGTAATCGACCAGCCTGGGCACGACCGCGAGCCCGAACACCATGGCGGCAGCCACGAACACACCCATCTTGAGCAGGAGTGTTCCCAATTGCTCCGGGTTGATGCCGCCCGTAGTAACGAGACCGGACACTGCTGCGAGTATCAATACCGCAGCGAAATCCTCCACTATGAGCAACCCGATTACGAGCCTTGCGCGATCGTTGTCGAACCCTCCGTATTCCCTCAGCGCTCGGACTATAATCATCGTGGAGCCGACGGACAGGACCGCTCCCAGCAATGTGGACTCCAACGCAGTCCAGCCTAGGAAAAGGCCGAGCTGGAAACCGAACCCTATCATGAGAAGTATCTCGACCGTGGCAGCGGCGATGACGGTCGCGCCGATCGCCCGCAGTCTCTTGAGGTTGAACTCCAGGCCGATGGAGAATGTGAGCAGGATGATGCCGAGCCTGGCCAGCAGTTCGACCGATTCGCGAGCGGAGACCACCAGCGGTCCGACCAGGATACCCGCGATGAGATAGCCAAGGATCAAGGGCTGCTTCAGCCTGTGGAACAGCAGGATGATGACGGCGGCCGCGGCTATGACCAGTGCCATGCTCATGACGAAATCGGTCTGCAAGTCTGCCATTGTTCGCTCACCGGTGGCTCTGAACTGCCGACGGAGTCGACGCGGTCATCCCTGAACCGCATGTGCGGCTGCTTCCCCTGGATGGGGCAACTGACTGCCCTGGGTGACTGATGCAGATGCGCGTACTTAAAGCCTCATGGATGCACGTGCGCGCGACGTCGGCCGGTCAAAGGTTAAATTCGGGTACGGTAATTGTCGCCTCGAATGCCAGAAGTCATCAGGCTCGCCTTGAAATCCGAGGACCAATGCGCCCGTGTGAAGGTGTTCGGACTAGGGAGCGCGGGATGCAACATGATCGAGGGCGTCCCTTTCCCCAAGGTCGCGGTGTCGACATCTAGCACAGACCTCGACAGGGCACCCTCGGACAGGAGGGTCCTGATAGGTCAGGACCGACTCGTGGGGATATACTCCTCAGACAAGGAGTTGCTCAAGCACCTTCCCTCTGTAGCTGGTCATGAAGTCGTCGACGTATTCAACAACACGGATCTCGCGTTCCTGATGTGCGGCTTGGGGGGAGTGAGCGGCTCTCTTGGCGCTAAGGTCTTCTCAGCCGTTGCTCAATCGAGGAACGCCCTTGACATCGTCCTAGCCGCTACGCCGTTCTCAGCCGAGAGCGCCCGCAGGCGCGATTTCGCATCCAGGATGTTGAAGGAACTGCGAGAGTCATCAACGCTCTGCATCGAGTTCGGAAACGACCAGTTGTCCACGCTCGCCCCGCACATGCCCATGTCGCGTGCGTTCAAGCTCATGAACACGATCATGGCGCGCCCTATCCTGGACCTGTGCGCGGCGCTGCCCAAGACTGACATACCGCGTCTGGAGCGAGTGATAGGCGGTGCCAGCGCTGGGAGCTTCGGACTGGGGATCGCAAGGGGGGACGACCGCGTCGAGAAGGCGGTGTCTGAATCGCTCAGCTCGCCATGGTTCGATTTCGACCTGTCCGGGGCTACGTGCGCGATTGCCATCTACTCGTCGGCGGACCCTTGGGACAAGGAGATGGACAGGATAGTCTCACTACTTGAGTCACGATTGCCATCCGCGTCCATGGCTGTCGGCTCATATGCGGACCCGACCCTGGGTGACCGGATAAGGCTCAGCTTGATACTCTGCAGAAGGGTTTGAGAGCTAGTTAGATGAGATTAAGGGGTTTGCCCAGGCGGTCACTCGAGGATCGGGAACCGTCTCACCAGGAACTGCTCAGACCACCACTCTCCCAGCCCCAGCCACTTCCCTGGCCGAATGAAGGCTATGCCGAGCAGGACTATCAGGTAGATGATGTGTTCGTCGATGATCGGGTTGTTCTCAGGCGGTAGTCTCGATGTCCACATGAGGGCCATCAGAAGAGCCCCTCCGAGGCCCGCGAGCTTGTTGGCGATGCCTAGTATCAGAGCTACGCCGAGCAGGAGCAGCGCCCCCATGAACAGCACGTCCACCGCCGTGTTCCCTGCGAGGCTCTCGTAGAGGCCTCCGAGCGGCCCACTCGTCGCATACGTGAGGAACCCCGTCGTGGGAGAGCCCCCGTTGATCCACGAGTCCTCGACCGCAGTCGCATACCCGAGCCCGAACGTCTTGTCCAGGAACCCCCAGAGAAAGGTCCATCCCAGGCCTAACCGGGCGGCCGTCCAGATGTACTGCTCCTTCGTCAGTCTTTTCATGTCCGTTCCCTCCATATCAGATAACGGTGTTAATCATCAGGGCTACGGGACATATGAAGGTGTCTCCGAATTCGGCCTGGTATCGAGGGCTGTACGGGGCACGGCACTAGGGCACGACGTGTGACGAGATTGTCTTGGCTCGAACAGTCACACATGGGGATTGTTTCAAGGATGCACCAAAATCGGCATTTATGGGTTCATGCTATCCGTTCTCAAGGGAATCCTGGCGGCGAAAGCCGCCGGGGGTCACTTTTCTCGATTACCTCAACGTGAATAGCTAATCGCGGCGTTCTCTGCTGGATGACGACTTGACGTGTGCGCGGATGCCAGCCCCCATCGCGCTAGTATGCCAATATCACACGAACCGGTCTTGGCTCGTGACCTCTTCGACCTTCTTGGTCTTCCGCTCGCCCTTTGGCTTCTCCTGAGGATACCCGACCGCGAGCATCGCGACCACGGCGAATTCCTCAGGGACTCCCAAGGCCTCCTTGACCTTGTCCTCGAAGAAGCTCCCGATCCAGCAGGTGCCCAACCCCTCCGCGGTGGCCTGGGTCACCATGTTCTGGAGGGCGATCGTGACATCGACGGCGTGCCACTCGGGCGATGTCTTGGTGTCGCCGCATCCGGCGATGACCACTGGGCAGTCCTGGAGGAAGCTCGCGTACTTACCACCGGACAATGCTCTTCGTGTCTCTGGGTCTTTCACTATCACGAAGTGCCAAGGCTGACGGTTGTTCGCAGATGGGGCTATCCTGCCCGCTTCGATGACTCTTCCGAGCACATCCTCTGGGATAGGCTTCGGCAGGTACTTCCTCACTGATCTCCGGTTCTTGATCGCATCTAGGACTTCCATCGTGACCACGGAGGCCATCATCGAATGTGGATTCATGAATGTTGTGCCGCGCCCACGCCAGTATTGACGGATGTCAAGGCAAGCGTTATCCCGGCAGGATGTGTTACGCTGACAGCGTCGGGAACGCCTGGCTCGGAGGGCCTCTCGCTCGAGGCGAGGACGACCGGACTGGTGTCGGGGCACTTGGAGGAGTGGAACGACTACCCCGCGTACGACTATACGGACTTGATCGGGGGTTCCGCGACCGAGGTCATAAACATCTGGTGACCGGGCCGATCCTTCCATGGCATATGCATGCGCAAGTTGATGCGGGTCAGCTGAGGCTGGCGAAGGCTTTCAGGGCCTCCTCTTCCATGAAATGCAGTTTGCCAGGGACGACTACCGAATGCAACGGCGGCCCGAACTCCATGTCGAGCATCCTTCCTATTGGCCCGGCCCTGACCATGCAATCATCCGAGCCTGCCCTCGCCACGACCCCGACGACCGTGTCCTTCGTGATGACGCCTCTTCCCACCCGCGTCTCCATGTCCATCAGCAGGCGCAGCCCCTCGTTGGCGGTCATGTATCGCGAATTGGCCGCGTCTATGTCGAGCAGGATCAGTGTGTGGAGCCCCCTGGCATTGTTCTCGCACACGACATCATATGGGCTCGTGGGCGAGTATCTCTCCTGCGGGAACGGCAGCGTGGTCGTCCTGCCGAACTTGTAGTGTTGGAGACCGAGTAACCCTGCGACAGATGTGAAGACGGACGGCCCGTGTATGACGTGAGTCTCCGCCCCCGCCATGTGCGCCCTGACCCTGAGGTCCACATGCGTTGTGGCGGTCATCGGGTCCCCCGCGACGAGGAGTACGGCCATTTTCTCCTTGCACGCGTCGAGTATGGCTGTGGCGTCCTCTACCTCCTCCCTTCCGAGGACAGTGATCCTTTTGCCTATCAGTGATTCCAGGCGCTCGATGGACCCCTTCCTGAGCGCGGACGTGTAGAACTCCGCAAAGACGACATCGGCCGCCTTAGCCTCCTCGAGTCCCCTGAGGGTGATCCCTCTCTCGTCGTCGAGACCGAGCCCTACGAACGCCAGCCTCCCATGTCTTCGGTCCTTGGGGTTCACGGAGAGTCGAACCCTTCACTCGTTGATTTACTTTTCTTCCGTTCCGCGGCCGCCCGCTTCGTTGGAGTCGCTCTTAAGCCTTCTCGAATACCGTCTTAAATGCCTAGTTCCTTGCACCCCTGGGGACTGTCCGCCGCTCGGAGGAAGCGGCCATTCGTCTCTAGGAGGGAATTATCTGTGAGCGCTGACAAGGTGTTGAAGCAGCTGCAGGACTCGATATTGAAATGCGATTCCGCGGCCGCGGTGTCTGCTGCGAAGGCTGCCATCCAGTCGAAGATGGACCCTTTGCAGGCAATAGAGAAGGGTCTCGTGCCTGCCATAGAGCAGGTCGGTGACAAGTTCGAGAAGATGGAACTCTATCTCCCTGAGCTGATGCTGGCTGGGGACGCCATGAAGTCCGCGCTCGAGCTTCTGCTCCCGCTCGTGCCGAAAGGCCAGAAGACATCGAAAGCGACGGTCGTCATAGGCACGGTCCAGGGCGACGTGCACGAGATCGGCAAGAACATCGTGTCAAGCCTCCTGATGGCCGGGGGATTCAACGTCGTAGACCTGGGAGTGAACGTGAAAACCTCGGTGTTCGTGGACGAGGCGAGGTCGAAGGGCGCGAAGGTCATCGGTGCGTCGGCTCTTATGTCCAGCACGATCGGCTCCCAGAAAGACATCGTCGACTACCTGAGCGCTTCCGGAGAGAGGAAGAAACGCGCGTTCCTGGTCGGGGGAGGGCCCACGACCCAGGACTGGGCGAAGGAGATCGGGGCAGACGGCTGGGGCAAGGATGCCGTGTCTGCGGTCAGGCTCGCCAACAAGTTCGCTAAGGGACGGTGATGCACAATGGTCCAGATTCTAGACGTGATGCACAAGGCGCTCGAGGGCAAGCCCATGAGCGAGACGGACTACCAGCTGAGACTCTTCGCCAGCAAGGTCACGGAGAAGGTCAAGGAGTACGACATCAAGTTCGACCCCAAGACCCCCATACCGGACGACCCGTCCCTGGCCGACGACGTCTTCAAGGCGGCCTTCGACCTGGTCGTCGACGTGGGTGCCTATTGCACGGACACGAACAGGGTCATATCATACACGGACAAGGAGGTCAGGAACGCTCTCAAGTTCGCCCCGAGCGAGCTGTGGTTCGGTGACGGCAAGGAGAGGAAGCTGATGAAGACCAGGAGCGTGGGGGACAAGTCACCCCCATGGTGCCTCCTGGGCGCCGGCGGAGGAGCGTGCTCCAGCGACAGGTCGTTCCTGACGCTCGTGGAAGGCTACGCCGAGATACCGGAGACGGACGCCATCACCACGCCTGCGATCACAAGGGTCGGCGGCATGAGGATCAGGCCAGCATCCCCGCTCGAGGTACTCGGGGCACAGAGGAACGCGGTCCTGTTCAGGGAGGCCTGCAGCCGCGTCGGCCGCCAAGGCATCCCCGTCATGAACACGCTGTCCACCGCGGAATCGGACATCGCTCTCGCGGGCGCGCTCCACCCGAAGTACGGCCTCCGCCAGTCGGACGGATACATGATCTGCTGCATGGACCCGATGAAGGTGGACTTCGCGAGACTGAACAAGGTCACGGCCGTGCTCGGGCTAGGAGGCGCGATCGGCATGTGCTTCGGACCCATGATGGGCGGGTACGCCGGCGGGCCTGAGGGCACCACCGTGTCGAACGTGGCGCACCACATGATGGGCGTGCTGACCTATCAGTCCAGCTGGCTACTGCCGTTCCCACTGCACCTGAGGTACGTCTCGAGCAGCTGCAGAGAGCTCCTCTGGCTCATCAGCGTCACGGGCCAGGCGGTCTCGAGGAACACGCACCTGCTGACGGTGAACCTGAACTACACATCTGCAGGGCCGTGCACTCCCATGTGCCTGCACGAGACCACAGCATCCGTCGCAGCCGCCGTCACGGCGGGCATGCACATCGAGGCTCTCGGCGTGGCGTCGAACAAGCAGGAGGACAGGACGACCCCGGTCGAGCCTAGGATATCGGGCGAGGTGGGGCACGCGGTCGCTGGCATGAAGCTCGCGGACGTCAACGAGATGGTGCTCAAGCTCGTGTCCTCGTACGAGGGCAAGTTCGCGGACCCGCCGCTGGGCAAGATGCTGTACGATTGCTGGGACCCGGAGAGCAGGCGCCCGAGCAAGGAGTACATGAGGGTGCTTAGGGACTACAAGAAGAAGATGTCCAACCTGGGGGTCCCGCTGAGAGAGGACGACTGGGACTGACCCGTTGGGTGGGACGCGTTCGCACATCCGACCTCCAGCGCGAGCGCCATCGTCCGATTGGGTTATCTATCGAGGACATCGATAGGCCCTCGATGGACTCGCTTTGCGTGGTCGTCCCGAAGAAGAAGGCCGAGCCCGTCCGGAAGAAGCTCATGGAGAAGGGCGCCCTCCGGAAGGGACTCCAGGTCAGGTCAGACGCGAAGAACGTCTACCTCCCGGTCACGCAGAGGGTGGACCTCGGCTACCCGTTCGAGACGATGTCGTTCGAGGAGCTCCAGGAGCAGCCGAAGGACTATCGGCTCCTAGTCGACGTGCCCAACGGCCTGAGGCCCCAGCTGCCGTCCTCGTACGACGTCCTGGGTTCAGTCGCGCTAGTCAAGATGGACGACGAGGTGCTCCAGCACGCAGAGCAGATCGGCAGGGCCATCATGGCCGTCCAGAAGGCCGTCACGACAGTCTGCGTGGACGAGGGCGTCAGGGAGGAGTACAGGACCCGGACTCTGAGAGTGGTCGCGGGCGACGATACAACGGAGACGACGCACAAGGAGTACGGCCTCGTGTTCAAGATGGACGTTAGGAACGTCTTCTTCTCTCCCAGGCTCGCGACCGAGCGGGACATCGTGGCCAAGCAGGTCCAGCCAGACGAGGTCGTCATCGACATGTTCGCCGGGATAGGGCCATTCTCGATCATGATCGCGAAGACGCGGCAGCCGAAGGTCGTGTATGCGATAGACACGAACCCGGAGGCGATCAGGTACATGCAGGAGAACATCGCGCTCAACAAGGTCTCCACCGTGATGCCCATCCTCGGGGACGCGAGGGAGGAGGTGGCCAAGCTCGAGCCGGCGGACAGGGTCATCATGAACCTCCCGCACAGCGCGCGCGAATTCCTCCCGGAGGCGATAGCCTGCCTGAAGCCAGGTGGCGTGATGCACTTCTACGAGATCATGGAGGACTCGGAGCTCGACTCGAGGTTCGGCATGATTGCCGACACCGCCGTCAGGAAGGGCAGGGTCATGAAGGAGTTGGCCCGCCGCAAGGTCAAGAGCTACAGTCCGACGATGAGCTTCTATGCCTTCGACCTGTCGTTCATCTGATTGACGGGCTCGAGCGTGATCCCCCTCTGCCCGTGGTAGTTCCCCGACCTCTCCTTGTATGTCTTTAGGGGCGGGGACTTGAGCTCCTCGAACACGACCTGGGCGAACCTGTCGCCTATCGGGAGCTCCACGGTCTTCTGGGACGCGTTGATTGCGGAAAAGGTAAGGTTTCCGTGGAATCCGGCATCGATTCTCCCAAAAGAGGACAATATCCCTTTCCTCACCCAGCTCGTCCTCATCCAAATCTCCCCAACCAGGTCCGAGGGGAATTCGAGGTACTCCGAAGTGCCGATCGTGAACCACGCGCCCCCTGGCACGCGCGCGACCCCTTCCTTCACCCTCGTGTCCGATGAAGGGATCCACACTTCGGCTACGGTCACATCGTATCCGTTCGGGGTGAGGTTCCCCTCCACGAAGGAACCTATCCTGAGGGAGCCGGACCCGAGTCTGACCATGATGTCCGCATCCGAGAGTACCGCCATCAAGCTCACCTCTTCCTGCCCTTCTTCTTCGGCTTGTCCTCAGGGGGTGCCGTCTGCCTCTCTTCATCCCCCAGAATCTTGGCGGCCTCTACGGCCAGTGACTTGAACCTCTTGAACGCTGCTGGCCATTTCTCCTGCAGTTCAACGGCGAACGCGTCTGAGACGTCGCCCGGGCCAGACATCGACACCGGCCGGAACCCCTTCTCCTTGAGCAGCGCGTCGACGGGCTCCGCGACCTTGGCCACCCTCTCCCACCTGAACAGCTGGTCGATGCCATCCAGCTCGTGCACCAGGTCGCCAATGTACTCCGTGCCGAGCTTGGCCAGAAGATGCGTGTGGGTCACCGAGAGTCCCTTCGCGGCCTTCGCCGCCGCGGCCCTGGCACTCTCCACGAACAGATCGAGCTCTTTGTCGTTCAGCCCCTTGAGCTTGCCAGGGGACGATGCGAGCGAGTCCCTCACGGCGATCATGATTGCGGGCTCGAGCTCGGACTCGACACCCCTCAGTATCACGATCCCGTGCCTGGCCAATGCGGCCTTGGCCTCCCCGAGCTCCTTGCGGAGCATCGGGTCGAGGACTCCTTCCATCGTGTCACGCGCCCCTGCGCCTCAGATGGCGGTGAAGCTGTCTGCGGTCTTCTTGTCCAGCTTCTTGACGACTTCCACGAGGAGCTTGATGGTGTTCTCCACATCGGTCATGCTGAGCAGGCCCGCGTGCGCGTGTATGTGCCTCGTAGGTATGCCTATCACAAGGCTCGGGCAGCCGGCGTTGGATATGTGTATGATGCCCGCGTCGGTCCCGCCCCTTGCTATCTGCGACAGCTGGTACGGTATCTTCGCCTTGTTCGCGACACCGATCACGAACTCCAGCAGCTCCTGGTTCGGTATCATCGATGAGTCGTAGGTCGTTATGGACGGACCGTACCCCATCTTCGTGGGCGCCTCGCTCGGCTCTATGCCTGGGACATCGCCCGCGATGTCGACTTCCAGGGTGAGGCACACATCCGGGTTCACGACATGGGCGGTGGTCCTAGCGCCCCTTAGCCCGACCTCCTCCTGGGTCGTGGCCGCTCCGACGACGGTGTTGGGGTGCTTGATCTTCTCCTCCCTGAGTGTCCTGATGACCTCCGCTGCGATGAACGTCCCGATCCTGTCGTCGAATGCCTTCCCTATGGCAATCGTGTCGGTGCCTTTCCTCTTCCCGTCCTTGAAGATCCTCTTCTGCATGGTCGAGAAGCACGAGTCGGGCATTATGGGATTCCCGATCCTGACGCCCATCTCCTTCGCCTCGTCCTCGTTCGACGCGCCTATGTCTATGAACATCTTGTCCTTGGTGACGACCTTGGCCCTCTCCTCGGCCGGGAGCAGATGCGGGGGCTTGGCGGCGATGATGCCAGAGACGATGCCCTTGGCTGTCCTCACCTTCACTCTCTGCCCTAGAAGCACCTGGTCGAACCATCCACCCAGCGGGTTGAACGTGAGGAACCCGTGCTTGTTGATCGAGGACACTATGAATCCGACCTCGTCGATGTGCCCGGGTATGAGGATCACGGGCTTGTCGGCGTTCCCCTTCTTCGTGAACAGGAACGAGCCTAGCTTGTCGGTGCCCGTGGTGTCAGCGTACTTCGTCACATATCCCTTCACGATGCGCGCCGG
>JBFYNF010000071.1:0-9579 GCA_041304525.1 Thermoplasmata archaeon | reverse complement strand
GACTGACTACTGGCGCGGTCGCATATCTATTTTGCGCAAGCCAAGTTGATGTTCGGAGGCCCCCGCGCCGATGCACCCTTCCGAGACCTCAGGGAGATAAACGTATTTATCGGGGAAGCCGTTTCCTCGCCAAGATGCAGGTGTAATCTAGTCTGGTTAGGATTTTGGCCTTCCAACTCATCCAACGAGGAAAACAAAATTGGAGAGGGACGAAAGCCAACGGCCCGGGTTCGAATCCCGGCACCTGCACTTCCGATCCCTATGGGTTTGATGCCTGGTCATCCGCGCATTCGTGCGCATCAAGACCCGATACCTCACTCATTCTCTCCGTATGCGGGATGATAGCGCGCGAGGGCGACTGTCTCATCGAACAGTCTAGCCTCCGCCAGCGCCAACTGCGGCACGAAGCAGTGCGGGTGGAACTCGGTCATCTTCTTGTGGTCGTATGTCTCGAAGTCATCTTCGGACACGATCTTCGTCTGCTTCAGTTTCCTTGTCTTCATCATCGTAGCTCACCTATCCAGCGATTTCTGCGTACTCACACATCTCAGGAACTGGCTCTCCTACGTTATGCAGGCTCTGGTCGATCTCTTTCAGATTATCCAGGAGTTCGACGATGTCGTTGACATCTTGCCCGAGACCTGACATCTCGTTCGCGAGGTCCTCAAGGTCCCTGAGCGTGTGCGTCCTGACCCAGTCTATCGCCTGGACGTTCCGAACCGCTGCCTGTGCCGCATTCCCGCGTCTCATTGCATCCCATCCTAAGGTGTTTGTCTGACATTTCGTCAGCTGAATGCCTGTATAACGCTTCGGTGTATTTAATCCTTCTTCAAATGTCGCTTCTGGCAAGAGGATTCGTCTGACTGAGAGAGCCCAGTAGCCGAAGAAATCTCTTAGAGATTTCTACACCTGGACCTGCCTGCACGTTCGTTCTGCGCCTTACGGTGAGTAGGACATCCGTCGGACGGCATCTTCGCGGTAATCCCAGGTCGACGAAGCGCCCACTAGCGGCGTGCACAAACGCTTTTAACGAAACAAATCATTAAGTCACCATTAGCCAGAAGGTGGATGCCCATTGGGTCTCTTCGATGCGTTCCTCAGCAAAGAGAAGAAGGTCCTAGCGAAGGCCAGCAAGAGCCTTGAGAAGGCCGACGCACTCGATAAGAGCGGGTCGAAACAGGATGCGATCTCCATCCTTGAGCAGACAGGGACGATGCTCAGAGAGAACATGATGTACATAGAGAAGATGCACGGGGAGTTCTCAAGCACCTTCGCCAAGCTGGGCACCAGATATCTCTCATACGACAAAGCGCAGGCAGCACTCGACGCCGCCCACGTATCGATGCAACTCAATCCGAACAACCCTGACGCGATGGGAGTCGCGGGCAGGGCCTCACTCCGCTTGGGGAAGAACGACGATGCGATTACCTGGCTCAAGAAGGCTGTCGCTACGGCACCCAAATCCGCCGACCTCTGGTCCATGCTCGGAGAGGCACAGGAGACGCTGGGCAGCATCGACGCCGCAGTCGAGAGTCACAAGAAGGTCATCGAGCTCCAGCCGGACAGCATACGTCACTATGACAGGATACTCGCGCACAACCCCCAGGACGTGTCCATGATCAAGAAGAAGGCACAGGCGCTTGCAAAGCTTCGGAGATACGACGACGCAGCGAGGACTTACAGCGCCGGTATCAACATCGACTCTGAGGACAAGGAGCTGTGGGTCGGCCAGGCGGCCATGTTCAACTATGCGGGCAAGGGAGAGGACGCCATAGATTCCCTCGAGAAAGCGCTGAAGCTCTCGCCCGATGACGCGTTCATCTACGACAACCTGGGCAGGATACAGCACAAGATTGGCAAGCGCGACGACGCGCTCAAGAGCTTCTCGAAGGCCGCCAGACTGGACAATGGGAACAAGGTCGTCTGGAACGAACTCGGAGTCGTCCAGGAAGAGCTCAAGATGCTGGACGAAGCAGTGAAGTCGTTTGACAACGCCCTTGCTCTCGACCCGAAGGACATCAACGTCCTGAACAACAAGAAGAAGACCCTGCTGAAGTCCGACAGGATGGCTGAGGTCATCGAGACATGTGACCGGATAATCCTCCTCAACCCCAAGGACCCCGAGGCACTCTTGGACAAGGCCAGGGCGCTGCGGTCCATGAACAGACACGACGAGTGCATGACATTCACAGAAGCGTCCCTGGCGCTTGCGCCCAAGTCGAAGGACGCCATGAACCTGAAGAAAGAGTGCCTCATAAAGCTAGGAAGGAACTCCGATGTCGTGGCATGGTGCAACAAGATCTTGGCCGCGGACCCCGGGGACCTCGACGCAATGCACGACAAGGGGGTCGCGCAGATGGCCATTGGAAAGGTCCAGGACGCGGTGAAGACCTTCGAGAAGGCGCTCAAGGCCAAGCCGAACACGCTGGACCTCCTCGCGGGGCTCAAGGACGCGTACAGACTGCTCGGCAGAGAGGACGAGGTCATCCACACATGCGACAGGATAATCTCAGTAGACAAAGACAACAAAGCGGCCTACCTGGACAAGGCCATGGCCCTTGACAGGAAGGACAAGTTTGACGATGCGCTCGCGACCTACATGCTTGCGCTCAAGCACGATCCGAAGAACGCCAGCATCTACACAAGCGCCGCGACAATGCTCATGAGGGCTGGCAAACACCGAGAGGCCATGGACTATGCCAAGCAGGGCATAGCCATCGACCCTGACAATACGGCCCTATGGAAGGTAAGGGGAGAATCCGCCTTCGCCGCCAAGGACCACGACTCCGCCGTCGACTCGTTCAAGAGATGTGTGGAGCTTGAGCCCAGCGACAAGGCGTCCTTCAAACGGCTCGGGCAGTCCTTTGTCGAGCTCACACGATACGAGCAGGCGCTCGACGCCTACGATCACGCGCTCAAACTCGACCCCAGAGATGCAGACATATGGTTCCTGAAGGCAATCACGCTCGAATGGCTTGAGAGGCTCGAGGACGCGCTCGAGGCGACGAAAGAGGCCATACACTCGAACAAAGGCATGCCGGAGTACCGCATGAAGGAGGGGCTACTCCTGGGGAAGCTCGGCAGGACCGAGGAGGCCCTCGACTCCTTCAATTCCGCACTCAAGATATCACCGAAGAATATCACGATCCTGAAGGCCAAGAACGACGTCCTGAAGACCCTGAAGAGGTACGAGGAGGTCGTGGCCACAAGCAACGAGATACTCACGATCGACAGGAAGGACAGGGACACGCTCGTGGACAAAGGGAGCGCATCGCTATTCCTCAAGAAGCCAAACGACGCGCTGGCTAGCTTCAACAAGGCTCTGGAAGCCGATGGGGACGACCTCGACGTGCTCGAGCTGAAGAAGAACGCACTCAAGGAGCTCGACGACCAGGAAGGCGTCGTCTCGGTCTGCGACCACATACTTCAGCTCAGCCCGAAGAACAAGTACGCTCTTGCGGACTGCGCCAGCGCCCTGGAGAGACTCGGCCGCGGGGACGACGCCTTGGACTACTACGAGCGCGCGCTCGCGCTGGACCCTAAGGATGTCTTCCTTTGGAACAGGAAGGGGCAGGTCCAGCTCGGCCTGGACAACCCTGCACAGGCCGCGGAGGCGTTCGACCAGGGCATCAAACTGGACTCTAATCAACCATTCATGCTCAATAACAGGGGTAGAGCCTATCTCGAGCTGCGGAGGTTCGACGAGGCGCTGGCCGACTTCAAGAAGGCACTCGCGATACTGCCCACGGTAGCCGAGTTCCACACGAACCACGGCAGGGCGCTTGCGAGCATGGGCAAGTTCGAGGACAGCCTCGAAGCATTCAACGAGGCGCGCAGGATCGCCCCCAAGGACCACTCCGCCCTGAAATACATGGGCATGGCGTTGCTCAAACTCAACAGGGTGCCGGACGCCCTAGGCTGCTTCGATGAGGCGCTGAGACTCGGCTCGAACGACAGGGACGTGTGGACGGGCAGGGCGAAGGCGGCCGAGGCCATGGGCAACAAGGACGAGGCCGTGAGGTCTTACGTCACAGCCCTTGGAATAGACGACGAGGACAAGGCCGCTTGGTATAGGCTCGGCCTGCTGCACCTGGAGATGGGCAGACACTCCGAGGCGGACGACTGCTTCGAGAAGGCCATCGACCTTGACGGCACCAACCCCGCCATATGGATGAGCAAGGGGTTGGCCCTCGAGAAACAGGAGCTGTTGGACGATGCCATAGGCGCATACGACCGCGCGATCGCGCTCAACTCGAACGACAAGGAGGCATGGAAGAGGAAGGGCCAGGTCCTGATGGCATTGAACCGGCCCGAGCAGGCGATGAGGGCGTTCGAGCACTCCCTGAGCATCGACCCGTACTTCGAGGAGGCGCTCGACGGGAGGAAGAAGGCCGAGGAGGAGATCCGGAGGACCAAGATCGAAGACTACTGCCGGTCCATCCTCGAGTTCGAATACACGCACGGCAGGCCTGTGACGAAGGAGGAAGCGTTCAGGGTCTGCGGAGTGCCTTACGCGTTCCTCGGAGAGGTCCTGGACTATCTCAGCGGCAAGCAAGATGTCAGCCTCTCTGGCATGGGCAAGGAGGACTTTGAGAAGTACGAGCGGATCTCGAGGGAGATCTTGGTCAACACCATGGACAAGCGCGACCTCGGGGACTACGGCCTCAGACTGTGCGACATCACGGTGAGCTTCCCCGACCTGAAGGTCTCTAGCGCCAAGAGGATCATGGGATACATGCAGGCAGTCGAGGAACACGAGTTCAGCACGCAAGTGACCGACCCGCAGGTGGATGCGCGCCTCAGGCAGGCGATGGACCTCCCGAACGACCAGAAGAACGTCCTGGGCGTCATAAGGAACCTCGGGGTGGGCGTATACCAGGCCAGGCAGCTGGTCACCATACTCCAGACTTTCAAGGACGCGGGGTTCGAGACCCCGTCCATCAAGATCAAGTCCATTGTCAGTGACGGTTACGGCGAATACGTGGCCTTCGACGAGCGCGCGGCGAAGACCCCTGCGCACAGATACGCGGGGGAAGAGCCAGAGCCCGCACACCGACAGAGAAGGACCGATACCAGGACGCAGGAGTACGAGGAGAGGTTCCAGCAGCCGCAGAGAAGCAGACGGAAGGAGTCCAGGGAGGAAGAGGAACAGGAGGATGCGCCCCCCGCTCCGAAGAAGGCAAAGCCGAAGACATCGAAGAAGGAGCAGCCTGCGGAGGATGTGCCTTCGGACCTCGTGGGCAGGAGATGCCTGTTCCACGGAGGCATCGCGGTCGCCAGATGCAGCAAATGCAAGGCAGTCCTGTGCCGCGAGTGTGTGAGGAGTTCGGACAGGTGTCCCAGGTGCAACGCGCTCCTCAGCGGCGAGGATGACGTGCCTGAGAAGCCCTCTAGGAAGCCCAGGAGGGATGAGGAACCTGACGAAGAGGAAGGGCAGTAAGAGGTCGAGGAGCAGGAGGACGAGGAGTCTGAGGAGCCGAAGAAGCGCCCGCGGAAGAAGGACGAGCCCAAGGGACCGGACTTCAACCGGCTGTGACAGGACGTGTCGAAGAGGAGGTGGAGAGAATGGGAAGGATCTCCAGAGGGTGGAAGCTGACCAAGCTGAGCCTCAGAGTCATCAGGAAGGACAAGGAGATACTGCTCCTGCCGGTCCTGTCGGCGGCGTTCACCCTGCTCGTGCTGGCGTCGTTCGTGCTCGGCATCTTCTTCTCAGTCGGCTTCGAAGGGATCTTCGAGGGCGCATCGGCCGTGACAGGCCTTGCGCTGCTGTTCGCGTTCTACTTCGTCAGCTACTTCATATCGATATTCTTCAACGCGGCCATAGTCGGCTGCGCCACCATACGCCTGAACGGCGGGGACCCCAAGGTCAAGGATGGCCTCAGGATAGCGATGGACAACGTGGGCAGGATACTCGTGTGGACCATCCTGGCAGCCACCGTCGGCATGATCATCAAGGCGATCCAGCAGAGAGTCGGATTCATAGGGAGGGTCGTGATGGGCGCCCTGGGTGTGACGTGGACGCTCGTGACATACTTCGTCGTGCCTGTCCTGATCTACGAGAAGCTGGGCCCCTGGGGTGCCTTGAAGAGGAGCGCGTCCATCTTCAAGGGGACGTGGGGCGAGACCATCGTTGGCAGCCTCGGGCTGGGGATGATATTCTTCCTCGCCGGGCTCGCGGGTCTGCTGTTCGTCATCCTCGGAGCGGCCCTCGGAGGGCTCGTTGGCATGTTCGTCGGGCTCCTCGTTGCCATCGTCTACTGGATGATACTCTCAGTTGTCAAAACCGCCGCCGAGGGAGTCCTCGTCGCGGCGCTGTACAAATACGCGACCACGGGCCAGGTATCCGAAGGGCTGGAAGGGGTCAGGTTCGCGAATCCCTGGTCCCGCTAATCACCCGTGCAACTTCTTGGTCAACGCAGCGACGCGCTTCCCGTATCTGACACAGACCTTCTCGACGCGGGCATCGGGCTTCTCGATGGAGACAGGGCCGTAGTGGTCCCACTTCGAGTCGCCGCACACTGTCATGCCGTGGATCAAGAGAGACTCGAGTATCGCCAGCACTGTGGTCTCATTGCCTCCACCAATGTTGGCGCTCGACGCGAAGGCCCCTCCGACCTTGCCGCTCAGTTTCCCGTGGTGCTTGACGCTCTTGTCCAAGAGCGATTTCACCTCAGCGGCTGGCAGGCCATAGTAAGTGGGCGAGCCTATGATGATGCCATCGTAGCCCAGGAGGTCGTCCACCTTGACGTCCTTCACGTCCTTCGTGTCCACCTCCACATCCGCCTCCATCACTCCCTTCTGGATCAGGTAAGCCATCTTCTTCGTGTTCCCGCTACGAGAGTAGTAACATATCAGTATACGGACCATGTCTGTCTCCTCCTGACTGCAAGCAGTTCCTGGGGATTAATCAGTTGCGCATGAGGGACGTGGCGGACACCGCAGGTCGGCGTGCGCGCCTGCAAAAGATTGATGTCGGTGTAATGATTCACCCAGTATGAGGGAGTCTGGCGCGATGCGGGTTTGCAAGAGATGCAGGAAGGAGACGGCCCAGATGTTCTGTCCGACATGCAAGGTCCTGACATTCCCAGCAGGTTCCCCTGATGGGGCGCCCACATCGGCGATAGGCGATTCGTTCGAGTGCACGATCTGGCAGGGCCCGAACAGGAGCCGGGGTATCGAGATATCCGTCAGCAATAGGGACAAGTACTTCTTGAAGAGGAACGAGGAGGTCGTGCTGCACATAGACGGCAAGAGGACCGTGGCCAAGCTCGGGGTCGGCTTCTGGAAGAAGCCGGCAGTCATCAAGAGGGCGCTGACGGACAACGGCAGGGATGAACTGATCAAGCTCTTCGAGAAACATCATCTCCTGCCGCCCGACCAATCCCTGAAGGAGAAGGGGATCGTCGACACGCTCATCTTCGAGGTCATCACCCCGAGGGAAGAATTCAAGATAACGGTCGTGGAACGCAAGGAGTCAGACGACCACGAATCAGACTAGATAAGCCCGAGTTCCTTCCCCACCTTCTCGAACGCGGAGAGGGACGCGCCTAAGTCCTCGCGCGCGAGCGCCGCGTTCATGATGGTCCGTATCCTCGCCTTGTCCTTGGAGACCATCGGGAACACGATGGGCAGCGCGAACACGCCGAGCTCGTACAATCTCGAGCTGAAGCGCTTCGCGGCGCCGCTGTCGCCGATCATCACGGGGATGATGGGGGTCACGCTCGCGCCAGTGTCGAAACCTAGCGACCGGACCTCCTTCCTGAAGTAATCGGTGTTGGCCCAGAGGTTGTGTACGTGCTGGGGTTCCGTTTCGAGCACCTCGATTGCCGCTGTGCACGCAGCCACGACCGCGGGTGGGTGCGAGCCGCTCAGGAGCCAGGTCCTGGACTTGTTGTACGCGAAATTGACAAGGTCCGTGCTGCCGGAGACGTGACCTCCGACGACACCGAACGCCTTCGAGAAAGTGCCCATTTCCACATGCACACGGTCCCTGGACAGGTGGTGGTGAGCCACAATGCCCCTGCCGCCCTCGCCCAGGACGCCTTCTCCGTGCGCGTCGTCGACATAGACCATCGCCCCGTGGTCGTGTGCCAAGGCAGCGACCTTGTCCATCGGTGCCATGTCCCCGTCCATGCTGAACACGCCGTCCGTGATGACCAGTATCCGCCTGTACCTGGGCTCGTGCTCCTCGGCTTTCTCCAGGACCGATCTCAGGTCGACCATGTCACAGTGCCGGTACACGCCCCTGTCCGCCCTCGAGAGCCTGACGCCGTCGATGATGCTCCCGTGGTTCAGCTCGTCGCTGATGATTATGTCGCCCTGGTCCACGAGCTGGGGTATGAGACCGGAGTTGGCGGCAAAACCTGTCTGATATACCAGGGATGCCTCGGCGCCCTTGAACCGGGCCAGACGACGTTCCAGCTCCGAGTGGAGGTCCATGTTGCCCGCGATCGGGCGAACGGAACCTGAGCCCGCGCCGTGTGTCCTGACGGCTTCGATCGCGGCCTGCTTCACCTTCGGGTGGTTGCTCAAGCTGAGGTAATTATTTGAGCAGAGCATGACGACCTTCTTGCCGTCGACCATGCACCTAGGCGTGCTCGGGCCCTCGAGCACCCTGAGCTTCCAGTCAAGGTCGCTGGAGACGAGCTTCTGATACTCCTCTCTCAGGAAAGAAACCGGGTCCCTGCCTGCCATCTCCTCACCATTCGGGCACAAGGGAGACTTTTGCGGCCTGCTTCGTCCGGATGAGTTCCATGCCTTCCCCGATGTCCCTCATGGGCAACGTATGGGTGACCAGGGATGAAAGCTTGTCCCTGAAGTCTTGTCCCTTGAGCAGGTCGAACATCTGGTCCCAGGTGTGGAACATCCTACGGCCCGTGATGCCGTAGACTGTCGCCGACTTGAACGTGATCGCATTGTTGACATCGATGGTGACAGGATCATTGTAGAGGCCCAGTATGGACACGCGGCCCCCTGGCGTGAGCATCTGGAAGACCTGCTTGAGCGCCGGGGCCGCTCCGGACATCTCGAGGGCGACATCGACGCCGTTCCCGCTGGTCTCGTCCATGACGGTCTTGACGAGCTTCTCCGTGCCCATCGTGGCGTCCAGGACCAGGTCGGCGCCCATCTTCGAGGCCAGCTTGATCCTGACCTCCTCGCTCCCCAGCTCGGTCGCGATGACCTTCGACGCGCCCATCACCTTCAGGACCGCAATCGCCATGAGACCGATAGGGCCACACCCTGCGACGACGACGTTCTTGCCCTTGATGTCGTTCGTGCATTCACTCCCGAAGACGGTGAATGTGGCGTTCCCGAGTGGCTCCAGGAGCGAGCCTAGCTGGGTGTTGATGCCTGCCGGGAGCTTCCTCGCATTCATCTCGGGGAGCTTCACATACTCTGCGAAGACGCCGTCGGTATCTACTCCGAGTATCTTCAGGTTCTTGCAGATATGCATCCTGTCGTTCCTGCACTGGTAGCATGTACCGTCGACGATGTGCGTCTCCGCAGAGACGAGGTCTCCGACCTTCACAGATTTGACGCCCTTGCCTGACTCGACGACCTCGCCGCACATCTCATGTC
>JBFYNF010000070.1:0-12283 GCA_041304525.1 Thermoplasmata archaeon | reverse complement strand
GACATGGTGACCGTGGCGATGCTGGCTGTCTCAACCCTCTGGACCACGTCGGTTCCGAGAGACTCGTTCACTGAGTCCATCGCTGCCGTGAGATTATCCTCCGGTATCTCCCTGAGAGAGTATCCAACGATCTCGAACCCTCCCGAGAATTTCTCCGAGAGGACATCGACACTCTCCCTCTGGAACGATGCGATCATGGCTATGACGATGACCGTGAACATGATCAACGCGAAGATGAACAGGGTGAGCCCTGTCCGGAACTTCTTGTTCATGGGGTAGCTGATGGCCGCCCTGAACACGGGGAGCAGGTTCCTGCCCCTTCCGAACGCCCTGACGAGCCCGGCCAGCATGAGGTCGCTGTTGAACATGGCCATGAGGACGCCCCCGGTGACCATCATCACCCCTGATATGATGAACATCTCCAGGTCCCCCTGGAGCTCGCCGAACAAGGCTAGTTCGATGCCCAGCGGATCCAGTACATAGTAGATCATCCAGAAACCCGCGATCGTGAACGGTAACCTCGGCCCGACGAACCTGACTGCCACGATTGCTGCCCCGAGCGAGAACAGGGTCATGCCGATGTACACTGGGGCTGCCTGGTCCGATGCCGCGCCGCTGTAGATGAGCAGCGCACCGAGAGCGAGTGCGATGAGCCCTGACGCCAGGTACTTCCTCTCCGCCTTTGCGAGGATCGGTTCCGGGATGTCGCGTATGGCCCTCACGATGTTCAGCCTGCTGACGCGCCACGAGGCTGCGACCACGGTCGCCATCGTTATCAGGAAGCCCGCCGCCGCGGCAATACCCAGGCTGACCCACTCGAAGTGCAGCTCGAAGGCGATCCCTCCCGCACCCATCACTGCTGCGAACGCGTTGATCATGACGAACGCGATGACGAGTCCGACGAACGTGCCAATCGCCGAGGCAATCAGGGCGTAGACAACGCCCTCGAACACGAACGACTGTGTGAGGTCTCCCCGCTGCATGCCCACGGCCCTCGAGATCCCCATCTCAGGCTTCCGCTCCTCGGCCAGCATCACGAATATGTTGACTATGAGTGCGACGCCCGCTATGATGGTGAACGAGCTCATGAGCACGAACAGCTGGGAGATCATGTCCGAGACCGACTCAGCCTGCTCGACCCCGCTCCTCTTCACGTCGTCGAAGACATATGTGGAGCTTTCGGGTATCTCCGACTGAAGCTCTTGGATCGCCTCGTCAGTGACCAGGTATCCTTCCTCCACCGCGCCATCACAGGACACATCGACCGCGTTGATCATGGAAGGCGCGAGGAAGATGCTCTCCTGGGCGTATGTCAGGTCGACGAACAGCAAATCTGCGAACCGCCAGTTCGCCATGCCTTCGTCAGCCGCCACGGCGGCGACCTCGAGGACAAGAGGAGCGGCGTTCTTCGGATACAGCAGGACCGAATCCCCCACATCCACTTCCAGGCTGTCTGCGACGTCTTCGTTGATCACGGTCTTGCCGTCGATCAGCTGGTCGCGCGTGATGATGCTCCCATCTACGTTCCAGAGGCCGTTGACCGTGTTGTCGGGGTCGTATGCGTAGATGTATGCTGACGGCACTGATGTCCCAGACGCGGGCTCAAGCGCTGTGACCACTTCGCGTATCACCGGGGCGACGCCGTCGATGTACCGCATGTCCCCGGCCTCGAGTCCGTCGATGAGGTCGTAGGCCACGCTCTCGTTGAAGAACTGGTGTATGCCTGCGTCGTCTTCCTGGGCCACTACTATGTCCACATCCCCAGTGCTCGTGTAGACATCGTCCTTGATGATGTAGTCCATCGTGTCTCCGACGACGAGGGCAGCGGAGATCATGGCCGTCGCGATGAGGAGCCCGACGACGACTATGGCGGAGTACTTCTTCCTCCTCACTATGTTCCTCGCGGCCATCCTGGCGAAGACCCTTCTCCTGGCTGCCAACAGGCCTATGACTGCCAGAACCAGCGCGACAAGGAATGTCAGCTGCATGAGCGTGTCCATGGGCCATCCCTCAGTACGGCGCCGGGACGAAATCCTTCTCGATGACCCCGTCCTTCATCATCACGATCCTATCCGCCATCCGGCCGACGTTGTAGTCGTGAGTGACGATTATGAATGTCTGTCGGTTCTCCTTGTTGAGCTTCTTCAATATGTCCATGATCTCCTTGGAGTACTCGCTGTCCAGGTTCCCCGTCGGCTCATCCGCGAAGACGATTTCGGGCTTGTTCACGAGTGAGCGCGCGATCGTGACCCTCTGCTGCTGGCCACCAGACAGTTCCGAGGGCTTGTGGTCCTTCCAATCTTCGAGGCTGACGGCCTTGAGCGACTCGAGCGCCTTCTTCCTCGCCTCACATGACGCCGTCCCCGAGAGGAGCAGAGGGAGCTCGACGTTCTCGACTGCGGTGAGCACCGGCAGGAGGTTGTATGCTTGGAATATGAACCCTATCTTCTCGGCCCGGTACCGGGTCCGCTCCCGGTCTGTCATGTCCGTCAGGAGCCTTCCTCGGATGAGCACCTGCCCGTCCGTGAGGTCGTCCAGGCCAGAGAGGCAGTTCAGAAGAGTGGTCTTGCCGCACCCGGAAGGTCCCATGACGGCGACCATCTCTCCTTCCTTCACCAAGAGGCTCACTCCCTTCAGGGCGTCGACCTTGACTTTCCCGGAGTCGTAGACCTTCCTCAGGTTCCTCGCCTCGACGATGCCGGTCCCAGGCACGTTCTCCTCGACGCGCTCCTTCATCTTCCTCTTTCTGTCTGTGGCCATCTCAGCTACCTCCCTCTCGGGCCTTGTCCGAAGGACCCTTAACAGCCTTGACACGAGCCAATGAAGGGTCCGTATTTCATTATTTCGTCGGGGCTCCGTGGAATCGCATCGGACCCCCTCCGCCAACCCAATTTATACTCCGACGCCCATCCTCACTTCGGAAGGCCATGCTGGACGATACGAAGATGATGGCATCTGTCGACAGTGAGGGCATGCTGGGCTCCGTCGAGGCAGTGTCCGAACATCTCTGTGAGGGGATTAGGCGCGGGAGGACTGCCGGACCTCCGAAAGCCACCAACGATGGCGTCGTCATCTGCGGCGTCGGAGGGTCTGCGATAGGAGGCGACATGCTCAAGGCGTGGCTCTCGACCGAGTGCGATGTCAGGTGCGAGGTCGCGAGGGCGTATGGCCTCCCAAGACACGTGGGCCGACAGTCCCTCGTGGTCGTCGCGAGCTATTCTGGAAACACCGAGGAGACACTGAGTATGCTCGACGACGCCAGGAGTCGGACATCGAAGATCGTGACGGTCTCGTCCGGCGGCAGGCTCGCAGACATTTCAGAGTCCCTCTCTCTGCCTCATGTCAGGGTCCCGTCCGGGATGGTTCCGCGGGCCTCGTTCGGATACATGTTCGGGGCGCTTCTGGGCATCATCGAACGCGCGGGCATAGCATCTCCGGGTAAGCAGCTCGAGGAGACCTCCAGGATTCTGGCCGCATTGAACAGGATGTCCTCTGGACACGTGAGGACCCAGGACAACGCTGCGAAGAGGATGGCCCACGAGCTCCACGGCACCGTCCCCGTCGTTATAGGCCACGGGATGAGCGCGCCGGTCGCGAAGCGGTGGGCGAACCAGATGAACGAGAACGCTAAGAGCCTCGCATTCAGCTCGGAGCTGCCCGAGATGGACCACAACGAGATCGTCCCATGGTCCTCGGACCCAAGGAGCCAGGGCTTCTCCGCGATATTCCTCGACCACGGTCTGACAGATGACCGGATGAGACTGCGCCTGGAGGCGACCAAGGTAATCGTATGCGGGCGTGCGAGAGCGCACGTGGTCACGGCGGTGGGTGAGAGCCCCCTTGCGCAGATGATGTCTCTCGTCGCGTTGGGGGATTATGTGAGCGTGTACAGCGCAATCCTCAGGGGAGAAGACCCGAGCACGACCGTCCCCATAGAGACGCTCAAGAGGATTCTATCGAAAAAGTGACGGATTTCACGAGGCAGTGAGGATATCCCGTGGTCTCGTTGATTTAAAAAAGGCATCGGAGAGGGGGGTGCATTCCCCCTCTCGCCTTTCACTTGCCCTCCCTGAGGCAGCCCTTCCTTCCCTTCTTCCGTTCTTGCGGGGGCGACGGATCGTCCCCGTCCCTTAGGCAGGCTTCCGTTCCCACATTGGACATTCATTGGACACGCATTCGGTCCGCGGCGCGACCCATCCCTTTCTTCGCGCTGCGTTCCTCGACCGCTTCCGAGACCTTCTGGCGCAGTAGGTCCTTGCCTTCGAGGTAGTAGCGCTTCCTCTCCTCGACCCATCCGGCAAGTGCGAGCGTCACGGCCTGTGAGATGTCGGTAGCGTCTCCGCTGGCGATGAACATCCCCACATCCTCCATGAGTGCTGTCGGAACCAATGCGCTGACCTTGTCAGAGTTCCATGTGCCAGCTTCGTCGTGGAGGTACGTCTGGACGGCTTCCCTGAACACGTCCGATACGCTCGTCAGGCCGTTCCTCTCCCTGATGGCCTCTAGCTCCCGGAGGTCCTCTTCAGGCAGTCTTACATTGATGCGTGCGGTCTTCGTAGTCATTGCAATCGCGGAGCCTTGTACGACAAATTGTCGTACACTATATAAATAGGTATCTAGAAATCGGCCGACCCCCGTTTCCACTGCAACATGTGCAACTCCTCGTCTCCTCGCAGCTAGCGAAGACCCGCGGGCCCCCCTGCGCTCGTTCCTCCCCGGGCGATTGAGGGCCGCGTACGGACCCACCCGTTCGATTATGGTGCATACTTTTTTAGCCTGTCATTGTTTCCCCGAGTTTGTGCCTAGTCCGAGGGAGATCGCCCAGTCCGTCAGGTCCATCACAAGGAAGCACAATTCCTGGTTCAAGGACTCCATCCCGCTGATAGCGTCCGAGAATGTCATGAGCCCTGCAGCCCGGGAGGTAATGAACTCCGACCTGCACAACAGGTACGCCGAGGGGCTGCCAGGCAAGCGATACTACCAGGGCAACATATTCGTGGACGAGATCGAGACCATCTGCGAGTCCCTCGCAAAGGAGGTCTTTTCCTGTAAGTTCGCGGATGTCCGGCCGACCTCAGGAACCGTCTGCAACCTGGCGGTCCTGATGGCCATCGCGAAGCCGAGGGACAAGATGACCACGGTCGCGCTCTCCGACGGCGGACACATATCGCACGCGAAGATTGGCGCTACTGGCCTCCGCGGTGTCAAGACGTTCAACTATCCGTTCGACGAGGACAGGATGAACCTCGACGTCGAGGGCACGATCCGGCTGATACGAGAGGTCAAACCCAAGGTCGCTCTGTTCGGCCAGTCGGTCTATCTATTCCCCAGCCCGCTCGACGAGATCAAGGACGTCTTCGACGAGGTCGGCTGCACGACCTGGTACGATGGCGCTCACGTCCTCGGCCTCATCGCCGGAAAGAGGTTTCAGGACCCGATGCGGCAGGGCATGGATGTTGTCACGGGCAGCACGCACAAGACGCTCCCGGGACCTCAGCACGGCGTGATCCTCTCGGACCTCGCCAAAGATGGCCTTGAGCCGAGTCTGAGGCGTGGAGTATTCCCCGGAGTGACAAGCAACCACCATCTGCACTCCGTCGCCGCGCTCGCGGTCACGCTCGCCGAGACGAAGGAGTTCGGGGAGGCGTATGCGGACCAGATCGTTAGGAACGCGAAGGCGCTCGCGCTCGCGCTTCACACCCGGGGCATGGGCGTGCTCTGCGAGAAGCACGGCTTCACCGAGTCGCATACGCTGGTGGTCGATGTCGAGGAGTTCCGCGGGGGCGCGAAGGTTGCGAAGGCGCTCGAGGCTGCCAATATCATCGTCAACAAGAACCTCCTGCCCTGGGATTCGAACCCTGTCAGGCCATCTGGCATCAGGCTGGGCTCCCAGGAGGTCACCCGGCTCGGGATGAAGGAGAAGGACATGGACTCGGTCGCCGAGCTCATCGTCCGTGTGGCGAGGGGCGAGGACCCGGAGAAGGTGAAGTCAGACGCGGTGGAGCTGAAGCGGTCGTTCACGAAGGTCCACTACTGTTTCTTCGAGGGCGAAGAGGCTTACGACTATCCCTCGCACGACGGCGACCTCTGAAGTCGACCACCCGATAGGCACGACTCTAACTTTATTACCGCACAGCATAATCAGTGTCCGACTGATTCCAGATGGCTGCAAGCATTCGTGCGATCCAGATGTCGATCGCCCTTGTGAACGTGCTGATATTCGCTCTAGTGTTCACGAGCCTGTGGCCTTTTCCGAGCGGGGACTTCAATGTGGATCTCCCTTCGTCTGGCGATGTCGTCTGGGACTACGAGGACGGCGTCGTCACCGTGTCAGCGCCTTACTCCATTGACAACGGTGGGTTCTACGATGTCGACGACCTCGTAATCAGGTACGATGTGACGAACTACACGGACGCACCTGTCCATTCGGGCGAGATAGACATAGGTTCGCTCCCGGCTGGCCATGTCACCTCTGATTCGATCGACTTCGCATTCCCTCTGCTCGAGATGTACGAGTCGGGCGCGACTTGGATGGTCTTCAACGACGACTTCCTCAACTTCGCGGTCGAGGTCTCGTGTTACTACACCATGAAGCTCGTCCACTTCTACGCGGAGTACAACGTCAGCGTGCCCTGGGACGCACTCATCCAGGAGGTCGCATTCGACGGCGCGAGGAGTGAGGACGGGCAGCTCCTCATCGACTACCATGTCGTCACGTCGGACATACTCCAGGGCACTACTTCGATGAACGTGTATCTGTACAATGGCACGGACCTGTTGGCCCACGAATACGAGACAGTGACCCTCGGGAGGTACTACTCGGGGACGCTAGCCTTCGACCTGCCGTTGTCAGATGTGCCCGACCAGATGGTCCTGAGCATCGACGTGTTCGAGTTCTCGGTGACTGAGACGATCGCTTTCGACCCGGGGTGGCTGATATGATGGGGGACCTAGCATGAGCGGCAAGGGCAGGCTCTCCGACGCGGTCTGGACCGCGTTCACCGAAGCCCTGAGGTTCATCGTCGTGCCGCTCGTGCTCGTGGACCTCGTCACCAGCAACTATCCCCAGCTGTCGACCGCTTTCATGCCCCAGATCGGGACCTTCATCATGTTCTTCGGCGGTATGATCGTCGCGTCGAGCACGCTCGAGGCGATAAACCCACCAGGGACATACAAACGATTGCTGTTCGGCCTGTGCGGGCTGACGTTTGTGGGGATGTGGCTGTTCGTGATCTTCGGCGGGGGGATCGCCGAGTTCTCGTACGGACCGTACTTCGTGCGCTTCGACATCAGCAAGATCGTCTACATAATCCTGGGCGGCGTCTCCCTCAAGGTCCTCCTGGTCTACATGACCTTCTCTGTCAACAGGCGTGCGGAGATGGAGCGGGCCAGGAAGCGGAGGGTCGGGGATGCGGAGAGGATGCGGCTCCAGGCCCGGAACGCCAAGAAGGCGAAAGCTGCCCGCGCGGCATCGACTCTGTCGTTCGAGAAGATGTCCTCTGCGGAGTTCGATGTCACTGCCGATGACGAAGTCGGCTACACGCCCGCGCCGCATGTCAAGGACCTCCCCACCGGTATGAAGATCTGCGAGGTATGCGGCGCTCAGTCCCCGACCAAGGACTACGTGTGCAAGAACTGTGGTTCGTGGTTCCCGCGAGACTCGGTCACTTAGGCCCTTTCTTGAGCGTGTCCAGCAGCTCGCAGGCCTTGCATCTATCCGAGGTTGTAGGTTCGCCACATACGCACGACCTGAGGGTCGCCGGCTCGAAGGAGCCATCGAGCGCTGGGCGCATGTCGTCGTAGCTCTTCAGGATGGAGTGCCTCGTGCCGGGGAACTGGTCCTCCAGCTCGGCCAGGACCGACCTGTAGGCGTTCCTGACGGCTTCTGATGCGTAGGGACACTCGAGGTCGTGGAATTCGAGCCCGTTGACCATCGCGTACAGGAGCGATTCGCTCTCGGGTATCGTCCTCATGGGCTGAATCCTCGGGACGAGTCCGGGCTGAGTATGCCTATGCGGTCCCAACCTGGCGAGTCGCTCGACATCCCCTCTTGCGAAGTTCATCAGTATGGATTGGGCGGTGTCGTCAAGGTTCAACCCCGTGGCGAGATGGGTCGCTCCCCACTCGCGGGCGGCGGAGTTCATGGCCCTCCGCCTGAGGACCCCACAATAGCTACACGTGGACTGGTCTCTTGTCGTCTTGGCTATGTCGTCCATCGTCGTGCCATATAGCCCTGCAAACGACCTGACCAGGTGCTCGATTCCCAAGCGGCGGCACATGCGTGCGACCATCGGCAATGATGACTCCCTGTAGCCTGCGATCCCCTCGTCGACCGTGACCGCACACATCTCCAGGTCCTTGCGCCGTCCCAGTATCTTGTGCATGAGCTCGAGAGTGACCGTGCTGTCCTTGCCCCCGGAGACGGCGACTGCCAGCCGTTCTCCTCCCTTCAGGTCGACCTGCTCCCTTATCTCGTGCTTGACCCTCTTCTCGACGAAGTCAGAGAAGTGTTCCTTGCAGAGGTGGGCGCCGCTGTACCTGACGAATACTACCGCCTGCCTGCCGCACTTGTCGCAGAGAGACACTGGCTTCCGATGCGGAGTCCGTGTATATTATCCTTGTTTCATGCGCGGGTACCGCTAAGGTATTAGTAAGGTGATGGCATTCGAGAGGCGCTGACTTCCATGCAGGATGTCTGGATTGAGAAACACCGGCCCAGGAAGCTGGACGATGTCATCGGCCACAGGAGCATAGTCGAGAGACTCTCCTCGTACGTCAAGACCAGGAGCATGCCACACATGCTCTTCGCAGGTCCCGCTGGGACGGGGAAGACGACCTGCGCAATCGCCCTCGCCAGAGAACTGTATGGCGACCAGTGGAAGGACAGTTTCATCGAGCTGAACGCATCGGACGAGAGGGGCATAGACATCGTGAGGGGGAAGATCAAGGACTTCGCCCGCGCGGCGTCGATCAGCCAGGCCGATTTCAAGATCATATTCCTGGACGAGGCCGATTCGCTCACTGGGGATGCGCAGGCTGCTCTCAGGAGGACCATGGAGCGGTACACCCAGACGTGCCGGTTCGTCCTCTCGTGCAATTACTCGTCGAAGATCATCGAGCCCATACAGTCGCGGTGCGCGGTGTTCAGGTTCAGGCCGTTGAGCGAGGCGGACGTGAGGAGTTGCCTCGTGAGGATAGCCAAGGCCGAGGGAGTGGAGGTCACCGAGGACGGCTTCATGGCCGTGATTGAGCTCGCCCTGGGTGACCTGAGGAAGGCGACGAACATACTCCAGGTCGCCGCGTCCGGCGGGCGTAAGGTCGACCCAGAGACCGTGTTCGAATCCACTGAGAACATCAGGCCGTCCGAGGTCAACGAGCTCCTCACGGTCGCGCTGAAGGGCAACTTCATGGCGGCGAGGTCCAAGTTGGATGAGCTGATAGTGCGCCATGGTCTGTCGGGCGAGGACATCGTCAAGGCGATACACAGGGCCGTATTCGAGCTTCCCGTGTCTGAGGATTCCAAGATAAGGCTCGTCGACCGTGTGGGCGAGGCGGAGTTCAGGATGGTGTCTGGCTCGAACGAGAGGATACAGATCGAGGCGCTGCTCGCTCATTTCTGTAACGAGGGCAGGACCGCGAAGTAGGCCAAGCCAGTGGAACGCGCCGTCCCGCAATGGTTATATACGCCTAACTGTTTGGCCCAACCGAGGCGCGTACATGGCTAGATTTCCAGAGGCCGAGGCCAGGAACCTTGTCAAGAAGATCTGCATGAACTGCAATGCGAGGAACGCCATCAAGGCGACCCGGTGCAGGAAGTGCAAGTACAAGGGCCTCAGGATCAAGACGCGAGAGGCCAAGAAGGCCTGATTGCTGTCCGATCCGGGAAACGGTCATCCAGACTCTGCGTGTGTGCAATGTCTGGATAGTACATTTCTAAGCATTAGAATAAGAAAAAGGGTGGAGGGGACTCCACCGCAGTTGGGCATCACCCTTTGGTTTCACCTCTCCTCTTCCTACAAAAGAGCGAACCAAATCGGTTGTATCGGATATGCCGTTCACCGTCTTTAACCTTTTTGTTTAGTCAGGGAGAATATTTTGGATAAGTGTCAATCTTTTCGCCCCTACTCGTAGCTGTTGTATGATTAGAATATTTTTATTTGAAATCTGCCAATGTAGGGGCATGTGGCGTTTCCTGCCTTCTGAGATGATGGTGATCCTTGGATTGTCCGAGGACGCCAACAGGACGGATGCCGAGATCGCAGAAGCGTATGGCATGAACAAGGGAACGGTGGCCTCCGTGAGGCGTAGGCTCCTGGATTCGGGCGCCGTCTACTTCGTCAATGTGCCCTCGTTCAACAAGCTGGGGTGCGAGTTGACGGCGTTCCACATAGGCACAACCGACCCCGGAGTGCCTTCGGACACCAAGGCGAACAACTACATCGAGTTCTGCGACCGCGCACCGAGCGTGTTCCATGGCATGGTGGGTGGGGGACACGTGTCCTTCTTCACGGTCTTCAGGAACGCCACGGAGCTGGAGTCGTTCCTTCAAGAGCACAACAGGTTCTTCTCCGGCGCGAGAAGGCCGTCGAAGGCCAAGCTGGATACGGCCATGTTTCCCTATGCGCTGTCGAGGGGCACATACGTCCCCAACTTCGCGCCAATCGTGCACAGGTTCTTCCAGCTGGATCTGCCACCTCCGAAATCGCGGCCATTGACATCGGAGACGGTGACCGAACCGGACCTCTCGGAGAACGAGAAGCACACGCTCCTCGAGATGGTCGCCAACCCTCTGTTCTCGGACAGGCAGCTCGCGTCAAACGTGAAGCTATCGAGGCAGGCGGTCACCCGTATCAGGCGCAAGCTCTTCGAGGGGGGGTACCTCACGAGGGTGTGCATCCCACGCTTGTACAAGTGGGGGTTCGAGATATACGCGGTCTCCCACTCGAAGTTCAGCATGGACCTACGATGGGACATAAGACAGAAGAGCCAGCCGAAGGACGTCACGGAGATCTCCTTCCTCTCGCTGTCGAAGGCGGATGAGGCCGTCACGAACCACATGATCTCCAAGTACCAGGAGTACGCGGAGAGTCTGGAGAGCATGCTCGGATGGTTCCACACGATGAAGGTCTTCGACGAGAGCCCTCGTATGACTGTGTTCTCCCTGGAAAGGTGCACTGAGCTGAGGTCGTTCGACTTCCTGCCAGCGGTCAGGAACTTGCTCCAGGACAAGTAGTCTGGACGCATGCGGCCGTCTCGCAAGCTGTAAATACGCGCGTGGGCGATACTTGGAGGGTGATTGTCTGAAGGTAACGCCTCAGATGTCCGCTAAATGGACGAAGGCCGTGTTCCTGATCCTGCTAGGGATCCTGCTCCTGCTCTACGGCGATGGTTTCGTCACCGATCTCGAGACCAACTCAGCGGAGGAATGGAACATGTCCTTCGAGTGGACCTGGGACCTGCTCAGGTACCTGATCTGGATCCTCATCGCGTGGCTGTTCGTGGACGCCGCCCTCATCATCGCCCTGAGCATCAAAGTGGACACATACACCCTCGGGGACGTGATGGACCGTCTTGCGAGGATCGAGACGCGGCTCGGCCCAGAGAAGACCCGGTCGTTGGCCCGTCGTGAGACCGGCGAGGACGAGGAGATCGTCACCTCTGATGAGAACGGGACGCCGCCGCCTCCGAGGGAATGAGCCTCATTCCTTCTTCTCTTCGGCCTTCTTCGGACCCCTCTTCGGGCAGTCCATGTTGATGCACAGAACCCAGGGCGGTCTCCCCTTCTGCTGCCACACCTTCACGACCGGCGCGCCGCACGCGTCGCACGCCTCCCCGGACGGGACGACCCTGCCGAACTGCGGCAACGGGTACATGATCTTGCACTTGGGGTAGCTGGCGCACCCAGCGAACCTCTTGCCTTTCTTGGATTGGATGACCATGATGTCTCCACCGCACGCGGGGCACTTCCCTAGGGTCCTCTCCCTCCTGGCGCCCTCGCACTTGGGGTCTATGCAGACGATGCTCGGCGGCTGACCCTTGGCGACGAACTTCACCTTCGGCCCACCGCACACGTCGCACTTCTGGTCGCTCGCCAGCGCGAGCATGCCGCTCGGGAGCGGGTAAGTGTTCCTGCACTCCGGGTACCGGGAGCAACCGACGAAGCTCTGTCCCGTCTTGAGCCGTATCTCGAGGAGCTGCCCCTCCTTGCACTTGGGGCACTCGCCCAGGTTGTGCTGCGCCCTCAGGGCCTTTCTGATGTCGTCGCCGATCTCCTTCTTGTTCT
>JBFYNF010000069.1:0-13605 GCA_041304525.1 Thermoplasmata archaeon | reverse complement strand
CTTCCCTGAATGCCTTGTATACCAGTTTGACAAGTGCTCCTCTCGAAGACACCTTTGCCTGGAGCCCGACCCTGATCGCGTGATTGACCGCGAGGCGGAAGTCCTCCATGAGCATCTTCGCTTCGGGAGGGAGCCCACCGTCTATCCTGAAGACCACCGCCTTATAAAGCATCCAATGTGCCAGATGACGACGGGCATATGCCCCTTATCCACTACATGTAAACTACCTCGCACTCGTTCAAATCGAGATGCGGCAGAACGCCTCGCATCGGCCAGGAGGGTGTGGACGGAGTCACCACCCGATAACTTGACAGAACGGTTCATCGGAAAGAGTTAAGGTTATGGGGCAGGATAACCGGGACGGGCTGATGCTGTGATTGACAGGAGAGCGTTGCTGTTCCTATTCATTGTCCTAATGGCATCCTTCACCGCAATAGCGCTCATCATACTCGTGTCCGGCTCGTAAGAGGGACATCGGCTCCGAAATCGACGTTCTTCATCCGAGTTCCGTCGTGCACGTGATTTAAATCCACCGTGATATATACATGATTAGAATATATGTGTTTGTATAATTACCGAATTATGCAGTGATATGTCCAGATTCGACAGCGCGATGCCCTTATAGCGACATCGCGTGCCGATTCTCAACACATTCTCTAAAATATATAATTACAGGTGTATTGTCATTATGGTAACGGGGAAAACATATAATAGGCGCGAGTAATGGGACAGCCGATAAGCATGGACGCGCATAGATCCGCCCCATCGGATTCTTACCCAATAGACGGGCAACCGCGCAGTCCGTGCTAGGTATCGCATAGGCCGATGGGATGCAAGGCCGGCGGTACCTAAGCAATCAGGAGGTATGACATAGATGAGACCATCTGGAGTTTGGAGCACATTCAAGCTAGTTCAGCTTGAGACGCAGCTCCTCGGGGTCCCCAGGACCCAGAGAACAAAGCTCAGGGGCTACATCGCTGGCAGCAAGCGGATGAAGTGACCCTTAAACCCCTTACAACGAGCTCCTTCTGAATCGGCACACGTGAAAGCCCTGGCTACACGCCAACCCGGCCTCTCTGACGCATGACCCAGTCCCGGATCAGCCCTCTCAAGGTGTACGGGTACTCGACAGGGTCCTTGAGTTTGAAGAACCACATCGCGCACGCTCCCCTCCCGAAGGCGGATATAGCATAGACCGCGCCCAACGCCAGTACCATGTTCTGACCGTAGAAGTCGAGGAAGAACAGTGCAAGGTATCCACCAACGACTGAACCCACGAAAGTCGCGATGCCGATCATCGTGTTGTAGACTGCGAAGTACTCTCCCTTCTTCTCGTCAGGTGCGACATCGAGCACGTATGCGAAGAACGCCACATTGGACATGGCAGTTGCCAGGCCAAGGGCTGCGTTGAGGATGTATATGTGCCAGATTTCCGTCGCCAGCGCATACACTATTGGAACTGAGATGAAAGTGAACCTCGATATCAGGATCTGCGGCATCGGCCCGATCAGGTCCAGCAGTCTGCCCACCTTTGTCTGGAAGAACAGGGCGGCGCCCGTCGATATCACGGTCATAATCGCGATATCGAACAGACTCGCACCAAGCACGTCGATGTATGTCAGGTACAACAGTGGCCATATCAGGGACATTATGAGGTTGAAGACCGACTGGAGGACCACCAAGTTCCTGAAGTATATGTTCTCGGTGAGATCGGATATGAATATGAACGACCTCATGCTGAACGCGAATATCCTCCTTGGAGAGGTATACATCCTCTTCTTAGGCTCCTTGATCCGCATGAGTATGATGGAACCCATGATCCCGCTCATCCCAGCGAGGAAGAATGGGATCGCATAGACACTGAACACGCTGCCTGACCCCTCAGGCATTATGTAGCCCGCCAGGAGGGTCGCCGTCAGGCTCGCCACTGAGGACACGGCGAAGAACTTCCCCATGATAGTTCCCCTGTTCCGGGCGGTCGTCATGTCCCCCACGAGCGCGGACCAGGCGGGGATCATCATGGAGCCGATGAACATCTGCAGGGCGACTAGCATTATGAGCTGGCCCGCATTCATCACGCCCAGCATGAAAAAATACATCGAGAATGACAGGACGCCGCCAACGATCAGGAATGGTGTCCGGCGGCCCAAGAAGTCGCTCAGTTTCCCCCATGGGACCTGCATGACTGTGGGGAAGAGGTTCACGAACGCCTGGAGCCAGCCGAGCTGAGCAGGGGTTGCCTGGAGATGGATGGCAAGGGCGGGCACGAACGGGTCAGCCATACCCTTGCCGAAGTTCACTCCGACCTGGTTCGCATACATCGAGGAGAATGGTTCCCCGCGTCCGCTACGCTGGCTTTTGGGCTTGGTCACAGGCTCCACTGGCAGACGCACCCCATCCGAGAACCGTCATCAGTCCCGTGACGTATATCATACTTCCCCATTAGCGGCTCCTGAAGCCAGGAGGGATGGGAGGGGTTTCAAGAGGCCCTCACTGGGAATCACCCAATAAGGCTTTATATTAACACGAAACGATACAGGGATGGTGGGATAAATGGTCAAGGCCTACTGTGTTAAGTGCAAGAAGTCCATTGAAATGAAGGACCCCAAGAAGGTCAAGCTGAAGAACGGAAAGCCTGCAACGAAGGGCGTGTGCCCGAAGTGCGGCACGAAGGTCTTCAGAATCGGTGAGTGACCTCAAACCTCTCCCTCTTAAGGGGAACACGCCTCTCGGCTTTGGCCCATGTGGTCACTGGCCGGAGTCGGGATCCCAAATCTGTTTATTTCTGTCTCTCAAGGTAGTTGCCCCTCTCCACGAGCGCCGCGATTGCCCTCACCGCCCGGCGTATCGTCGGATACGAAGGGACCTTGCTCTTCTCCAGACCGGCCAGTATGGCGCGCGTGTCATCTCCGCCGAAGGTGCTGACCACGATTGGCGTGGCCCCAGCCATGCGTCTCCTCGCTGCCACTTCAATGAGGCCTTTGGTGACGTTCGGTGGCTGCAGTTCAAGGGACATCATTATGCAGTCGATGCCTGGATCCGCCTGCAAAGCCTCGAGCACCTTGTCGTACATATCATCAGTGACCTCGGCAGTCAGGTCCACGGGGTTCCTGACTGAAGAGAACTTCGGCATGACAGACGCGAGCCTTTCGCGTGTCTCATCGGACAGCTCAGCCATCCTGAGGCCGAACCCATGATCCGACGACTCGACGTAGTCTGTGGCTATGACCCCGAACCCACCGGCACTTGCGACCACGCAAATCCTGTCTCCCTTCGCATGGTCCAAGTAGGCGAGCACCCTTGAAACGTCCACAAGTTCCTCCTCGTCATACACCCTGACGACCCCGGCCTGCCTGAGCACACCCTCGACAAGGGTATCAGAGGATGCTGCCAACGCTCCCGTATGAGACGTCGCTGCCTTCGCCCCGGCGCTCGACCGACCCGACTTCAGTATCACGACGGGCTTTCTCGCTGAGGCACTGCTGGCGGCCTCGAGGAACTTCCTGCCGTCGGAGAACGACTCGAGGTACATGGAGATGCAATCAGTGCCTTCGTCGTCCGAGAAATACTTGAGGAGTTCGCTCTCCTCGATGTCGGCCTTGTTGCCGATGCAGACGCACGCGGACACTCCCATGTCGAACGCCTCCGCCTTCTCTAAGAAGGCTATTGCGACAGCGCCGCTCTGAGACACCAACGCCACTCGACCTGGAGGAGGACGCGGGCTCTTCTCCGCAGGGATGAGGAGCGTGTCCAACCGACTGTCCGGAACGAACACGCCCATCGTATTCGGGCCGAGCAGGCGTGTGCCCGACCCTTCGAACACTGACTCCAGCCTTGTCTGCAAGGCCTTTCCAGCCGGCCCGTTCTCAGCGAATCCGGATGAGGTGACGACCACGGCGCCGACACCCTTGGCGACGCACTCCTCTCCTGCCCTGACAGCCGATTCTGCAGGAAGAACTATGATAGCGAGGTCCACCTTGCCAGGGACGGAGGACACGGAAGGGAAGCACTCGAATCCGAGTATCTCCTTCTCCTTTGGGTTCACGGGGATGATTCTGAAGTCACCCCTGGAAAGGTTCCTGAGCATCACGTTGCTGATCTTAGATGGATTGGTGGACGCTCCAACGACCGCGACCGACTTCGGCCTCAGAAGAGCGTCTAGTCCTCGCCTCATCACGCGCTGATTGACTTCTCCCGCTATTATTGTATCACTGTCCATGAAAGACTACAGCCTCGGACTGGGACGACGATTCCCGAAGAACTTACTTATATCGTCACACACATAACGGAGTTATTCGTCCTCTGGTGGGGGGAATGGTGGAGGCTATGGAGCTCAGGGACATAATCAGTGGGGCTGTGCCTGCGAAGATCAAGTCAGATGCCACAGTCGCAGATGCGCTCGTGGCCATGATGGAACGAAAGACGGACTATGTCCTGGTGGATAGGAGTTGCCCGAACGACGCATACGGCATTGTCACACGGTGGGATGTTATCGAGAAGGCGATTGCCAACGGCGATGACATCGCTAAGACCTCGGCGGTCTCAATCGCCAGAAAGCCGCTTGTCGTCACGAACAACATGGACCTCGACCTCAGGTGGATTGCGAAGAAGATGGCCGATGAGGGGGTATCCAAACTCGCAGTGTTCGACAAGGAGAACTTCCTGGGGTTCGTCTCCGACTTGGACGTCCTGAGAGCTGTTTCGGCCATGAAATCGGCCAAGACCGAGAAGGGGGGGAAGGCATGAAGGTCGCCAGTCTCACCCTCAGGGACGTCGTCAAGACATTCGAACTCCCGACCATAGGCCGATCCGAGACTGCTAAGAAGGCCATCGAGAAGATGCTGGAAACGCAGTGCAACCACCTCCTCGTCCCCCGACATAACAAGAACGACGCATACGGCATAGTCACGAAGAAAGACATCCTGGCCAAAGTCATCGCCGAGGGTAAGGACGTGTCCAAGGTGAAGGTCAAGGACATCATGTCTCGACCGCTCGTAATCCTGACGAACCTCTCGCTGGACATCAGGTGGGTTGCGAAGGCCATGGCCAACTCGGGCGTGTCCACGATAGTCGTATTCGACAAAGGCGACTTCTACGGATACGTCACAGAATCGTGCATAGTCGAAGGTGTCTACAACGCGATGCGCAGGGCGAAGCTCGAAGAGGGCATGGACTTCGTATCCTGCTGACGATAGCACACGGGTTCAGGTGATCTCACATGGACACTGACGGGAGAGCACAGGCGCAGCGGAAGGGCGTCGCCGTCTATCTCTGCGGATGCAGAGGCGAGATATCGAAGAAGGTCGACCTAGATGCCGTCGCGGAGCGTCTCAAGGCACAGCCTGGCGTGGTCGCGGTGGGCATACACGAGGCACTCTGCTCCAGAGAGGGCCACGAGTTTCTCAAGAATGAATACGACGAGAAGGGGTTCGACAGGGTCGCAATCGGCGCTTGTTCCCCCAACATCCAGGGCCTCATCATCAGCAGGTCGCTCGAAGAGAAGGGTATGAACAAGTACCTCTTCGACCAGGTCAACATACGCGAGCAGTGCGCGTGGGTCCACGCGGACAAGAAAGGCGCCTCGGATAAGGCGCTCAGCCTCGTTAGAGGCGCCATCGCGAAGGCCGAGAGACTCGTACCCCTCGATGACATCGAGGTGCCAATCCTTGACTCCGCACTCGTGATCGGGGGGGGAGTCACTGGCATGGCTGCCGCGTTGGACATCGCCGCCCAGGGATTCAAGGTTCACCTGGTAGAAAGGACGGGCGAACTTGGAGGGAGAGCATACAAGTTGAGCATGACCTTCCCGACCCACAACTGCGGCATATGCTGCATGCAGTACTGCAAGGAGTGCGTCTTCACCCCGAAGATCGAGGATGTAACCCAGAACGAGAACATCCACGTCATGCTGGAAACCGAGATAGAGGACATCACTGGCGGATTCGGCACCAGACATGTCAAGGTGAAGGGGAAGGACGGGCAGACGAAGGAGTTCGATGTAGGCACCATCATCGTCGCCACCGGCTCGAAGACCTTTGACCCGAATAGGATACCTGAACTGCGGTATGAGCACCCTGACGTGATCACGAGCTTGGAGCTCGAGCAGTTGCTGGTGCAGCAACGAGAGTCTGGCACCGGGCTCAGGAGACCATCTGACGGGAAGAAGCCGAAGATCGTCAACTTCATCCAATGCGTGGGCTCGAGGGACAAGACGAAAGGTAATCTCCACTGTTCCCTCGTGTGCTGCACGTACGCCATTGGCCAAGCCAGGGAGATAATGAAGGTAGACCCTGAGACACAGGTCTACATCCACTACATCGACCTCAGGGGCCCATACAGAGGTTTCGAGGAGTTCTACGATGCGGCGAAGGAGGAGGGCGTCAATTTCGTCAGGGGCAGGATATCCGAGATAGTACTCGACAAGGGCAAGATGTTCGTCCGGGCCTCTGACACGGACGCCGACACGCTCCTGAACATAGACTCCGACCTCGTCGTGCTATCAGTCGGCCAGGAACCAGCAGATGGAAGCGACAGGATTGCCAAGATGCTCCACATCCAGACTGACATCGACCGGTTCATGAAGGACATCAACCCGATGTTCCCGTCCGAGTTCAGGAGGGGGATATACGTAGCGGGCACTGCTCAGGGTCCCAAAGGAATTCGATACTCGATCGAGGATGCCAAGAACTCGGCATCGAGCGCAATCGAGGTCATGAAACGTGGGAAGGTCAAGTTCCCTAGGATCATCGCCAATGTCGATGAGACGAGGTGCAGAGGATGCGGCCGCTGCGAGGAGATCTGCGAGTACGGGGCAATCGCGGTCGTAGAGGACAAACAACGCGGAGTGCTCATCTCCAAGGTCGATGAGATAAGGTGCGAAGGATGCGGCACCTGCGCCGTCACTTGCTGCAACAAAGCCATCACCGTCTACAACTTCCTCAAGGACCAAGTCGAAGCGCAGATACGTGCCATAGTGCGGGAGGAGACTTGACATGGCCGATGATGTGTTTGAGCCGAAAGTCATCGCCTTCACCTGCACGTGGTGCGGCTATCCGTCAGCGAACCTGGCGGGCGTGAACAAGATACAGTATCCTCCGAACGTCAAGATCGTCAGGGTCATGTGCAGCGGGAGCGTCGAACCCTCCACAATCATGGATGCGTTCGAGCACGGCGCCGACGGCGTCATCGTGATAGGGTGTCTGATAGACAACTGCCACTACGTCTCGGGCAACAAGAACGCCCAGGAGCGGGTCGAAGCGCTGAAAGAGCTGTTCGACATCATGGGCCTCGATTCCAGGAGGCTGAGGACCGAGTGGATCAACGCCTCCGAGCGGTATAGGTTCGCTAAGTCCGTAACCGACTTCGTCGAGGAGGTACGCGCGCTCGGCCCGCTTCCTCTCCACGTGGAGAGGAAGGAGAGGGAGAGCAGGACCAGGGAGCAGACGATTGCCTCAGTCAAGAACCTCATCGAGGACACGGGCGCATTCGACTGCGTCGAGTGTGGCAAGTGCACCACAGTATGCCCTGTCGCGAAGTTCGACACCGAGTTCGCCCCCAGGGCGATCGTCCTTAGAGCAATGGAGGGCATCGTAGACAACATATCCACTGACAGGGCCATATGGACCTGCATAACATGCGAGCAGTGCAACGTGATGTGTCCGTACAAAGTCGACTACTCAGGGTTCATAAGGGGCATGAGGGAGGAGGCCACGGCAACCGGTGCGGCTCCGTTGTGCTCGAAGGGGGGACTCATTCACGCGACGCAGAGGATCATGGCCAACTCCGACCTGAGACAGAACCGGCTCAAGTGGGTCAAGGAAGACATGAAGGTCGCTGACAAGGGAGAGGTGTTCTACTTCGTCGGATGTCTACCCCACTACGACGCCATATTCTCGGAAAGAGAAGGGCTCAGCATGACCTCGATATGCGAGAGCGCCGTGAGGCTCATGAACAAGGCCGGAGTGGTCCCGGTCGTGAGCAATGACGAGAAATGCTGCGGCCACGACCTGAACTGGACGGGGGACGAGGGGAACTTCGAGAAGCTGATGGACCACAACGTCAAGCTCGTCAAAGCGTCAGGGGCGAAGAAAGTGGTCTTCACATGCCCGGAGTGTTACCGCACGTTCAACATGGACTACAGCGACCTCGTCGGCGAACTCGGTTTCGAGACGCAGCATATAGCAGACTACCTCAAGGAACTCATCGACTCAGGCCAGCTGAAGGTCGACCATCTGAAGGGTGAACCTTTCAGGTTCACATATCACGACTCGTGCCGTCTCGGCAGGCATTCTGGAGTGTACGACAGCCCAAGAGATCTCGCGGCTGCAATGACGGGGTGCGAATTCGTCGAGATGCCCAACACCCGCGACAAGGCTGTCTGCTGCGGGGTGGCCGGATGGGCTAACTGCAACACAAACGCGAAAAGGATGCAGGTCGACAGGGTCATCGAAGCGAAGAAGACCGGCGCGGACAGGATGCTGCTATTCTGCCCCAAGTGCCAGATACACCTGAGGTGCGCGGTGCAGGACAAGGTCCACGTCGACAAGACACTGGTCGATGTCGTCATCGAAGATTTCACCGTTGCCATGGCCAGGATGATGGGCCTCCTGCCGGCCGAGGGGGACGCGAACAACAAAGGACGCGAGAAGACAAAAGCAGCCGAAGGGGTTTGAGCGGTTTCAAATCCGTCCGTGTCCTCAGTAGTACTTCTCCGCCGTGGTGACGACCTCGTCGACCTTGATCTTCCTCTTACCGAGCTCCTTGAAGAACGACTCGGGCTCGACCGTCGCCTCAGCCGGGAAGACGCCGGATGCCTTGATCTTCTTGGTCATCTGCCAGTGCGCAACGATCGCGGGGGGGACCGCAGTGTCTCTGGCCGAGGACACGCCTCTCTTCGGGTCGTTCCACGTGGTGATGTAATACGTCACGGTCATCGGCATGCCGGCCTTCTCGCCCGCGCAGTCGATCCTGAACATATCATACTCGAACTCCTCCTTCGGAGGTGCTGCCCGACCCTCGGACACTCCCCTCTGGTACATCGATGTGAGGTAGTCCAGCGGAGAAACCTTACATCCGCCCGCATCAAGGGGGTTCACGTCCGCGAACCCCAGCGCCCTGAGGGTCATGAACGTGTTCATGTCATTTGAAGGGAAGCCGATCCTGAACGTCACATTCTTCGCATTCAGATACTTGCCCATGGTCGCTGGTTCGGAGTGCTTGATAAAGTACGCCTTTATCTTCCCGATCGGGTCAGGCATCACGACATCCTTCTCCCCCCCAAGGATCTTCTGCTTCTGGTACTTGCCGTTGACCCACTGGACGGACTCCTGGGTGAATTCATCCATGACCGTCCTGATGGAGTAACCCGGCCAGCCAGCTTCCTTCACCGAGAGGGTGTTGCCCCATGAGCACACGATGTCTATCGAGTCGACCTTGTCGAGCTTCTTAGCACCTGCGGCACCCGCCACATTGGTCATGCCAGGCGTGCTGCCAAGACCGATTGTCGCGTTCACGCCCGCGTCCTTCCACTTCTTGTGCAACTCGATCTGCTTGAGACATATATCGAAGAAACCACCGAGATCCGTATAGGTGGCGCCGCCCCTCACACATGCATCCATGACACCGAGGTTGGTCGGGTACCATGCGCAGTTGACGACCGAATCCACCTTCTCGGACTTGATAACTTTGAGGACCTTGTCCGTGTCGCGTGCGTCCAGCTCCATCAGTTTGACCTTCTTGTCAAGCTTCAGGTCGCCCATGGCCTTCTTCACGTTAGCCATCTTCCTGCTCGACGCGATGACGTCCTTCACACCGCACATCTCGACCAGGTCCTGGACCGTGTACGCTCCTATCTGCCCCGATGCCCCTAGAACCAATGCCTTCACGTTTGCACCTCCTAAATCCCTAACCCAAATCGACCCAAAATGCCTTCGTGGCCTATACAATGACCGTACAGTTCCAATCTACTTAAACGTTGCCGGATGGATACCATGCCCGGCCGTAAAGTGAACAAGGATTCGGCACAAAACAGAATCTGCTACCACTTTTCAGACACATCTGTGCAACAAATTGCGAAACATATGCCTATCCGGCGAAAACAGCGCAACGGTGCCGAACATCCGATCGGCCAGCCCGTTGCGACATCCCTATACCAGACCCTGTGGACCTCGATCCCATCAAATCACTCGCCACGGTAGCCTCTGCCCAGCCAATCCAATAGCACATCGGAACAAGCACTATGGGAGCCTCGCCACAGCGTCAATCTCGACAAGCGCGTCCTTTGGGAGCTGGACTCCACCTATGGTCGTCCGCGCAGGCATCCACGTCGAGAAGAACCGCCCATACACCTCATTGACCGCAGGGAAATCCCTGATGTCTCTAAGAAAGATGGAAACCTTCACGACATCCTCTATTCCCGCACCTCCCGCCTCCAGGACGGAGGAAAGGTTCCTGAGAGCGACCTCTGCTTGGGATGCAACGCCCCCTGAGACCAGACCGCCTGTGGCAGGGTCGACACCTATCTGCCCCGACAGGAAGAGGAATCCTCCAGACGCTATTGCATGTGAGTATGGACCGATCGGCCTCGGCGCTGAATCCGAAAACACAACGGATGGTTCGCGGGACAAATCAATCACGCTCCCGGTTTCGTACGCTCGTAGACTATTTCCCCGCCCAATACTGTCTTCAGCACGGTCACGCCCTTGAGCGAAGATGCATCGACGAACGGATCTGCCGACAAGATTACCAGGTCCGCCTGCTTGCCAGCAGTAATCGTTCCCTTAGACTGCTCCTCGAAAGACGCATATGCTGCCTCGCGCGTGTATGCGGCCACGGCCTCCTCTGTGGTGATCCGCTGAGCTTCATGCGGCGCGTTCACCGCAGAGATGACCCCATACATCGGAGAGAACGGCATGCAGTCGGAACCAAAGACCATCCTCACCCTCGCATTCAAGACCTCCTTGAACGGATTGTTCCTGACCGCGCGCCCTTCACCCAGACGGTCGTAATACATACCATTGGTCCCGCCCCACTCACCCACGAAGTTCGGCTGCATCGACGCTATAAGTTTCAGTTTCTGCATCCTGCGCAGGTGCTGGGTGGATGGGAGTTCCAGATGCTCGATTCGATGTCTGTGGTCCTTCTTCGGCGACACCTCAAGCGCAGACTCGATGGATGAGATGGCCGTCTCGATGCCCATGTCACCTATCGCATGTATCACTAGCTGGATGTCCGCATCATTGGCTCTGACAACCATATCATCCAGTGATTTCCTATCCTGCACGAACATACCCTTGTTCCCAGGATCGTCCGAGTATCCCTCGGAGAGCGCAGCTGTCCTTGCCCCGAGCGCACCGTCACAGAACATCTTGACACCGCCCAGTCTAAGCATGTCAGAGCCAAGACCTGAAGACAACGACAGGTCCAACATCGAGTTCAAATGGTCGGACGGTACGTTGAAAGTAACCCTAACGCTCAGCTTGCCAGAACGTTCTGCGGACCGGTACACGGACAGATGTTCCATCGACCCGTTGTCCTGAACCGAAGTCACGCCCAGAGAATGCGCTCGTCTAGTAGCGAGCACGAGAGCCCTCACGTTCTTCGCCTTGTCAGGAGCGGTCGCGGTTCTGACGATGTTCACAGCGGATTCCTTGATGATTCCAGTCAACTTGCCGCCGGCATCGACATCCACGCCGGGCACATCGGCATGCAATCCCAGCAGATCGATGGCCTTCGAGTTGACCGAGGACATGTGCATGCAAATCCTGTGAGCAACAGCTGGATGGTTCGGACAACACGTATCCAAGTCGTCCCTCGTGATGAACCGCCCGCCTTCCCACCTACTCTCAGCCCAGCCTGCGCCAATGACCCACTCACCCTCGGGTATCTTCTTTGCCCCTGCCTTCAGTTTCGCGCACGCCTCGTTAAGGGACTTCGTACCCATGAGGTCCACATTCATCATGTCGACACCCATATTGACGAAGTGCGTGTGACTGTCATTGAAACCAGGCACAACGACCTTCCCTCCGAGATCATACTTGTCGCATCCTCTCGGAGCTGATCCCTTAATCTCGGAATCCGAGCCCACGGCTATCACTTCGCCCCCGGACACCGCGAGCGCGCGCACGATTCGGACCTCGGGGTCGAAGGTGTACACCTTTCCATTGTAGAAAACTGCATCAGCCCTTCTCGCTACCACTGGAATCAACCCTACCTGCGAGAAGGCGTCGTGGGTATTAGACTTGACTGCGAATGGACACGTGTTCACTTAGGGTGCAACATCATATCGACCAGTGCCGAGAAAGCGCTCTCGACATTGTAACCCGTCTTCGCAGAAGTCAGCATTGCGGGAGCCCCCTGTTTCATGGCGAAGACCTCGAGGTCCTGCATGGTCACGCGCATGTCATCCTTCAGATCACACTTGTTGCCCAGGAACACTATCGGTATCTCACCTGTGGTCGAAGTCATCGCCTTTACCCAGTATCTCAACTCGCCCAAGCTCTCCTTACTGGTGATGTCACACACGGCCAGAGCACCCTCCGCGCCGTAGAAGTACGCCTCGCGAAGAACCTCTCTGAAACTCGGTTGCCCCATGATGTCCCAGACCAGGAGCATGATCCTCAGCTTCTCGCCGGTACGAGGATCCTTGAAGTCCATTTCCTTCTTCGTCACCTTCGTGCCAATCGTCGCGATGTATTTGTCATCGAAAACATCCATGACGAATCTCCGAATGAGACTCGTCTTCCCGACGCCGACATCGCCGACGAGACACACCTTGAGTTTCTTGACCTCACCAGTTTCGACCAATGGCTAAACAACTCCTTGGGCTCGTGATATATCGCATAGAGGTCTAAAAAACGTTTGCACAACACGTTCGAGATAGAGACGCACCTACGTCCAGACATGCCTGGACACGACGCATGAGCGGCAAATACCCGACTTGAAGTGTCATTATCAAGGTGCGGAGGAGGAACACAAGACAAATAATATACTAACACCCTTACATATTCAGAGATGCATCACAGAAAGTGAGCGGAACATGACGTTGTCATGTTCCTGATTGGGGAAGATGCATCAACAAACGAACAAACACCCCTGAGTGAAGATAGGAGGAAAACGCATATGGCTTGCGCAAAGAAGACCAAGAAGAAGGTAGCGAAGAAGACGACTAAGAAGAAGGCCGCGAAGAAGAAGAAGAAGTAATTCTTCAGGATGAGAATCCATCTCTGGAGGTTATTTCCACGCCTGCTAAGAAGAAAGCCAGCAAACCTAAGAAGAGCAACGAGTGCTGCATGGGCAAGGAGATACGCACCAGCAGATCACGCTGATTCTCTCCGCATGAGAAGACGGTCGGGTACACCCCGAGTGGAGTCTCATCAAACTTCTTCATCTTTAATTCTGAGTGAGTCTCAAGTGAATTCTCCTGCGAAGTGCATCAACATAGATTCTGTCAAGGGAGGGGACGCGCGCCAGACCACACACGAGCATGTGATGTTCCAGTGACCTCCAAAATCAATTAAGGGAAGCCGCTGTTCTCCTTCCTGCGTCCAAATGGTACAGGACAGAAGACTCCTCTGGGTGATAAGTTATCACCACGCGTGCAACGAT
>JBFYNF010000068.1:0-27615 GCA_041304525.1 Thermoplasmata archaeon | reverse complement strand
CACCGGATGTGTACGAGGGTGCCCCGACGCCCATATCCGGCCTCCTGGCCGCGGCGTCGAAGAAGATGGGCTTCGCGGCGTTCTTCAAGGTGTTCCTGATAGGCCTCGTGGTCACCAAGACCGACTGGGAGGTCGCCATCGCCCTCATCGCGATCATCACGATGACCGTGGGCAACCTTATAGCCGTCTCTCAGACGAACATCAAGAGGATGCTCGCATACTCCTCAATCGCCCAGGCGGGGTACCTGCTGATAGCACTCCCGGTGGGCACCCAGTACGCTGTCGCCGGCGCGATGTTCCATATCATGACACACGCCTTCATGAAGTCGGGCGCGTTCATGGTGGTCGCAGGCATGGGGGCCGCCGCCATAGGGGAGAAGCTGGAGGACTTCAAGGGCCTGGGGAAGCGCTCGCCGTTCCTCGCCTTGGCCATGGCGTTGTTCCTGCTGTCCCTCGCTGGGATTCCGCCCCTCGCGGGCTTCGCGAGCAAGTTCGTCCTGTTCTCGTCTGCGGTCTACGGCTCGATCGACCCCGGCCCTGGATGGCTCATATGGCTCGCGGTCGCAGCCGTCCTGAACAGCGCGCTGTCACTGTACTACTACGCGCGCGTCATCAAGTACATGTACATGGACTCGGGGAGCGAGGAGAAGGTCAAGGTGCCGCGCTGGACCATGGCCGCGATACTCATAGCGCTATTCATGACCGTGTTCCTGGGCGTGTTCTTCGACGCGACCGTGGATGTGTGCCTCAGGGCGGCCGAGGCATTCCCTGATCTTCCATTGGGGCAGTGACTGTCACAGGAACCCGGCGGCTATCAGCCCTGCCGATAAGAGCAGCCCGACCGTCAGGTGCACCTGCACGGTCATCGCCTGCGCGGGCACGAGCTCGCGCACGCTCCCGTACTTCTCGAGGACGATCCTGACGGCCTTATATGCGATCGCCGCGGGCATGAGAGCCACGAGCGACCAGACCGGCAGGATACCGACGGTCCACAGGACGACGACCGTCGCGAAGGTCGTCACCATCAGGCCCGCGTACCAATACGAGGCCTTCTGGAGGCCCATCCTGACGACCCAGTGGTTCTTGCCCACGCTCCCGTCCGCCTCCCTGTCCGGGAACTGGTTTATGAAGAGCACGAGACCGATGAGGAACGCGACCGGAAGGCCCGCCAGGAACGCAGCGATGCTGAACTCCCCCGTCTGCACGAGATACGCCCCCTCCACGATGAGCGGGCCGAAGCCAAGCCCTACGGCGAACTCCCCAATGCCCATTGCGGCCAGGTTCAGGCTAGGCGAGGTGTAGAAGTACCCGAGGCAAATGCCCAACATCCCGAGGGGGAAGATCCAGTACGATACGGCGTATGCAAGGTACAGCCCTATGGCCGCGCACATCCCGAAGAAGGCGATTGCGCCCCAGTAGACCTCCTTCGGCTTCAGGACGCCGGTGATGAGGAACGGGCTGCCACCGTTGAACGGTGTCCTGTTCTTGTTCACCATGTCCGTCCCGTTCTTGAAGTCGAAGTAGTCGTTGATCACGTTCGTGCCTGCATGCGCGAACACAACGCCCACCAGCGTGAGTATGAACAGCAGCGGGTCGAAATCCCCCACGGACTCCCAAGCTATCGCCGCTCCGAGCAGCGTGGGCACAACGGCCGCGGTGAAGAACGGTGCCCTCAGCTCGGCCAGCCAAACCTTGAGTTTCGAAGGTGTCGGATCCGTCATTCTATCGGCCCTTCACTGCGGGACGGTGGATATAAAACATGCGCACGTCACGGCCTGTCGTTCGCGTGTGTCGGACCCGTACTGGCTCATTGCTGTGTTTCGAGCCAGAAACCATCAGGATTAAGTAGCGATTGGGTTATATGCGAGATTCGATGACCACGACCCCATGGAATTTTGGCGTCAACGAGGAGCTCAGGATGGTCGACGAGAAGCTCCGGGATATGGTCACATCCGAAGAGCGGACGCTCACTGACGCTTCTCTGCACGTGATAAGCGCGGGGGGCAAGAGGCTCAGGCCCACGGTCACGCTGCTCTCATACAAATGTCTCGGGGGCGAGGACACGCAGAGGATTGTGGACATCGCCGCGGCGTTCGAACTCATTCACTCGGCTACACTTATTCACGACGACATCAACGATGGAGGACTCGCTCGCAGGGGCAGGGAGACCGTGTACAAGAAGTACGGGCTCCACAGCGCGATAGTCACGGGCGACTTCCTGTTCGTGAAGGCGTTCTCGCTCGGGGGCATGTATGACAAGATGGTCGTGCAGACCACCGCGGACGCGTGCGCCCGACTCGCCGAGGGCGAGGTCCTGCAGAACAGGTTCAGACACACGAACGAGATGACCGTCGATACGTATGTGAAGGTCATGGAGAGGAAGACCGCTGAGCCCATACGCGCGGGCGCGATGATAGGTGCGTACCTGGCCGGCGGCACGATGGACATCGTCTCGGGCCTCGGAGCGTACGGCCTGAACCTCGGGATCGCGTTCCAGGTCATAGACGACATACTGGATTTCACAGGGGACGAGAAGAGGACGGGGAAACCCGTCGGCATGGACCTCAAGGAAGGGTACCTGACACTCCCGTCACTGCTCGCGGTCAAGAGCTCCGAGAAGGCCAAGAAGGAGATACTGGAGCTGGTAAGGCAGGAGACCCCGTCTCCAGAATCGGTGAGGAGATGCGTCTCCATGGTCATCGACTCAGGTGCTGTCGAGAAGGCGAAAGGCATGGGTGAATACTATGCCCTCGAGGCGCTCCAGCACATAGGTTCCCTCCCGGATACCGAATACAGCCGGTCCTTGAGGGACCTCGTCGGCAAGGTGCTCAACAGAGACTCGTAGGCGATGTACATGATGGATCACACAGGCATGTCCGAGAGGCGCTGGGACGAGGTCATCGGCGCCATCGAGGAGCTCGCGCCAGACTACGACAGGATCAACTCGCTCATCACGTTCGGCATGGCCGACAAGTGGCGCAAAGAGGTCGCGTCCAAGGCCGGCCCCGACGATGTCGTCCTCGAGATAGGCTCCGGCCCGGGCTCGTTCGCCAAGAGGCTCGACTCGAAGCAGGTATACTGTCTTGAGCCTTCCAGGTCCCTGGCCGAGTTCTCCAGGAGCGTCGTTGACGGGGACAGGACAACCCTCCTGCAGGGCCTGGGCGAGAGGATACCGCTCGCCGAGGGCTCCGTGGACAAGGTGTTCTGCGTGTTCTCGTTCAGGGACTTCCTCGACAAGCCCGCCGGGGTGTCCGAGATCCTCAGGGTGCTCAAGGATGGCGGGCAGGCTTTCATCGTGGATGTCGCGAAGCCACCGCCGGGCCCGTGGGCCAAGCTCATCGAGATGCATGTCAGGCACGTCGTCCCGAGACTCGCGCGCGTGGCCGTCACGCCAGCCACCTACCACCGCCTCGAGCGCGACCCGTACCGGACCTTCGTCGATACGTACGAGGCCTTCGGGTTCACGAACGTGTACGAGGACCTCCTCAGGAGGAAGGGCTTCGAGCAGGTCGGGACGGAGTTCCTGAAGCTCAAGGGCGCCACGATGACCAGGGGGAGCAAGCCTTGGAAGTCGACGTCCTCGTAGTCGGTGCCGGCCCAGCTGGAAGCACGACCGCCAGGTTCTGTGCGGGCGAAGGCATCGATGTCCTCATGATCGACCGGCGGAAGGAGATAGGCTACCCCGTCCAGTGCGGGGAGCTCTTGCCCCACGTGGGTGAGATGCACACGATCTTCCCTGCGGGGGAGATGCTCGAGGAGCTTTTCACGGTGCCTTCCCAAGTCGTCCAGGGCGAGAGCGAGCACGTGGACCTCGTGTCCCCGGGCGGCAGGACATACAGGTGCGATTTCAGGTCCCACATATTGGACCGACGTTCGTTCGACAAGTACCTCGCGAAGCTGGCGGTCGACGCCGGCGCGAGGCTCGAGACCGGAGTCTCGTTCCTGGGACTCAGGGACGGCGTCGCCGAGACGACCATGGGTCCGGTCAGGGCCAGGGTCGTCGTGGGTGCCGATGGCCCTAACTCGAGGACGGCCAGGGAGGCTGGGCTGGAGAACCCTGCCCTGCGATATCCCGCGGTCACTTGTCAGGCGAAGGGCGAGTTCGACCCCGCGGTCAAGATGTTCTTCGGCAGCGTGGCCCCCGGTGGCTACGCGTGGACCATACCGAAGTGCGGCGGGGCGAATGTGGGCCTCGGGTTCGACCCAAAGGTCTTCAAGGGGAGCCCGAGGGAGGCGTTCGACATCTTCGTGAGGAAGCTGGGATGCGAGTGCGAGGACGTGACCATGGGGATAGTACCGATGTCAGGCCCGGTGCCGTCCACAGTACGAGGGAACGTGCTCCTTGTGGGCGATGCGGCGGGTCAGACCATGGCCACGAACGGTGGTGGCATCCCGACGGCGATGATTGCGGGCAGGATCGCGGGGAGGACCATCAGGGAGTATCTGGATGGGTCTGGCAGGCTCGAGGAGTACGAGGCACGCTGGAGGAAGGTCATGCTCGCGCCCCTCATGACATCCGTCCGTACCAGGAGGATGGCGGATGTGGTGTTCGGCAGCGACTGGTTGCTGGGCGCCTCGATGCTCGTGCTCGGGAGACGGGGCCTGGACAGGGTGATCAGGTGCCAGCGCCCGTTCATATGACCGCTGGTCTCAGAGGACGCACTTGAACGAAGACCGATCATGCGGAAGCGTTCTACTGCCGCGCGAGGACCCTCTTCCTGCGCATCTTCGTGGGCCTGCCGCAGACATCGCACTCCTTCACGTCCGGTGCCAGCACCTTACCGCATCCCGTGCACTTCGCCTCCCATTCGAGGACCTTGGTGATACCCTTCTGGTCGAAGCCCTTGTAAGGGACTCCGAGCACGGTCGCCAGGTTCTGGATCGAGTAATCGTCGGTGAGCAGTTGGTACCCTAGCTCCAATGCCAGCGCCAGTATCTCCTTGTCGGTATCGGACAGCCTCGTCGAATCCCCGGTCCTCTGCGCCTCGCTCTCGACCTTCGAGAGCGACCGCTTGGAAGGGGACGAGATCCTGATCCTGGTCGCAAGGAGCAGCTCCAGCCTCTGGGCCATGCCCTCTCTCTCGAGCTCCCTGACCACGCCCGGGGATATCACCAGCTCGTATCCGTCAGGCAGGTCCTTCCCGTAGTACAGGACCGATGTGTCTAGCACGAACCCTTTCATGTCATGGCCTCACTCGAGCTCGACTGCCCCGGCGGCCTCATCGTCCGCCAGGGCCTCGATGTCGACCTTCGCCTCCTCTTCGAGCGCGGAGCCGAGGTTGCTGTATGTGGACGGTTTCTTCGGCGCGATCGTGCAGCACAGCCCGGGCAGGGTGGATATCTCGTAAGTGCCTATCTCCTTCGCGATGCGCTCGATCTCGACCTTGTCGAGGCCTATGAGCGGTCTCAGGACCGGCAGGGCCGTCGCCCTCTCCTCCACGAGTATGTTCGCGAGGGTCTGCGATGCGACCTGTCCCATCGATTCCCCTGTGATGATCGCGCCCGCGCCATATCTGCGTGCGAGCCTCTCCGCGACCCTGAACATCGTCCTCCTGCACAGGACGCACTGCATGTTGCTCCTGCAGTTCTTCGCGACTTCGGTCTGAGTCGTGCCATGGGGCACCAGTACCTTCCCGAGCTTACGTCCCGCAGCGCGGTCTAGCTGTTCCATGAGCTTCTTGGCTTTGTCAACCTCCGCGTCGCTCGTGAACGGCCGGTTGTCGAAGTGAACGAGGATGATGTCCACGCCCTGCCTGGCCATCATGTATGCGGCCACGGGGGAGTCTATCCCTCCTGAGAGGAGCACGAGACCCTTCAACTGGTCACCTCCGGGCCTTGCGACCGAGTTCCTCTCCCCGACCGCAGCACGCACACTTGGGGTTCTTCCTGACCTTGATCTTCTGTATTTCCTGGTTCCACACGTCCAGGACCATCAGCTCGGGTGTCGTTTCTTTGTCCATCATGACCTTGAATGCCTCCGTGACCTGCACGGACGCGACGATGCTGGGCAGGGTGTTGATGATCCCCACGGTGTTGCAGGTGGGGAGCTCCCCGGGCCGGGGCGGGTTGGGGAAGACGCACCTAAGGCATGGACCGTCCTCGACTACGACCATGACCATCCCGCTGATGCCGACAGCCCCGCCGTAGACCCACGGGATGCCGAGCCTCACGGACGCATCGTTGACCAGATACCTCGTCTCCATGTTGTCGGTGGCGTCGATGACAACCGTCGCACTGCCGATGAGTCTCTCCACGTTCGCCTTGCTGACGTCCGCGACAACCCCCTTGATCGCTATCTCAGAGTTGATCTTCCTGAGCCGCTCCTCGGCGGCCTCCGCCTTCGGCCTTCCGACGTCGTCCTCGTGGAACATGGTCTGCCGCTGCAGGTTCGTGAGCTCGACGACGTCCCTGTCAACCACGGTCACATTGCCGACGCCAGCCCTTACTAGGAGCGATAAAGAGTGCGTGCCGAGGGCGCCACAGCCGATGACCACGGCCCGGGCCTTTGCGAGTTTCTTCTGTCCAGAGGGACCTATCTCGGGCAGTAGGACCTGCCGCGAGTACCTGCTCTCCTTCAACATCGTTGAAATGACCATGGCGGTATTAAATGGCTCCCAGGACGCCGTTCACCTGAACCTGTAGGCCATGGTGAAGCGGTCCCTGAACGCCTTGACCCGCTTCTTGACCTGCTTGCCCTTGGCGGCTTCGATGAACATGTCCGCCAGTTCGGGCAGGTCCTTCTCCTTGACCCCGAGCCTGGTTATCTCCGAGGTCCCGAGCCTCCCCACTGAGTCTGTAAGCAGGTTGCTCTTCTCGAGCCTGATGGACATCTCGTTGATGTCCAGCCCGAACCGGTCCTTCATCGCCTTCTGGTCGATGTGGAGCTGATGCGACTCCGAGAACCCGAGTTCCTTGAACATGATCGGGAACCCTCTCTCGTCGAGCTCCTTCCCGAGCCTCTTCGAGTTCCTGATGACCTGCTTGGCGTAGGCCGGCCCGAACCGCTTCATCTCGAGCATCGCCTGTCCGAGCGCCGCCACCCTGTTCCAGTGGACGTTGTCCACGAACCTCCAGGTGAGGTTCTTCCTTACCTCGGAGTCCAGCGCCTTGCTGTCGGTGAGTATGATGCCCCCCTGCGGTCCGAACAGGCTCTTGTGCGTCGAGCCATAAAGGATGTCCGCGCCCTCCTTGAGCGGCTTCTGGAACTCCCCGCCCGATATCAGGCCCATGACATGGGAACCGTCGTATACGAGCTTCGAGCCCGCCTGCCTGCAGGCGTCCCTGATGGGGCCCATGTCGTAGGGAAATAGTATGAACGACGCGCCCAGGATGACCAGACTGGGCTTCTTCTTTCGTATCATGGCGACGGTCGCGTCCGTGTCCAAGTTTTGCCTGGACGCATCGAACGGCAGCGTCCCGGCGGTGAGGCCCAGTATGTCCGGGAGGTAGGGCTGAGCGTAGCCGTCGTATCCCCCGTTCTCGGGAGGAATGGCGTACACCGAACCCCCCTTCCTGGTCGTTGAGGCGATGGTTATCATGGCCGCGATGTGGCCCCCCATCGGCTGGACGCAAGAGTACTTCGACCCGTAGACCTCGCACGCGGCCCTCTCGCACGACCTCTCCACCTCGGTCGTCAGCCTCGTGCCCCTGTAGGCGTTGTCGATGTACATGCCCCCCATGTCGGCTTCGATCGGGAGCGTGTAGCGGTGTCCGAAGTCGGACGACAGCAGGGCCCTCAGCTGCGGGCTCGCCATGTTCTCAGAAGGCAGGAGATTGACGGATTCCTCGAGCCTCCAGCGCTCCTGCTGCCTCATCATGTCGAGAAAGTGGCTGCTCTTCATATATCCAAGCCCCTGTGAGGAAGGCGTCTTCGCGAGGACCGTCAATTGTAGAGGTTGAACTTGTTGTCAGTGCCTGAGAAGGGCATGAAGTCCTGCTCGTCCTCCTCCACGTCGTCCTCCATGACGACGTTGACCAGGACGTTGACGATCTCCCTCAGTTCCCTCAGGTCCTCCCTCAGCTTCGCTATCTCCGCAACGAGCTCCTGTTCATCTTTGGTCAATCGCTGCCTCCCCTTCCTGTAGACTCAATCTCTGAACGAGGATTTAGGCCTTTGTCTTCGACGGGTCGTAGTCCCTGTAGTCATCGGCCAGCTTGCGCGTCTCCTTGCGCTCGCAGCGCTTGCACCACAAGTCCCTTCCTCTCCTTTCGAGGGGAGACCTGCACACCGTGCACAGCGCCCTGATGACCCCGAAGTGCGGTCCCGTGGTGGACAGTTGGACCGACGGGTCCGCCTGTATGACCTGGGCCCGGATGAGGTCCCCTGACCTTAGCAGGTCGCCCGCGTCCTCGACGTACGAGGACGCGATCTTCGACACATGGACCGAAGCGAGCGTCTCGCTCGATACCGGCCTCGTCCTGCCCTCCTGGGCCACGACAGAGCATATCGCCATGGCGGGCCTGGTGTCTGTGACCTCGGCCAGGACGGTGTCCCCTTCCATCAGGACGACCGGTGGGTTGTCCAAGATGACTTTCGCAGTCTTCTCCCTAGCATCGAGATCGAGCTCGCCGACGGCACTGGCGTATATCTTGCCCTCGGACTCGTATGTGCCCTCTCCCGACATGTACTCTTCAGCAATGGCCACCTCGTCTCCAGGCAGCACTCTTCGGCCGGTTCTTGCCAGACCAATCACCTATCTCTCAAGCTTTAACAGAACGACTGAAATCGTCTCGCTAGCCTTTCTGTGGAACTCGAACGCATATGGAATCTCGAATTTATACCTTTTTATAGCCTCGGACCTGCCCCCGAGGGCCCTGACCATGCCCCCGACGAACTCCTGGGTGCCTTCATTGTGTATAGAATAGGTCACAGGGGCCAAAGACAGCGCCTTCTCGATGAACGCCCTGTCCGCGTGCCGGGTCTGCGCCCCGAAGGGCGGGTTCTGGAGGACGGTGTCGAAGGTCCCCGAGAGGGACGACACGTCGCCTTCGAGCAGTTCGATCTCGACGCCGAGCATGCCCGCGTTCGCCCTGGCGACCCTGACCGCGCCCGGGTCCACATCGATCCCGACTGCCCGGTCTGCCCCCATGAGCTTCGCTCCTATGCAGAACACGCCGTTGCCGCACCCCAGGTCGGCCACGGCCCTGCCGTGGATGTCCCCCGCGGTGAAAGCCTCCCAGAGCACATCCGACGCCACCGTCGCCGGCGTCTCATACTGCTCGAGCCTGGCCGAGCGCGTCTCGAGAGGCCTGAGCTTCTGAAGCGTTATCTCGAGCCTCTTCCTCCTCATCTGCATATGTGGCAAGGCAGTCACGGCACCTGTCGGCCTCACTTCGCCTCGTCTATCATCTTCCAGCGCCTGAGCTTGTTGACCTCGGACACATCCCTGCCGTGCACGTCCCTCTCGACATCGGACAGGTACTCTATCGCCGTCAGGAGGCTGTCCTTGGTCGGCTTGCCTATGTTGACCTTGGCCCGACCGAACTCTCGGTCGATGAGGTCCATGGCCCTGGCGGTGTCGCCGTACTGCTCGCAGAAGTCACTCACGATCTCGTCCACCGCCTGGGCGAGCGAGCCGCCTTCGAAAAGGGTCTTCTTCTCGACGAAGTCCCCTGATATCATCATCTCGCCGATCTTGCGGAACCCCTCCTCGACGTTCTCGCCCGTCTTCGCGCTGCACATGATGACCGGCATCTCGGCCTTCCTGCCGATGTCGGCAAGGCTCGCGGCCGTGGCCGAGTCCTTTCCCGCCATATCGATCTTGTTGCCCACGAAGACTATCGGGACGGTCCCCAGTATGTCCAAGACCTCGGAGAGCCAGAAGTCTTCTATGGCCTTGACTGTCTCGGGTCTGGTGAGGTCGCAGACGAGAACGATGCCGTGGGAGCCGCTCATGCCCTGTGCCCGCATCTTCCTGTAGTCCTTCTGGCCGAGTATGTCCCATACCATGAGGGTCAGGTACACGGTCTTGTCAGGCTGCTTGTACTCGATGTCCCTCTTGCTGACCTTGGTGCCGATGGTTGCGATGTACTTGTCGTCGAAAACATCTATGACGAACCTGCGTATGAGTGAGGTCTTGCCCACGCCAGAGTCCCCGACGAGGCCTATCTTCTTGATGTACCTCTTGGATTGTATGATGCTCAGATGACCACCAGCCGAAGGAAACGGGTGTCATGTTCGGACGGTCCTGCCCGTTTCCCGGACAACCGATGATTTCGGCCGTACATAATATTTTCCGACTGTGAGATAAAAGAGAGTCAGTGGACGTCCGCCGGGTCGCGGGCACAGGACGTCATGGCTGACAGCAATGACTGGCAGCCAGGGACAATCACATGCAAAACCCTATTATCGGCGACCAACATCACCTTGACGAATAGATGGACGACGCATCAGCCAAGGCCCGCCTCCCCTCCAAGAAGGCGCTGGAAAACTACGCCAGTGCATACATGGGCGCATACATGAACGCAGTCGAGCGCGAGAAGCCAGAGCATGTGCCATCGCTCGCGCGCAACACCCCCTACAACATCGAGGTGTGCCTCATGCCCAACCATTCCTTCGTCATGCTGTTCGAACGGGGCGACAAGCAGACGATATCCGTTTACGAGAAGGACTGGAACCATGTCGAGAGCGCGGTCATGTCAGGTGTCTCGCACCTCGTGACGGTCTACGCCCACGAGGGCCCGACGGTCGCGGATGCCATCGCGAAGGGCAAGAAGGATGCAGTCAGGGACATACGCTCGCTCGAGGACTCTAGCGTCGCGAAGGCTGTCGTCCAGCTCGAGAAGATACTCGATGAGCTGACAAGCATCGAGAAGGGCAACAAGAGCGTGCTGAAGATCGCCGAGCTCCAGCTGCAGAAGCTGCAGCCGATCCGGGACGCGATCAAGAACTCGGGTCCGGAGGTCGACATGCTCAGCATGGTCGACGCTCTGAGGAACTACCCGTCCGCGCCGGTAGAGGTCAACATAGACATCAAGGAGAAGGAGCTCCTCGAGAACATGTGCCAGGAACTGGGGGACCTCTCGGACGTCATACGCAGGATAGAGTCTCAGGACCAGAGGCTCGAGTCCCTCGAGCAGGCCATCACGAAGGGCCTGACTGAGTTCAGCAAGAGCCTGGACGACAAGGTCGGGAAAGGCCTCGCGGTCGTCTTGTCGTCCTCAGATAGGAAGATAGACAAGGGCTTCTCCGAGATGCAGGGTCACATCGCCAAGCTGCAGGGCGGTGATGTGCCGCACGACCTCGAAGCGCGGCTCAAGGCCATCGAGGACGCGCTCGTAGACGTCAGGGACCGGCCAGAGGTGGCCAAGGAGATAGTCCTGGCCGTGGCGGATGTCCGCGACAATATGGGCCGGATAGGCCAGCGGATCACGAGGGTCGAGCAGTACCTCGTCGAGCTGAGCAAGCACAAGGTCGCTCAGAAGCACTGACTCATCTTTTCCAGATGCCCTTGAGGCCGAAGCAGAGTGCGGCGTTGCCGTAATGGAGGACCGGGTTCGTCATCTCAGCCTTCGATACGACCGGGTTCTTCAGCAACAGGTGCCTGAGCTCCTCTGTCGTCTGGAAGTCGGGGACAGAGGTTCTGCCGTTGCCTATGGATGCAATCGCGTGGGCGTCTGAGGACGCGATGCCAGGGATGCCGAGCCTGGTTGCGAGCTCCCTCGCTCTTGCGTTGCTCCTCTTACTGCATTTGGCGTTGAACGCTTCGACAGCGTCGGCGAGGCCTATGTCCTCCGGCCTGAGGGCTCTTGATTCGGCAGGATGAGGCACAATCGCGAGTCCCCCTTGTGCGCGGATGGCGTCTATCGCATCGGCCCAGCGTCTTGTCGATATCGGCTCCTCGACGAACAGCGCGAGGAGGTCCCCTTTGTCTGTCTTGAGCTCCGCCCCGGAGACAATCAGCGGAGCGCCGTCGGATGCAGATCTGGCCTCCCTGCATCCGCTCCAGCTGTCGTGGTCCGTCACCGCGATGGCCGCGAGTCCGAGATGTCGCGCCCGCCCGACTATCTTGACCGGCTTCGACATGGAGTCAGGCGAGTGCATCGAGTGTATGTGAAGATCTACCTCCAAAGCGGGCACCTCTCTCCGGCGTAGTCTCCTCCATCGCATGAGGGACATCACGCTTCCAGTGGTCCCGTGAGCGAGTCGAGGCTATTAATTGTTGTCCAGTCGGCTCTGGCCCCATCAACTATTTGTCCGGGGATTCCCTTTGATGCCTTCGATGGTCAGGTTCGAGCACGTGGCATCAGATGGTACCGAGATCGTCTTCAGGGAGCCGGTGAAGGGCGAGGCGAGGGCGCTGATGTCGTTCATCAATTCGTTCGTGGACGAGCCCATGTCTGGCCTGCTCATCGACAGGAAGGTCTCCTTGAGGGATGAGGAGAGGTGGCTAGAGTCGCGCCTCGGCGAGATAAGGTCAAGATCCACCGTGATGCTGCTCGCGGAGCTGGACGGGCGTATAGTCGGCAGCTGCCACATGAGCCGGCTCCCCTGGAAGCACTCGCACAGGGCGGACATAGGCGTCGCGCTCAAGCCAGAACTCAGGGGGAAGGGTGTCGGGGAGGCGTTGATGAGGCGGACCATGGAACTCGGCATCAGGCGATTCCACGGTCTTGAGACGATTGAGTTGTCAGCGTTCGCATACAACGACCGCGCGCTCGCGCTGTACAAGAAACTGGGCTTCGAAGAGTGCGCCCGGATCCCCCGTTCTGCGAGAGAAGGACGTATGTACTTCGACGAGGTGCTCATGCGCTTTGTCCTGTCAGGTGCGAAGCGAGGTCGGAAATCGACATACGGGCGGTGAAATCCGGTCTCGAGACCGCAGTCAGTGCAATTGGGACACGGCTGTGCGTCGGCCTATCGGCGTCCTTCGCACATTCGTCTGATTGTGGTAGGTCAGTATCCGCACTCCCGTGCGGGGTATCATTATAAATACGGACAACTGCATTTTCAGTCCGGGGAAAGAGGGACCTAGCATCCTGGGTCTTCCGTAGTCTTTTGTGACGGGCCCCCGGCTTTGCTCGGGTCGCACATTCGAAAGGAGGAGTATCGTTGGGGAGTTCTGAAAGTGAGACTAAGGAAGAGATAGCGAAGCCCGCCTCGGCGCCAGCGCGTCCCAAGAGCCGGATGATGTTGGCAGTGGTGATTGCGGTTGTGTTTATCGTTGCCGCGGTCGCTGGGGCATGGGCCTTCGGACTGATTGGCGGGGAAGATGATGAGAAAGTGCTCGTGATCGCGATGAGTTCTGATGTCCAGGCGATGGACCCTGCCAAGACCAGCGCGATGTATGGACCGCCTGGGCTGATATACGAGACCCTCATAACGAGGGACCTGAACGGTGACTACGCGGACGGGCTCGCGATTGACTGGAACCTGAACCGGGACGACCCGGACCACCCGACCTTCGAGATCGAGCTGAGGCAGGGTGTCACGTTCCACGACGGGACGCCATTCAACACGGAGGCCGTCAGGGACATCATCAACTACTACGCCCAGGATGACAGCTGGGTCCAGTACGAGTTCTGGGCCGTCTACGGCTGCGAGAACAAGACCGGATGGCCGGACGCGGGGATATGGTGCAAGGACGACTACAACATGGTCCTGAACCTGACTTGGGCGGATGTCGCTCTTGAGTTCAACCTGTCCCACCTGTACGGGTCGATGTTGTGGCCGAAGGCCCTTGAGGAGGATGGACTTGACCTCTACGGGACCGCCAACGGCCACGTGATCGGTACGGGCCCGTACATGCTGGATGAATGGATGCCGGGAGACCACATCACCCTGGTCAAGAACCCGAACTACACCTGGGGCTTCTCGTGGTACGAGAACAAGGGGCCCGCGAAGATAGACAAGATCATCTACAGGATAATCACGGACCAGAACACCAGGTTCGCCGGGTTCGAGAGCGGGGATATCGATGTGCTGCAGCAAGTGCCTCCCAGCAAGGTCCAGGAGTACATGGACGAGGATGACGTGACTGTGATCACGGAGCGCGGCCAGGGAACATACCACGTCGAGTTCAACTGCCAGAAGGACCCGTGGGACGACCCGGACCTGAGGAAGGCGTTCTGCTACGCGGTGGACAGAGAACAGATATTGAACACCGTTTGGCACGGCATCGGTGAGGAGGGCGTGAATTGTCTTGCCCCGTGGACTCCGGAGTCACAGAACGTTCCCGAGGAGTACAACTACACCTACGATGTCGACAGGGCGCTGGAGCTCTTCGAGCTCGCTGGCTTCACGGACATCGACGACGACGGGTGGCTGGAGAACGAGTCAGGGGAGCTTAGCCTGGATCTCTGGACCACCAACAAGGGTGAGGATATCCAGATGGGCGAGATCGTCCAGGCTCAGTTCGAGGATGTGGGCGTCCATGTGACACTCACGCCCTACGCTGAGACTCAGCTGAGGGACGAGGCCGCTGAGGGCAACCAGGAGGCAATCCTGTTCTGGTACTCATGGCCGAGGGCGGAGATACTTGACTGGCACTTCGGCACATGGGCCGCTGGGGGCTCCAACACCGGGTGGTATGAGGACGTTGTGTTCGACAACTATGTGACCAACTGGACGTACGCGGAGACCGAGGAGGAATTCTCGGACAACGCGACCGCGGCGCTCATAAGGTTGCAGGACCAGGGAGCCTGGTGCACTCTGATATACTGGCACCAGATATTCGCGGTCCACGACTACGTGACCTTCCAGGGCGAGCCTGGCTGGGCTGTCAACCCGCTCGGTCAGGAGCAGGTCATCAACATAGTCGACGTTGATATGGAAAACTGACGTCGCGCCAAACCCTCAAACCCTTTAACGCATTTCATCTAGGGTGCGCGTCAACGGTGCGATGGGGTGGAGCGAAGCACACGATGTACACGACTGAAATCAGACTCGAAGGGGGTGGGCTGGTTGGCTGACCTTGTCTCGTACGTCATAAGGAAGTTGATTCTTGCCATCCCAGTCATACTCCTTGCGACCCTCATCGTTTTCCTGATGCTGTATATGACAGGGGACCCGATCAACGTGCTCGCACCCCCTCACGCTTCCGTCGAGCAGATGGACGCGCTCAGGGAGAAGTACGGCCTCGACGAGCCGTTCTATGTCCAATACGGGGTCTTCCTCTGGAATCTGGTGCACGGCGACCTGGGTGTTTCTGTGGGTGCAGCCACCAGAGACCTCGAGGTCGGAGACCTGGTCGTTCAGAGACTCCCGCGAACACTTGAACTGATGGCGATAGGACTGAGCTTGTCGTATTCGATTGGGATCCCGCTCGGCATATTCTCAGCGCTGAGGCACAACTCTCTTGGCGACAGGAGCGTCATGGTATTCACTCTCCTCGCATATGCCATGCCCTCGTTCTGGCTGGGCATACTGTTCATGTGGCTGTTCGCCGTCTACCTCGGCGTGCTGCCTTTAGGGGGCACCACGGGAGGCTTTGCAAGTATCATTCTCCCGGCCATGACTCTCGGGATCGGTAACGCGGCTCTGACCACTAGGATGATGCGGTCCAGCATGCTCGAGGTGATACGTCAGGACTACATCACCCAGCTACGCTCCCGAGGCTTGCCAGAGCGGGAGATCATCTACAAGCACGCTGTCAAGAACGCTATCCTCCCCGTGATAACCGTCATCGGCCTGGACATAGGCTGGTTCGTGGCCGGTTCCGTGGTCGTCGAGACAGTGTTCTCGTGGCCCGGTATCGGGATGTTGATCACCACCTCAATCTCGAACTCGGATTTCCCAGTGGTGCGGGGATGCATACTCGTCCTCGCCCTGTTCGTCATCGCTGGCAATCTAATCGCTGACGTGCTGTATGCCTACGTGGACCCGCGGGTGAGGTTGGGATGATGCGACTGAGGAAGGGCCTGAACGACAGGCTGCTGACCTGGAAGATGGCCGGCGGAGTCAGGCAGACCATAGCGGACATCCTCGAGCGCGGCGGCAGGAACGTCATGGTCGTCCTGGGCTTCATCATCATCATGTTCATGATCCTCATAGCTTTGCTCGCGCCGGTACTGCCGATGGCAGACCCTACTGAGCTGACGGATGAGTTGCTGCTGCCCCCATCATCGGACCACTGGTTCGGCACAGACGAGAACGGGCGAGACGTATTCAGCAGGGTGGTCTGGGGAGCAAGGGTGTCTCTGCTGGTTGCGACGCTCGCGGTCCTCGTGTCGATGGTGATCGGCATAGTCCTCGGCCTGACGGCAGGCTACTTCGGCGGAAAGGTGGACTACATCATAACGGGTACGATCGACCTGTTCTGGACCTTCCCTCCGTTCCTGCTGGCCTTAGCGTTCGCCGCGGCCTTGGGTGCGGGCTTGTTCAACGTCGTCCTCGCAATCTCGATTTCTTACTGGGCCGGGTTTGCGAGGCTGATGCGGGGACAGGCACTCTCGATGAGGGAGAGACAGTTCGTGGAAGCGAGCAGGGCTCTAGGGGCGAAGCACTGGAGGATCATGTTCACCCACGTGCTCCCGAACTGCATCGCGCCGCTGATAGTGTGGGCATCGATAGGCGTCGCTGACGCGATCACAATCGAGAGCAGCCTGAGCTTCCTGGGCGTTGGCACCAAACCCCCGACGCCCAGCTGGGGTTGGATGCTTCAGAGCGGAATGCTGCACCTGAGCAGCGCTCCCTGGATATCCACGTTCCCAGGAGTGACCATGGTGTTCACCATCCTAGGGTTCAATCTCCTGGGCGACGGCCTGAGGGACGTCTTGGACCCGCGCATGAAGGGGTTGAGGAGATGAACGGCAAGACGCCTGTCCTTGAGATCAAGGGCCTGAGGACCCAGTTCTTCCTCCGCGAGGGCGTGGTCACCGCCCTGGACGGTATCGACCTCACCATATACGAGAACGAGTCTGTGGGCGTAGTGGGTGAGACGGGCTGCGGCAAGAGCATGACCGCATACTCCATCCTGAGGCTGGTGCCCCACCCCGGGAGGATAACCGCGGGGTCCATCAAGTACAAGGGCAACGAGCTCACGACGCTCGACATCGACCGCATGCGCTCCGTCCGCGGGACCAAGATATCCATGATATTCCAGGACGCCTCCACGGCCCTGGACCCTGTGTTCACGGTCGGAGATCAGCTAGGCGAGGTCATATCGCTCCACCAGGGCATATACGAGAAGGCTGCGCTTGAGAAGAAGATACAGGAGGCGCTCGAGCTCGTCCGGATTGCCGCTCCCAAGGACGTGATGAGGATGTATCCTCATGAGCTGAGCGGTGGCATGAAGCAGAGGGTGATGATATCCCTCGCGCTGTCATGCTCCCCCTCGCTGCTCATCGCGGACGAGCCCACGACCGCCCTCGATGTGACCATCCAAGGACAGATACTGAAGCTCCTCAAGGCCCTGGTCGCCAAGACCGGGAGCTCCATGATGCTCATAACCCACAACCTGGGCATAGTGGCCGAGACCTGCGACAGGATATGCGTCATGTACGCAGGCAGGATAGTCGAAGACGCGGAGACGTTCGAACTCTTCGCGAACCCGAGACATCCTTACACTGCGGGCCTGCTCATGGCCTTCCCGAGGCTGGGCGAGAAGAAGGCCGAGCTTCCTGTCATCCGAGGCACAGTGCCCGACCTCATGAACCCTTTCAAGGGCTGCCCGTTCGTGGACAGATGCGACAAGGCCACGGAGGTCTGCTCGAAGCAGAGACCGAACCGGGTCGAGGTTTCCCCAGGGCACTTCGTATCGTGTCATCTCTGGCACGGGGGTGGTTAGTCCAATGGACTCCGAGTCAGGATTCCCCAAGGGCGGCAAGCCGCTCATCGAGGTGACCGACCTCGAGAAGCTGTTCCCCGTGAGGAAGGGCGTCTTCGGCAGGGTCGTCGGCTACGTGCACGCGGTGGACGGTGTGAGCCTCTCGGTGATGAGGGGTGAGACCCTTGGTCTCGTAGGGGAAAGCGGGTGCGGTAAGACGACGGTCGGCCGTGCGATACTGAGACTCGTCGAGCCCACAGGTGGCAAGGTCGTCTTCAACGGGCAGGATGTGCTCGGCCTGCCCCCCAGCCCGCTCAGGGCCATGAGGAAGAGGATGCAGATCGTGTTCCAGGACCCGTACTCCAGCCTCGATCCGAGGATGACGATCGAGCGCATCGTCGGAGAGGGCTTCGCAATCCACGGGTCGCCAAAGGGCTCCCAGGACCCGAGTGTCGCGAGGAGGGAGCGCATACACGAGCTGATCGAGCAGGTCGGGCTCTCACACGACCATCTGTCCCGGCTGCCGCACGAGTTCAGCGGAGGGCAGAGGCAGAGGATAGCGCTCGCGAGGGCGCTTGCGCTCGACCCAGATTTCATAGTCCTGGACGAACCCACATCCGCTCTGGACGTGTCCGTTCAGGCGCAGGCCCTGAACCTGCTCAAGCGCCTCCAGTCCAAGCTGGGCCTGAGCTACCTGTTCATATCCCACGACCTCTCGGTCGTGGGGCACATGGCCGACAGGATAGCGGTGATGTACCTGGGCAAGATCGTCGAGCTGGCCCCTGCCGACGTCTTCCTGAGGCACGCGCTCCATCCTTACACGCAGGCGCTGATAGCGTCGATACCCATACCCGACCCGAAGTTCAGGAAGGACAGGAAGGGTATCGAGGGCGAGGTGCCGAGCCCGACGAACCCTCCCAAGGGGTGCAGGTTCCACCCGAGGTGCACGATGGCGACACCGAGGTGCAGGGAGGAGGAGCCTATGATGGTCGAGGTCGAGCCAGGGCATTTCGTGGCCTGCCATGCCATTGTCCGGACTTAGGCGCGTTCAGGGGTTGGGCCCCGTGGTCCTGTTTCCTCCGGGACCCTTCGTCTTCCCGAGGCCGTCGGATATGTGAAGAATTGCGAGCAATGGATGTCTGAGGAGCATGCGCGGGCCTGAATACCTCATGACGACTTTCATCCGCTCTCTGTGGTCCCCATCGTAGCAGTGTATCGGGCATTTCGCGCAAGTGGGCTTGTCTTTGACAAGGGGACACTTGTCCAAGCGTCTGTGGGAGTACTCCAATAGCTCCGCGCAGCCATTGCAGAGGCCGCCTATGCTGGCGTGGTTCCCCCTGCAGTACATGTTCAGCATGACCTCGGCAGTCCGTTTCTCTCTCTGAGTTCTTCTGCCGCCGTCAACCACTCCAAACGACCCCTGTCGTCTGCTCGCAGAGTGTATCCTATCATGTAGTTTTCGATTGATACGGGCTGTTCCCAGGCGACTCCGAGGCAATGGGCCGGTCGTGGACGTCAATCAATCCCAAACAAGCACTCTCGTGGGCAGGCGAAGATGGTGTGGGCCTAACCGGATTTGAACCGGTGATCTGCGCTGTGTGAGAGCGCCGTCATAACCGCTAGACCATAGGCCCTTTGGCGACGGGCGATGTATGCTGCATTGGTTTAATATTCTTTTGGAGCGGGAATGGTCCATCGTTTTATGTATGGACGTGGATACACGGAACCGACGAACATGCGCGTCAGGACCAAACGTGGGAGAGAGGACCTCAGGGCCATATGGATGGACGGCGACTCAGTGACGGTCATCGATCAGAGGGCGCTCCCACAGAAGTTCAAGACCATCGGCATCAAGACCTATGCCGAGATGGCTGAGGCTATCTCGAACATGACTGTACGGGGCGCTCCCACGATCGGCGCCGCGGCCGCATACGGGATGGCCTTGGCATGGAAGGCGGGGGATGATCTCGACAAGGCCGCAAAGACGATCAAGGCGACCAGGCCGACCGCCCACGACCTCTTCTACGCAGTCGGCTTGATGCTGTCCAAGAGGAATGATGACCTGGTCAAAGCAGCCGAGGCGTATGCCGATAGCATCGTGACCATGTGCAAGTCCATAGGCGAGCACGGTTCCACGCTCATCAAGGATGGCTCCAGAGTGCTCACACACTGCAATGCGGGCGCGCTCGCGACAGTCGACTTCGGCACGGCGCTCGCCCCGATGAGGGTCGCGCACAGGTCCGGGAGGAAGTTCTTCGTGTACGTGGACGAGACCCGGCCAAGGCTCCAGGGCGCGAAACTGACTGCCTGGGAGCTCTTGAACGAGGGCATAGACCATGCCATCATCGCCGACAACGCCGCCGGTCACTACATGAGCCGCGGACAGGTGGACTTGGTTGTTGTCGGTGCGGACCGTATTGCGTCGAACGGAGATTTCGCCAACAAGATCGGGACGTATGAGAAGGCGGTCCTCGCCAAGGAGTCTGGCGTTCCGTTCTATGTCGCTGCTCCTGTGAGCACGTTCGACTTCTCGCTCGCATCCGGGTCTGGGATCGTCATCGAAGAGCGCTCCCAGGATGAGGTCCTGCTCGTGGGCGGAAGACGCATATCGCCCGAGGGCAGCAGGGCATTGAACCCCGCTTTCGACGTGACCCCTGCCCGTTATGTCACGGGCTTCATAACGGAGAAGGGCGTGTTCCGGCCAGGGGACTTCTCGGCCTTGGTCGGAGGGCGTTGACAGGGGCTCGGTAGGCTTTTTAGCCATCTCTCGGATACAGGCACCGATGATACTGACCACGAAGTGGTTCGGCAGCTTCCTATGCGATGAGGGCAAAGTCAGGAAGGCTGCGCTGTTCCCGAAGGATCCAGCGGCTGTCGCCGAGAGGCTGGGCCGGATGGCCAGGGGTGAGGTCCTCGACGAGGAGATGTCCCTTGCGTCCTCTGCCAAGCAGGTCGCGGACCGCAGACTGGCCGAATTCGGCAGGAAGGTCAGGTTCGATTCGTCGTTCATCAAGCCAGAGGACTTCGGCTTCTCTCTCGACATGTACAGGGAAGCCACGATAATCCTGGCGAAGGATTCTGTCAAGCGGAGCATCGGCCCAGACGTGCATCTGGGACAGGCCGTCAGAGCGTACGACGACCTCGTTTTCACGGATAACATACTCTCCGAGAGGTTGAGGGAGTGGTACGGGCTGCACTTCCCGGAACTCGAAGTAATCCTCGGGGGCGAATCATATGCGAAGGCCGTCGCTGACCACGGTTCGAGGCCAGAAGTGATGTCCGCCCTGAGCCTGAAGATGGATTCGATAGGTTCGGAGATAGATCCCGCGGACCTGGAGTCCGTCAGGGTGCTCTCCGCGGCGCTCAGGGAATCCTACTCGGCCAGAGCCAAGCTCGAGACATACGTCGTGTCCAGGATGGCCCAGGTCGCGCCCAACATATCCGCCATCGCGGGCCCTGTCGTCGGGGCGAGGCTCATCATGCAGGCTGGGAGCCTGAAGAGGCTCGCGTCGATGCCGTCCAGCACGATCCAACTCCTCGGCGCCGAGAAGGCCATGTTCAGGCACCTCAAGAAGGGCAGCAAGCCCCCGAAGCACGGCATACTGTTCCAACACATGCTCGTACACATGGCCCCGGCATGGCAGCGCGGGGCCATCGCGCGCGCTCTCGCGTCCAAGATATGCATGGCCGCGAGGGCCGACCTGTATTCCAAGAGCGACATATCCGCGCTCCTGAAGGAGCAGCTCGACAAGAGGCTCTTGGAGATCAGGAAACAGCACGCGACGCCCCCCAAGAGGGGGTCTGGCACCCCGAAGAAGCGTCGCCGGTGACGGATAAGTATTTTAAATACCCAGGGATTACGGTGACGAGAAGTGGTTATCCATGGCATGGGAGCAGGCCGAGGTCAGGACCCTCAAAGAGGGTCGGTACATGAACATCGAGGAGGAGCCCTGCAAGATTCTGAGCATCTCGACCTCCAAGCCAGGGAAGCACGGTGAAGCCAAGGCGCGCATCGAGGCAGTTGGTATCTTCGACGGGAACAAGCGGTCCGTGGTCTACCCGGTCAAGCACAAGGTCCAGGTGCCCATGATCGACAAGAGACAGGCGCAGGTCACCTCTCTGATGGGGGCCGAGGTCCAGCTGATGGACCTGGAGACGTACGAGATGTTCCAGCTACCCATACCTGACGAGTTCAAGGACACCCTCAAGCCGGGCGAGGACATCATGTACATCGTCGCCATGGGCCGCAAGAAGATCATGCGGGTGTGAGGATGCCAAGCCGCGGAATGCTGAGGTTCGCGGACGCGGTTGACAGTTACGAGGATTCTGAGTTCGTTGTCCTAGGGGCGCCCTTCGACAGGACTACGACCTTCAGGAGCGGCGCGAGGTTAGCCCCGACCACCATAAGGGAGGCTTCCTCGAACTTCGAGAAGGAGCTGTTCGAGCATGGCGTCACATTTGACGACATCAAGTTCCACGACGCCGGCGACCTCTACGAGGAGGGCACCGTGGATGACATGGTCTCCTCCATCGAGGAGGAGGCCGGAAAGATCGTCAGGGACGGCAAGTTCCTCGTGACCATGGGTGGGGAGCACTCAGTGACTCCGCCTTTGGTGAAGTCCTATGGCAAGGACATATCGGTGATTACGATCGACGCGCACCTGGACTACAGGGACGAGTACCAAGGCCTTAGGAACAGCCATGCCTGCGCCCACAAGCGGATCGAGGACATCGTCGGCAAGGGTAACGTGTTCGCCTTCGGCGTGAGATCCATCTCAGGCGATGAGGACCGCGAGTCCGCTCTCTACGGGGACGCATTCAGGATACACAAAGAGGGCTGCGAAGCCGTCTTCGATGAGATGCTGAAGGAACTCAAGAGGGAGCCAGTGTACCTATCGCTCGATATAGATGGGATTGACCCCGCCTACGCGCCGGGGACGGGTACGCCTGAGCCATTCGGGCTCACGCCGTTCGACGTGCGGCATATCATCAGCCGGCTCGGGGACAGGCTCGTCGGGTTCGATGTCGTGGAGGTCTGCCCTCCGTACGACAACGGCAACACATCGATACTCGCCGCGAGGCTGATACGAGAGGTCGTGGCGGTCAAATGGAAGGCAGCGCATGCGAGGAAGGCCTGAACGTCAGCCTCGGATGAGCTCCTCGACCCTCTTCTTGTACGATTCCGCGATGTCCCTGGCCTGGTCCGGGGTCTGCGCCTCCGAGAACACTCTGAATATGGGCTCGGTCCCGGACGGTCTGACAAGGACCCAGCTCTTCCCTGAGAATATCTTGACGCCGTCGGTGGTGTCCACCCTGTCGCCCTTGGCCGTGGCCGCGAGCCTGCCCATGACATCCTGCTTCTTCTCGTCAGGGCACTTGGTCTTCGTCTTATACTGCGAATAGGACGGTATCCGGTCAAGGAGGTCGGACAGCCTCCCATGCTTGGCGACTATCTCCAACACCTTCGCGCCGGACATCGCGCCGTCCCTGCAGTATTGGAGTTCGGGGAAGATGAGGCCGCCGTTCTCCTCCCCCCCGAAGACCGCACCGCTCTCGATCATGGCGCGCGCGACTATGGGAGAGCCGACCATCGTGTACTCGACCCTCCCGCCAGCTAGCCTGACAGCGTCCTCGACGCACATGGACGAACCAACAGAGGTCACGACAAGTCCGTCCTTGTTCTCGCGGCAGGCGTAATGCGCCACGAGGGCCAGGCTCCGGTCGCCGTACATGTACCTGCCCCTGTCGTCCACGAATATCGTCCTGTCAGCGTCGCCGTCGTGCACGAAGCCGAAGTCGAACCCTCCCGCCTTGACGAGCTCCACGATGTCCTTGGTATTGTCCGGTGTGGGCTCGCTGTTGTGGCCAGGGAAGGCGCCGTTAGGGTCGGCATTGAGCGTTACGTATCTGACGCCGAGCCTCTCGAGGAGTCTCGGCGTGACGACCGACGCCGCCCCGTTGCTGCAATCAACCGCGACCCTGAGTTTGGCCTTCTTGATCGCGTCAGTGTCCACGAGGGAGATTATCGCGTCGATGTATTCCTCGACCGCTGTAGTGTATGGTCTGGTCCTTCCCACGTGTGCCCAATCGGCCCTTGTGAATGCGCAGGTATGGAAGAGGCCCTCGATCCGTTCCTCGTTCGACCGTGCCATCTCGGTCCCGTCGGGGTCGATGCATTTGATCCCGTTGAATTCAGGTGGGTTGTGGGACGCTGTGATCATGACTCCCCCTGACGCCTTGTTCGTCTTGACGGCGTACTGGAGGGTCGGGGTCGGGACGATGCCGCAGTCGAGGACATCGCAACCGGCTGCCATGAGGCCAGCGGAGCACGCGGACCTGAGCATGTCGTTGGATGTGCGCGCATCGGTGCCCATCATCACAGGTCCCTTCATGTACGAGCCTATGGCCAGACCGAGCCGTATGGCGAACTCGCAGTCCATGCCCTCGGTGTTGACAACTCCTCGCACGCCGTTCGTGCCGAACAGCCTCGGCGTCCCGGGTGCCACATTCGACTGCATCGGTTCCCGATATCCTGGTATCGAAATAAAGTTATCCTGTTTCGACGAGGCGCGTCATTCCACAGGAAACGTGGGTCAGGGGCGGTCCGAATCCGAGGTAACGACGTTTCGCGCCATCCCGTAAGGATTAATATCCCAACGAGGTATGACTGGCCAAGGGGGGCGTTCAATGGGTTTCAAGGAATGGATTATTCCCCAGGAGAAGCACTTCTTCGCGCTGCTGGACCAGCAGGCGGACGTCGTCCTCGAGGGTGCAGAGGCTCTTCTGGACATGACGAATGACTTCACCAACGTGGCCCAGAAGAGGGACAAGATCAAGGAGATCGAGCACAGAGGCGACGATCTCGTGCACACGATAGCGGAGGAGTTGAACAAGACCTTCGTCACACCCATCGACCACGACGACATGTCCAAACTGGCCTCTCGCATGGATGACATACTCGACTATGTGGAAGCGGCGGCCCATCGTATGTGGGCGTACCAGGTTAAGACCATGACTCCTGAGATGGTCAAACTCACTGAGTGTGTCCTCAGCTCCGTCAAGGAGGTCAATTGCGCAGTGAAAGACCTGAAGAATTTCAAGCACAAGAACGAGATACTCCAGCACTGCATAGAGATAAACCGATGGGAGAACGTCGGGGATGACATCACGCACGAGGCCGTCGCGAAGCTCTTCAAGGGGAACGATGTGGTCGAGCTCATCAAGCTGAAGGAGATATACGAGCACCTTGAGATGGCCACTGACAAGTGCGAGGATGTCGCCGATGTGATCAAGGATATATTCATAAAGAACTCCTAGGTGCGGCTGATGGACGTCCTCGGATTGCCTGCGCTCGCGATTGCCACCATCATCCTGACCCTGGGATTCGAATTTGTCAATGGGTTCCACGATTCGGCTAATTCCATCGCCACAGTCGTCGCGACGAAGGTACTGACCCCGGTGAAGGCCGTTGCGTGGGCCGCGATGTTCAACTTCCTGGGGATATTCATATCGGACAGGGTCGCGAGAACCATAGGCCAGGGCATAATCGACCAGGATCTGCTATGGGCATACGGTGTCCAACTCATCTTCTGCGCGGTCGTGGGTGCGATAATATGGGACCTGATCACGTGGTGGTGGGGCATACCCACGTCCAGCAGCCATGCGCTGATAGGTGGGCTCATCGGCGCCGGAGGCGCCGTCGCTGCCGTCGACGCGATCGTATGGTCTGGCACGTTGAAGACCGTCGCGTTCATCGTCATCTCTCCCGCGGTCGGGCTCGTGGCGGGTTTCGTCCTAGTGGTGCTCGTGACCCGCGTGGCACGGCATTACGCCAGGGGTACGGTGAACAAGTGGTTCAGGAAACTACAGTTGCTGTCCTCCGCGTTCTTCTCGCTCACCCATGGCACCAACGACGCTCAGAAGGGCATGGGCATCATCATGATGGTCATCTTCGTCTCCTCCGCTTCAGCGCCATCAGAGGAGTTCAGCGTGTACACGTGGGTCATGGTCGCGTGCGGACTGTCCATCGCCCTCGGGACGTTCTTCGGCGGCTGGAGGATAGTCAAGACGATGGCCTCAAGGATCACGAAGCTCGAGCCCTACCAGGGCTTCTGCGCGGAGACTGGTGGCGCGGGCGTGCTCCTCGTGACAGCGATTTTCGGCATACCAGTGAGCACGACACACACGATATCCGGGTCCATAATGGGCGTGGGCGCGACGAAGAGGTTCTCTGCGGTCAGATGGGGTCTCGGACGTAAGATCGTGGTTGCGTGGATAGTGACGATACCGGCCGCTGCGACCATATCAGGGCTTCTGTTCCTCGGCGTCCTCTGGCTGGGTTGATCGCACTATCCAGTGTCTTTGGTCTCAGGCTTTGCCCTGCTGACTATCTGTGACGACACCTTGGCACCATCAGGTATCGAGACCCCTTGGTCGATGATCGAGCCCGATATCCTGCATCTCGCACCGACCCTTACGTCTTCGTAGAGCACGGATTCCTCGACGATGGTCCTGGGCCCTATGACGCACCTGCTGGATATGTACGTGTTGGGGCCTATCGTGGCGCCAGCCACGACGGCCTCGTCCTCGACTACTGACGGCCCGACGATCTTCGCGCCCTCGGAGACGGTGTTCTTGGACACTCTCGTGTCCTGGCGCATGAGGGTCCTGAACGCGTTCAGCAGGTTCTCCCTAGTGCCGCAGTCGACCCAGTGCCCGTCGAACTGGTAGCCGTACATGCCCTTGTCGAGGAGCTTCGGGAACACTTCCCGCTCCATGGAGACGAACCCTTCACCGATGTGGTCCAGGACCTCGCGCTCGAGCGCGTACGCACCCGCGTTTATGAGGTTCGAGAAGGCATCCTCTCTCTTGGGTTTCTCCTGGAACCTCGTAATCCTCGCCTCGTCGTCGAGCTGTGCCACGCCGAAAGGTGACGGGTCGTCGACAGGCCAGAGCGATATCGATGCGATGCCTCCCTTGGCCCTGTGGAACTTGACGAACGATGCGACGTCCAGGGACGTGATGACATCGCCGTTGATGACCAGGAACTGCCCGTCTATGCAGTCCTCGACGTTCTTGACCGCGCCGCCCGTGCCCAAAGGTTCCGGCTCGTCCACGAGGGTGATCCGCCGACCTGGCGGGTGCGCCTTGAGGTATTCTTCCATCACGTCGCGCATGTACCCGATGGGGACTATGACCTCGTCCACCTCGCTCGGAATCGAGTCTATCACGTGCATGATCAGGGGTTTGCCCATGACAGGCACGAGTGGTTTCGGTATCCGATACGTGAGGGGTCTGAGCCTCGTGCCCATGCCTCCGACCAGAAGTACGGCCTTCATCTGGGGCGAGGAACGCTCTCCCCGTATAAAATCATCTTCCGCGCGGAAGGCTCCCGCTGAGTGGTCGTATCGTGGATGAGAAGGGTCTGTTGGTGCCTACTTCGGCATTATGCTGACCACGTTGTTGCCGCGGAGTATGACGGTGCCGAGCCTCTTGACCTGGTCGTTGTTGGTCTCCTCGGTGTCGTCGAGCACCATGTTCAGGTAGTCGTCGAAGCCGGTGAGGGTGCCTTCGAGGACCCTGCTGTCCTTGAGCAGGAGCGAGACCTTCTTGTTCATCGATTTCTCAAGTAGACTGAGAGGCATGACCATTTAGGATCACTTGACCTCGTCAATGCGGCCTCCTCACATAAACCTTTGTGTGGGGACGTTCCAACTGACCGTGTCTGGTCGGGCGGCTCAGTGCTTCCTCGGAGAGCTCTTCTTGGTGAGCTCGCCCTCGAGCCAGGCCTTGACCTCCGCGCGGGAGCGCGCGTCGATGCCGAACGTCTCGATGAACTTCTTGGTCGTCGTGAGCTCGTAGCTGTTCTTCCTCGGCTTGGTGCGGACCAGTCCGAGGTCCTCGAGCGATT
>JBFYNF010000067.1:0-37195 GCA_041304525.1 Thermoplasmata archaeon | reverse complement strand
CGGACCGCCGTCAGGGCAAACGATTTTATGGGGACAACCCCGTCGAAGGTCGGGTGAAAACACGGCTTCAGAGGAGGATATTGTCAGCGCGGTCCTCAAGAGCACCAAGTCCATGCTCCAGTCCGAGACGCTCATAGTCGAGGCGGTCCAGGACCTCGTCAGGGACGAGGTCAAGAGACACATACGCCAGAAGCTGGAGTCGGACCCGGAACTGAGGGAGGAGCTCAAGCGCGCGGTCGAATCGCTGATAGATGCAAAGGCTAGGGAGGCCTATGCCCTGCTCAAGATCGGCAAGTGCGGCGCGAAGCTCGGCATCGCTCTCGTCCCGGAGAACATGCGCAAGGAGATAGGACACGAGCTGGCGAGCATATTCGAGAAAGAAGTGAGCAGGATGCTCGAACAGAGCTGATGCTCAAAGTGCGCTCCCGGTTGGGCGGGACCACGAGGTCCCGGCGTCCGAGGACGGGTTTCTGAATAAGAGGTTTGAGCCGAAGGGCGAAGAATCTCAGCCGAAGAGCGCACTGAGACCGGCCGCAGCCTCTGCCTCGGAGACGCCCTTCTCCTCTTTCTTCTCTTCCTTCTTCTCATCCTTCTTGTCAGCGGGTCCGGTTGCTGCAGGTGCCGCCGCGACAGGCGCTGCGATCGCAGTCGCGATCGCCTCGTCTATGTTGACGCCATCCAGGGCTGCCGTGAGGGCCTTGACCCTGGCCGCGTCCGCCTCGACTCCGGCGGCCTTCAGTACCTTCGTAATGCCCTCTTCCGTCACCGGCTTCTTCGCCGCGTGCAGGACCATCGCGCTGTATACATACTCCATTTTTCTGCCTCCTCACAATCGATTATCCGAACAGTGCTCCGAGGCCGGCCGCAGCCTCATCCTCGGAGACCTTCTCTTCCTTCTTCTCCTCTTTCTTGTCTTCCTTCTTGCCCTCGCCGCCCTTCTTCTGCTCCGGGGCCTTCGGGGCCGCGCTCAATGCTCCCTTGAGCTCATCGTCCAGCCCTTCGACGGGCATCTGGGACGCGAGCGAGAGCATCTGCGCGTTCGCCTTCGCGAGCATGATTTTGATAGTCTCCTCGTTCGCCACCTTCGCGTTAACCGCGAGGTTGAGCGCCTTCATGTGGGCGTTGGCGAGCATCGGCCTTATCGACACCGAGGTCGGGAACGACACGAACACCGCCAGGTTCAGGGCGCCGGACGCGGCACTCAAGACCCTGTCCAGGTACTCCTTGTCATCGACCGCCAGGACGTCCTTCTTGAACACCATGCCGTCATCGAAGGCGGCGTGGAGGTCCAGGCCGACCGTCATGGGGAACACTTCCAGCTTCGAGAGCACGAGCGCGATGTCGCGCGTGATCTTGTCGCCCTTCTTGACGAGGACCTTGTCCTTCTTGATGACGACCTTGCCCTGCTCTATGGCCGCGGGCACGCCGGCCTTCTGCAGCTCTCCCACGATCGGGCCGGGCTTGAAGGCCGTCTCGCCGGCCTTGACCTCGATATCCTCAGGGCTGATCTCGCCCCCCTTCGCGGCCATCTTGGTCTTGGTCGCGTCGAGCTGCTTGTACAGTCTGAACGGGTTCAGGGACGTGGTCACGATTGCGCACTGTCCATCGACCGCGTCGATGAGCTGCTCGAGGCCCTTCCTGTCCTTGGCGGCCTCCTGGAGCGCGATCTTGATGAGCGAGTTCTTGAGCATGGTGATCTCGGCCTTGTCCCTCAGGTTCGCCCTGATGGTCTGGAACGCCTGGGCGGGGACGCCTCTGACATCGACTATGCCGATGATATCGCCCTTGTTTATCCGGGTCACGAGGCCGGCTACCGCGTCCTTCTTCCAGGATGCGACGTGCGCCGTCATCTCAGATCACCTTGAACGAAGGGCCCATGGTCGTTTTGACATAGGCCGAGCGGATGTTCATCTTGCCCCTCTCGAGCCTGGTGGTGAGCCTCTTGATCACTGCGTCGAGGTTCTCCGCGAGGTCCTCAGGGGACATGCTGTTCGTGCCTATCGCGAGGTGGAAGGTCTTCTTGTCCCTCGTCCTCACGGACACGCTGACCTTGAGCTTGTCTATGGCGGCCTTCGGATCCGAGCCAGGTGGTATCGGCTTTGGCATCTTGCCCCTCGGTGCCAGGATGATACCCAGTCTCTTACCGATCGTGGGCATCAGGGGCGCCTCGGCGACGAAGAAGTCGTTCGCCCTCGCGAACTTCTTTGCCTTCGCCTTGTTCTTGGCGATCTCCTCGATCTCCTCGGGCTGGATGACGACATCGGCCACTCCCTTGGCCTTCATCGCCATCTCTGAGCTGCCGAATACGCCGACCCTGATCGGCCTGCCCCTACCCTTGGGGAGCATGATCTCCTCTTGTATCCTGTTCTTGGGGTTGGTCAGGTCGATGTCCTTGAGGTTGACGGCCAGCTCGACCGACTCCACAAAATTCCTCTTCTTGGACTCGGCCTGCAGTTTCTTCATGACTTCTATGAGATGCTGGTCTACCAATGCAATCCCTCCGATGTAGTACAGCGAGCCGGTTAGGCTCTCCTACATGCCGTGGGATGTGAGCGAATGCAGAAAGGGTTTATAATGCTTTTGGGTGGCTCTGAGAGCACACTGGCGCGCCTGGAAGTGCGTTCTGCCCCTTTTGGGACCCCGCCGGCACGGAAATGATTTAACGGCGCTGAGGTGATTCGTGAGCCGCTCTGGAGGTTTGTCTGATGGTTCGACGGATAGTCATCATTGGAGCGGGTTGCGGCGGGGGCACAGCTGCCCAGTTCGCCAGGAAGACCGACCGACAGGCTGAGATCGTCATGGTCGAGCGGGAGATGTATCCTCAGTATTCGAGGTGTGGTCTTCCTTACGGCATATCCGGCGTCGTCCCCGAGCTGACTAACCTGATCGAGGCGCCCGAGGAGAGGCTGAAGAAGAACAGGATCGGCCTGATGCTCGGCGCATCCGTCACTTCCGTGGACCAAGTCGCCAAGGTCGTCCAAGTCGCCAAGTCGGACGGGTCCAAAGAGGGACTGCCTTATGATTCCCTAGTGCTCGCGACCGGCGCCAGAGCATGGGTTCCGCAGATCAAGGGTGCGTTCAAGGCGGGCACAGAAGGGGAGCTCAAGGAGGGCGTGTTCGTCCTCAGGACCATCGAGGATGCGAGGGGCATTCAGCGGCTCGCGACCAAGGGCAAGCGCGCGGTCGTCGTCGGCGCGGGGCTCGTCGGGCTCGAGGTCGCTGAGGCGCTCATGGTCAGAGGATGCAAGGTCACCATCATCGAGTACCTCCACAACTGCATACTCGCCATGGTCGACGAGGATATGGGTCAGATGATGGCCGATGCGATCAGGAAGCACGATGTCAGGATGTTCACCGAATACGAGGTGACGGAGATACTCGGGGATGAGCGGGCTAACTGCGTCGTCGCCGTCGACAGGAAGACGAAGGAGGAGCGGACCTTCTACGCGGATGTCATAGTCGTCGCCACAGGCCAAAGGGGCGAGACCGAGCTAGCGAAGCAGGTCGGGTGCGAGGTCGGTCGCACGAGACAGATCGTCGTGAATGACAGGTGCGAGACCTGCGTGAAGGACGTGTACGCCGTCGGGGACTGCACCGAGTACCCTGAACTCATCACTGGGAAGCCGACCGTGAGCGGCCTCGGGACGATCGCGGTCAAGATGGCGATGGTCGCGGGGGTCAACGCCGCGGGCGGAGACGAGCGTCTGCCGAAGGGGTTCCTGCAGACGAGGGCGACCGAGCCTTTCGGGTGCCAGGTGGCCGCGGTAGGGCCCACCACGCCACAGCTGGAGGCTGCGGGCATCAAGCCTCTGGTCGGGAAGGTCAGAGGGTTCACCCTTCCGGACTACTTCCCAGGGAGGAAGGAGATCTACGTGAAGGTGCTCGCGCACCCGGAGACAGGCAAGATACTCGGTGCGCAAATCGTGGGCGAGGGCAGGGTGCACATGAGAGTGAACGCATTCGCCGTGGCCATCATGGCCAGCATGACGGTCCACGAGTTCGCGAGGCTGGAGACGGCCTACTGCCCGCCCGCGGCGCCTACGATGGATGTCATCACGATCGCGTGCGAGGCCGCCAGGCTGAAACTGTCCAAGGCCAGGCCTGGATGAGACTTCAACAACCATCCGCGGGCGAGGTCAGAACACGCCGGCGTATCCGCCGGCCTCGATCTCCTTGATGACCTGCTTGGGCTCCTTGTTGTCCACGGTCACGCCCATGGAGACGCAGGTGCCGACGACTTCCTTGAACCTCTCCTTCTTTGTCTTGCCCAGCATCGAGTCCTTCTTCATCTCGGATATCTTGATGGCCTGCTGGACGGTGAGGTTCCCGACCTTCGTCGTCTTCGGGTTGCCGCTCCCCTTCTCGACCCTGATCTCCTTGAGTATCAGGGCGCTCGTGGGCGGCGTCCCGACCTTGATCTCGAAGGCCTTCGTCTTCGAGTCGACAGTTAGGGTGACTGGCACCTTCATGCCAGCGAACGCCTTCGTCTTCTCGTTTATCGCGTTCACAACTTGGATCACGTTCACGCCCAGCGGACCCAGGGTCGGACCCAACGGCGGTCCAGGCGTCGCCTTGCCCCCGTCCACCAGCACTTCGAGTTTCTCAGCCATTGCTTCACTTCTCCTTCTCTAGGACACGCACATGGTCCCCTCTGATCGTCACAGGTATCGGCACCATCGCCTCGAACAGCTCGACCGTGATCTGCTCCTTGCTCTCGTCGATCTGCTGCACCCTCGCCTTCTCACCCTTGAACGGGCCAGCGATGAGCTCCACGATGTCGCCCTCGACTATTCCGGACACGATGGGCTTCGGCGTGAGGAAGTGCTCTATCTCCGCGAAGGTCGTCTCGCCCTTGACCATGCCTCTGGTCCTGCGCACGCCCTTCACGACATCCCTCAGCGCGTCCGTGTTCATCGCCTCGACGAACACATAGCCCCTGATGGTCGCCGGTGACAATATCGCGAACACGCCGATCGGTTTCGGCTTCGCCCTGCTCGCGACCGAGTCCGCCACGGTCTTCTCGTGCCCTATCGATGTCTTGATCGCCATTATGGACTGCCTCGCGGTCGCCTGGAGCGTCAGAGTGTCGTTCACGCTCGGGTCGTCCGTGAGGTTCGCGCTAATCAGTACCGTTATCTTGTCCCCGAACCGGGCGCCCGTGGGGGATGTGATCTTGAGCGTGAGACTCTTCTCCTCGCCCGGCATGATCTCGAAGACCTTCTCATTGGCCGGGTCCGCGGACGGCGTGTTCTCCCAAACGACCCCGACCGGGTCGAATAGCTTCACGAACCATTCAGGGGACCCTTCCTCGGTCGCGGAGAACACAGTATCCACCTTGACGGCCACAGAGTGCGCTTGCCCGTCGTCTGCGATCTTCAGCGTCGCTTCGAACTCCGCCGAGTCGCCGGACGCGACGGACCTCTTCGTGTCCCCCTGGACGACGAACTGGAGCACCTTCGCTCCTGTCGGCGCGTGATGCGGCGCCTCCTTCTTCGGTTCCTGTTTCTTTGGCTCTACTTCGAACAGTCCCAAAACGATCCCTCAATGAGCATATCCCAGATATCAGCTGAAGGCCCTGATGATCATATCAGAGCCGTATTCGAACAGCCAGTAGATCAAGAAGCCCAGGCCTCCAAGGAGGATCAGGCCGATCGCGACCGTCTGCGTGACCTTGATGTATTCCTCGCCCGTCGGCTTCCTGGCCATCTTGAGCACTCTGCCGTACTTGCCCTTGCCGACGTGCTTGGTCTTCTCCTCGATCTTCCTCTGAAGATCCCAGGACTTGTCCACTATGTCTGTCATCTCTTCCCTATCCTGTAAACCCCTACTTGATGAAGTCCAGGCCCATCGCGTTGCCCTTCTTGTCCTTCTTCGGGCCCAGTATGTGCCTCGACTTTACGCCTGTGATGACCACCATGACCCGGACGGTATCCTCCAAGGTCTCGTCCACGGCCGCACCCCAGATGATCCTCGCGCCCGGACTGATCTTGGACTGTATGATCTCCGCGACCTTCTCTGCCTCGGTGACGGTCATGTTCGGTCCGCCCGTGACGTTCACGAGCGCCGCGGTCGCTTCGGATATGTCCAGTTCTATGAGCGGAGAGTTGATGGCCTCCATGACCGCGGTCACTGCCCTGTCGTCATCGTCCGACTCGCCCAGGCCGATCATCGCGACGCCGCCTGCCTTCATGACGGTCTTGATATCGTTGAAGTCCAGGTTCACCAGCCCTGGCTTGGTGACGATCTCCGTGATGCCCTTGATGGACCTCATCAGGACCTCGTCAGCGACTTTGAACGCTGCGTTCAGGGCCAGCTTGGGCACGATCTCCAGGAGCTTGTCGTTCGGTATCACTATGACCGTGTCGGCTACGCTCCTTAGCCTCTCGAGGCCCCACTCGGCGTTCTCCGCCCTGATGGAGCCCTCGGCTTGGAACGGATATGTGCAAATGGCGATCGTGAGCGCGCCGCCCTCCTTGGCCAGCTGGGCGACGAAGGGCGCTGAGCCCGTGCCAGTGCCGCCTCCGAGGCCGCATGTGATGAACACGATGTCCGCATTCGCCACGGCCTTCTTCAGCTCGTCCTCCGCCTCCCTGGCTGCCTCCTCGCCTACCTGCGGGAGCGCGCCTGCGCCGAGGCCACGCGTGACCCTCCTGCCCATCAGGAGCTTGTGAGGCGCGTGCGTCATGAGTAGGTGCTGAGCATCCGTGTTGGCCGCGTACAGTTCCGCGCCGACGATGCCTGCCTGCGCGAGCCTGTTGATGGTGTTCGAGCCGCCGCCACCGCACCCGATGATCTTGATGCTGGTCTTGAGTCCCTGCAGTATCTTCTGCAGCTCCTCATCCTCGGCGGTGAACGTAGTGAAACCTTCCGGTCGATTGGTCTGCTCTGCTTCGACTGCGCTAAGGGCACTGTCGACGAGGGACTTCATCTAGGGGCCTCCATGGCTTTTGTCACGTGAACGTAACGTGACAAATGGCAACGGCGAGACATGCTCGCCGGTCGAAACCACCGTAGCTGATTGGGTCTCTTAAACGTTTCGGAGGAGCCGGAGGGTGGTCAGCGTACCAGGTCGACCTCTCCGACGCCCTTGAAACGTCTCTCAGTCGGCTTCCCGAGGATCTGTTTCGACTTGACCCCCGTCACTACGAGCATGACCCGGACGGTCTTGTCCATGGCGGGGTCCACGGCCGCGCCCCATATGATGCGCGCGTTCGGACTGACCCTGCTCTGGATCTCCTCAGCCGCCTTCTCGGCCTCGGATATGGTCATGTCGGTCCCGCCGATGACATCTATCAGCACGGCGTTCGCCTCGCTGATGTCTACCTCGAGCAGCGGCGAGTTGACGGCCTGATCTATAGCCTCGAGTATCCTCTCGTCGCCCGGAGCGTCAGATTCTCCCATGCCCATCATCGCGACGCCCGCGCCCTTCATGATGGTCTTGACATCGTTGAAGTCCAGGTTGACCAGGCCAGGCCTGGTGATGACCTCGGTGAGGCCCTTGATGGACCTCATGAGTACCTCGTCAGCGACCTTGAACGCCGCGTTAAGGGAGAGTCTCGGAACCACTTCCAGGAGCTTGTCGTTCGGGATGACTATGACGGTGTCCGCCGCGTCCCTGAGCCTGTCGAGGCCCCACTCGGCGTTCTCCATCCTCATCTTGCCCTCGCCCCTGAACGGCATCGTGGCCACGGCGATCGTGAGTGCGCCCATCTCCTTCGCGATGCGCGCGATCACCGCGGACCCGCCAGTTCCCGTGCCGCCCCCGAGGCCGCACGTGACGAAGCATATGTGAGTATCTGCGAGGATCTTCTTCAGCTCGTCCTCGACTTCCCTGGCGGCCTCCTCGCCGACCTGCGGGAGCGCACCTGCGCCCAGGCCACGGGTGACCCTCCGGCCCAGAAGTATCTTGTGGGGCGCCTTCAGCGTCAGGAGGTGCTGAGCATCAGTGTTGGCCGCGTACAGTTCCGCGCCGACGATGCCCTCGTCGTAGATCCTCGCGACGGTGTTCGTACCCCCGCCGCCCACACCGATGATCTTGATGTTGGTCTTCAAGCTCCGCAGTATCTGCTCGAGCTCTGCATCCACTCTCTGGTCCTGACCCAGCATCGCTGCTTCAGCGATCCCGGACCCTGGTGTTGGCTCCCTGGCAAGTGCGTCCTCGACGAGCGATCTCATCATGTTGTTTCACCTCATCCCGAGGCCGAAGTGATCCTCACATACGGCTCTGCTGACGGTGCATCCCGCGCGCATGCGTGCGCTTGTTATAAAATCGGCATGTGAGTATAAATATCTTCGTACTGACGGTCCGCCTGGCTTCTCGCCCATCCGACTCCGTTCCGAGGGCAGATTTCATCGCACGGGAAAGCCATCCCCGATGCGTGAAGGTCCGCGCCCGTGTGCTCTTCGAAGGCCTTGTCCAGGGGGTGTTCTTCAGGGCGAACACGCAGAAGTGCGCTCTCTCCTTGGGGCTTACTGGATGGGTGAGGAACAGGGCGGACGGGAGTGTCGAGGCCGTGTTCGAGGGTGAGGAGGCGGCGGTCAAGATGGCGGTCGATTGGTGCGCGACCAAGCAGCCCCATGCCAGCGTGGAGAGGAAAGATGTCGAGTTCGACAACGCGACGGGCGAGTTCGAGACGTTCTCCATCGTGCCATGAATCACTTCACGACGATGATCGACGCGAGGGCGATGGCCGCGATCGTCAGAGTGAGCCCCAGCCCGGCGCCGGAAAGGAGGGTGATGATCACCACGAGCACACCGATGCACCTGCCAGCGTCAAGGAAGAACTCTCTTATCAGGACGCCCTTCCTCTTGAACCGCTCGAGCTTGTCGACGAGCATCGTGAACAGGAATGAAGGGATCATCGCGATCCAGAAGAATGCCATGCTCATCGCCGACAGGTACTCCTCCGCCGATTGTGCGTATGCGGCGAACATGACGCTCACCGTGCCAAAGGCCGCACCCACCCTGACGATGTACGCCCGGTCCTTGAGCCGATCAGACAGGTAGCCGAGCGCGACTGTCATGGCCGCCCCCCAGAACGCGAACAGTGCCAGGTACCCGCTCAGGGTCACCTCGTCCTTCGCGAATTCGAAGCTCACGAGGGGCACCACGATCCAGAAGATACCGTCCTGGATACCCTCGGCGAGTAGCGCGGACTTGATCCTCCAGTCCACACCTTTGAGGTCCAGGTCGATGTTCAGCCTGCCGACGAGGTGTATCTTGAGCGACTGGAGCAGCTCGGGCACGATGATCCTCTCCCTGAACGTGGTGAAGATCTTCAGCCCGGCCACGAACACAAGGTTCGCTATCGAGATCACGGCTGCGATGCCGAAAAGGACCCGATACGACGACGCCCCTATCACAATCCCTCCGAGCAGAGGCGCAATCGTCGACACGAGCGGGAATATCAGGAAGTAGACCCCGACTATGGCGCCTCTCTTCTTCCTGGAAGTCACGTGCATCACGAGTGCGTTGTAAGGCACCCAGAACGCGGCCATGTAGACGCCGAACAGGATGGGGGGCAACAGCACGAGGTACCATCCGTCGAGGAACATGAGGGCGATATAGTACGCGGCCAGGAACACGAGCGCGGTCTCGATCGCCTCGCCGAAATTACGCACGAGCGGTCTCGACGCGAACGCGACCAGCACGGTCGGAACCAGCACGGAGATGAGGACGAATAGAGAACACTGGAGGTAGTCGGCGCCGGACTTGTACAGGTATATCAGGGCGAACGTGTTCGCCAATGTGTTCGACAGCGCCACGAGGGTCTGGGTCACCACCAGCGTGAAGTGCCTGTGGGACATCTCGATGACGTAGTGCGTGAAGTTGCCGCCTGGTACGGACAGGGTCTCCGCCTCTCCCGGGTCTAGTCCGCACTAACGGCATCGTCCGCAATCAGCTTTTCGCACGGCCCATGAAGAATCAGGAGAAAGCGTCGCCGTATGTCCGCCCAGGGTTGTCGTGGTGTATTATGTGCGCCTGCTCATCCGTCATGAGGCCCTGTTCCATCATCGCCCTCGTGCGCTTCGGCACGGTCCTGATGTCCAGCACCGCGCCCGGCCTCCTCGGGTCGTCCAGGAAATCCGTCTCCATCATGAACCTGGTACCCTTCCGCAGGGCCTCCTTGACGGCGTCCTTGCCCGCGAGGACCGATGGCATGAGGCCGTGGTTCTCCTCCTCGAGCACGAGCGGGGGGCAGTAATGCTTCACGAGCCTCCACCTCGGCAGGCCCACTCTGTCCGCCATCTCCGCCAGCTCGAGCATGGACCCGGGGGTGGCGCTCTCAGTGTGCAATACGACCGCGCACCCGAGTTCCTTGCCCAGCCCCATCGCGTATGACATTATCTCGTTCGATGCGTCCAGCAGTACCTGGGACACGGGAAAGTGCGGCCTGCCGACCTCGCCGATGGCGATAGCCTTCCCCTCCCGGACGAACTCAGCGGCGATGTCCATGCCATGGACCATCGTTTCCTTAGCGCGTTCCAGTCCAAGCGCCTCCTCGAGCCGCAGCAGCTCGACAGGGTATGGACCGACCGTCGCGTATGCCTTCACCCCAGTCTCGGCGTTGACGCGGTCCTTGATCCGGACGGTCTCCTCGAACCCCTTCCTGAAGTCCTCCGCCGTCGAGACTCTCAGATGATCGTATGGTAGATGTGATATGATGATGTGTGTGCCGCCAGCCCTCTCGAAGTCCCTGACTGCCTCTACATGTCTTCCTACAAGTGGCTCGAGGTGGGCGTGGTTGTCCAGTATCGGTACTGCCATGATTCCAGACTTCACTTCAGCAGGCCAGCGGCCTTGAGTTCCTCGGTGATCTTATCCACAGCCGCTCCTACGTCCTCGGGCTTCCTCGCGCCCGTGCAGACGAGCTTGCCGCTGCCGAACAGGAGCACCACGACCTTTGGCACATCGAGCCTGTACACGAGGCCAGGGAACTGCTCAGGCTCGTACTCGACCTTCTCCAGGCCGAGGCTGATCGCGATGGCGTTCAGGTTGATCTTGGCGCCGAGGTCGCTCGAGGCGACGATGTTCTGTACCTCGATCTTCGGCTCGCCCTTGATCACGATGCCGGCCGCCTCTATCTGCTTGGCGACCTTGCTGATCGCAGTCTTGACCTGCTCGAGGCTCTTTGCGCCCGTGCACACGACCTTGCCGCTCCTGAAGAGCAGCGTCGCGGTCTTCGGCTCCTTCAGCCTGTATATCAGCCCCGGGAACTGCTCAGGTTCATATTCGGCGCCATCAAGCGCCAATGCGATCGCCTGGAGATCCAGCTCCCCCCCCAGAGACGTCGAGGCGACGACGTTTTCAATTCTGATGACTGCCATAGAATCTCACCGGCGTTCCCGGTATTTAAATGGGTATTTAAATAGGTTTCTCGGTCCAGAGCGCCCTCCGATGCGCATTCTTGGGTTGTCTGGATTCTGTGTCCGCCGTACTTTTTTTCGGAGTGTGCGCATTCTTGGCCGGGGACGGGCCGCAGACGGCGGTGCCTGGCATCCATGTCGTCGGATGCCGAACACGCTCGACCGTCATCGGGGCCGCCAGGGGCCAGCGATCCCCGGCGTGGCGACGAGGGTGTCATCCAAGCAGACTGATGGTACGGGCCGAGAGTTGAAATATTAGATGTACCTCACATATTGTTAGAAATAACTAATGCGGAGGTAAGGACTTGGATGAGACGATTTGGCCGGTGATGATGTTCGTTACGGTCGTGGCGCTCGCCTTGGTCGCTTTGGTCTTGGTGATCAGGGCGCTTCGTGACATGAGGAGCGGCCTGCCGCTCAAGGACGAGCGGTCCAGGGCGCTCAACACGAAAGCCGGCTACTACGCCCTCTACACGAGCGCCTACACAACGCTCGCACTCGGAGTGATATTCATCCTTCTCGAGGACCGCGACATCACTCTGCCCAACTCAGAACTGCTCTTCATCGTGGTGGCGATCATGGGCTCGATGCACATAGCCTTCAGAACATACCTGAACCGCAGGGGCAGAAGGTCGTCAGCATGAAGACGAGGATCAAGGAACTGCGGGCCAGGGACGGCCTCACGCAGGAAGACCTTGCGAGGATGGTCGGGGTCAGGAGGGAGACGGTCCTGTTCATCGAGAAGGGCGACTACAATCCATCGTTGAATCTGGCCCACGCCATCGCGAAGGCGTTGAGGACCACCGTGGACGACCTTTTCATGCTCGAGTATTGAGCGGCGAGGACTGCCTGCATGCCACGGGTGGCTGCTTCCATCTCGCCGCACTCCCTCGCGAGAGTACATCTCGGGTGCCCGCCCGGACGTCGTCTCCTCGTGAAGCCAACATCCAAAATTGGTCAGTAGTCCTGAAATATCCTTTCACCGATACCCCGGTCAGTGGGGAACCTGCGAGTCTATCAGAGCAGATGGTTCTCTGAATGGGGTGCAAAAATGAGGGGACACATAGCGAAGTTGTGCCTAGGTGTTTTGATTGCCTCCGTTCTCGTGGCTCCGAGCGTCATGCTCGTCAACCAAGCGAGAGCGGAGGGGGAACCCGTGCCATGGACGCTCGCCATATTCTATAATGGCGACAACGACCTCGAGCGGTACTGGGATGAGTACAGCCTACCCGCGCTGCTTCAGATACCCGCAAGCGACGGCCTGGAGATCGTGGTCCTGCTCGACAGGATGAGCACGCAGGGGATTGAGCTCATCGAGATCGAGGGCGGGACGGCGCAGGTCGTGAACACGTATCCCGAGATGAACTTCGGGGACGGCGCGACGTTCGCGTGGTTCCTGACAGAAGTGTCGACCCTGTATCCGTCCGATAACCTGGTCGTCACGGCGTCGGACCATGGATACGCATGGAGGTACTTCAGCAACGACCAGACCTCTGTCGACAAGATCACGATGCCCGAACTTCAGGCGGCTCTTGTCAACGCCGGCGTATACGTCGACGTCCTGTCGTTCGACTGCTGCAACATGGCGGCAATAGAGGTAGTCTACCAGGTTTCGCTGACCGGCATGGTGGACAACATGGTCGCGTCGGAGGAGACCATCCCGATGAACGGTTTCCCGTACGACCTGATGTTCACGACCTTGGCGAACGACCCGTACAGGTCCGCTGACCAGGTCGCGGTCGACATGGTCGACGGATGGGCCGCATATTACGACCCGCTCTTCTGGGCGCAGACAGTCGCGCTCTCGGCGGTGGATGTGGCCAGCATCGGACAGCAGGCCCAGGTCTTCGAGGACTGGTGCGCCGCGATGCACGCTGACCTAAGCATCTACGTGAGGAACTACAAGACCGCGCTGAAGAACGCATACTGTGCATGGGCGACGTCAGAACATGTCGACATGGCGGATCTCGGCGAGTGGCTACTCGCGGACACGAAGATCAAGGACACCGTCCTGAGGGCGGCGACCTCGGCCATGATCGTCGCAATCGACTCGTCCGTTCTCGCGTTCGACAACGGACCGGGCGCGACACCGTGCCACGGGCTCACCCTCTGGTGGGGCGTCGGCGGGGACTGGGATATGTATGCAGACGCATACACCGAGGTCGCGTTCGCGATGGACATGGGATGGCATGCGTTCTTGGCCGACTACAACTGAGTCAAACCTTTCAGATGACGAGAGGGGTCGCCGGCCCCTCTCCGAATCTCTTATTCTTCTAGCAGCTCGGAGTGTCTAAGGGATGAGCTTCGGCGACGTGGTCATCCTCATCTGGGGGAAGATGAGCATCCTCGACGTGTAGATGCTGAATGGCCCAAGCGATTCAGCGTTTGTTCACTCGGACGGTCCGATAGGGTTGGTGGAATCGATTGAGTGGTTTGAACGAATCCGTCGAAGAGGTGAGAGTCGCGGCCGCCTCACTTCGTGAACTTGAGACCACGGCCCTCTTCCTCCTTCACCTTCATATAGAACTCGCAGTTCATGCAATTGACTATCTTCTGTGCGAACACCCCGACTGGCTTTCCACCGCACAAGGTGCCGACGACGGCCCAGCAAACCCGTCCACCGTTCACTCCGCCGTTCGTCCCGTCGGCCGCCAGTGATGTCGCCGCTGGGCAGATTCCCGACGCACTCGCATTTTGTCCTCCTGGCTCTTTTCCGCACTTCTTGAACTCCCAGCAGTTCAGTCTCTTGTCGGTGCCACCCATGTTCATCGCCTCCGCGGTATGACTCGGATTCGTTCGGAGAACTCCTTTCGATGACCTTAATCCTTCTCTTCGTCTGTCGCGCTGCAAGGGTCCGAGCCGCGTGTTAGATGGACGCGGACGAGACCGCTCAACTCCGCTTCGAGGGTGATTTCGGGTATGTGACGATCGCGGGACCTTCCTCCTTCACGACCCTGATGTAGAACTCGCAATTCATGCAAGTTCGAATCTTTGTCGCGAACTTGCCCGCAGCTCTTCCGTCGCAAAGAGTCCCCGCAACGGCCCAACATATCCGCCCTGCGTTCACGCCCCTGTTGAGTCCGTCGCACTCCTTTCTCATCGCGGCTGGACAGATGCCCAGTTCCGACACTCGCATTCCGCTGGGCTCTCTTCCACATCTCATGAATTCCCAGCAGTTCTCCGTTGCCATGCTCTGAGAGCTCCTGAGCCGTAGATAGCCTGGCCTTTTGTCTGTGGACGGCAGGACGACTCAATCCGTAATTGGCGTGCGCCTCATTAAGTAACTCGTATCGAAACGCGAGCAAGTCGTCGCACGGAACGGCTGTGTGACCCCGTGTCCATGACAGGTTCGTGCAGACATCAGCTGATTCAATTCACTTGATTCGCAAGACGCACTCGTTGGAGAGACGTGGCATGTCGATGGGACCGTAATCAATGTCAACGGGGAGAACCGATACCTCTGGAATGTCATGGACTCCGAGACGCGGATGCTTCTCGCCACGCACATAAGCAGGGGCCGGAGCCTAGCTGAGACCCGTGCACCCTTCAGGAAGGCCAAGAATGTCACAGAAAGCCGCCCTACTGAGGTCTACAGCGACGGGATGCTGTCATACCCTAAGGCCATCAGGCGAGAGCTGGGGAAGGGCAGGATGAGTCCCCACAGTGTCGTTGAGAGCATCAGGGCGGAGACGAACAACAACAAGATCGAGAGGCTCCACGGAAGCGAGAAGTCCCGCACGAAGGTCATGAAGGCCTTCGACGGAGAAACCGGCGCAGCCGCTCTCATGGACGGGTGGAGAGTGCACTACGACATGGTGCGGACGCATCAGACGCTCGGGAAAACGCCTGCGGAGGCCGCCGACATACCCCCTTTGACGGGCTTCAAATGGCACGAGCTTTTGAAGCTAGCCAGCACCCGAAAATATACAGCCCGAAATGTCAGACGCAAAACACCCGATGGCTAGACAGAACCCGGGTCTAAAAAGGTATAAATATCACGGAGTTGATACTGACATTTGTCTGACGAACACGGCAATATCGTCCGACGACAGGAGGCTGCCAGATGGTAGAGTCAGAACGAGTCACGATACGGCTCCCCGAGGAGCGCATCAATGCTCTCCAGGCCCTAGTGGACCAGGGGCGTTTCTCGACCATCTCAGACGCGATCAGGGCGGCCATAGACAAGTTCGTCGAGGGCGAGTTCACGCCGGAGTACATAGAGAAGGTCACGGTCGAGCTGCCGAAGGGAAATGTGGTCAACCTGAAGCAGCTGGTACAGGACGGCGACTCCGTGTCCGTGGACGACGCGATAAGGAACGCCGTGCGCGAATACATACGCAAGAGACTGTCCAAGGCGATGGAAGAACTGGAGCGGTGACGGTCTAGATCGGATTCAAGGGATGGGAACAGAGGTGGCCACGCACGCATGTACGCTTGAGCGCCAGCCCTCTTCTGGGAGGCATGGTTAGCTCATGCTCAACAAGCTCATCCAGGAAGCGCTCGAGAGCGAGCGCGACTTCGAGGCGCACCTCACCCCGAAGATATGCGTGGTCGGTTGCGGCGGCGGCGGCTCCAACAGCGTTCACAGGATGAACAGGGTCGGCCTCGCAGGCGCAGACACCATCGTCATCAACACTGACAAATTCCACATGTCGCGGGTGAACTCCCAGAAGAAACTGTTGATCGGAGACCACACCACGAACGGATATGGCACTGGTGGAGACGCCACCATCGGCGAGAAGGTCGCCTACGACTCCATGGACAAGATCGAAGCGCTCGTGAGGGACTATGACATAGTGTTCGTCACCGCGGGCATGGGCGGAGGCACGGGCACCGGCACCGCCCCAGTCGTCGCCGAGGCCGCGCGCAAGCACGGCGCGATATCAGTCGCGCTCGTGACCATTCCATTCGACATCGAGAAGGGCAGGTCGAGGGTCGCAGTGGAGGGCATAGCTAAGTTGCGCGAGCGCGCTCACAGTACAATCATACTCGACAACAACAGGCTCCTCAAAATCGTCCCGAAACTGCCTGTGGAGCAGGCGTTCATGGTGATGGACCAGCTCATCGTCGAGGTCGTCAAGGGCGTGACAGAGACGATTTGCGAGACGAGCATGATCAACCTGGACTTCGCGGACTTCAGGGCCATGATGCTCAAGGGCGGCGCGTCCACGGTCCTCTACGGCGAGAGCGAGGACGCGGAGAAGGTCGTGCGCGAAGCCATCAGCAACCCATTGCTAGACATCGATTTCGAGGGGGCCACGGGCGCCATGATACATGTCACGGGCGGCCCCTCGTTATCGCTGAAGAGGGCCTACGAGGTCTTCAACGGCATCACGAAGGAGCTGGGGGACAGCGCGCACATCAAGTTGGGCGCGCGGATAGACCCCAACATCGGCAACAGCATCAAACTCATGGCGATCGTCACAGGAGTAAGGACGCCTGGAGCAATCGCCCACCAGTGCGTATCGTCAGGAGGCATCGACGAGGTAGGTTACAGGACTCCGTCGTACGGCCTCGCCGGAGCTTTAGGATGAACTGATTCCTCCCCCCACAAGAAGCAAACAACCAAGAACATGCCCCTCACCGTAACTTGGAGGGGCGACCCCCCTTTTTCTTCTGTCTCTTGGGAAGCTCGTCTTTCGATAGGATCCTTATGGTGTCGTTCAGGACGCCCATGAGCGTGTGGAACTCCCATGTGGACGGCGCTGACCTGGCCACCAACCTTCTGAACATCACCTTCGTCTTCGTCTTCTTGTGCTTGGGGTAGTCGATCTGGTCCAGCAGCATGGCGAAGTACTCGTGGAGTTTCTCCGTCTCGAGCTCGGTGGCCTTCCTTGGTTCCCACTTGGTCACGTTCGATGCGAAGAGTTCGTAGAACACGACCGCTGCCGCATGGCTGATGTTCATGATGGTGTACTCTGGGTTCGCGGGGACCGTGACCAGGAAATCACAGCGTCTGAGCAGCTCCTTGTCGAGTCCGAAATCCTCACGGCCGAACAGGATTGCGATGGTGCCCTCGACATCCTTCACCTTCTCAGCGAATTCCCTGGGCGACATCGCGATCCTTGAGAAGCGCTTCTCGTTGGATGTGGATACGCCGGATGTGGCTACGACGAAGTCCACACCTTTGAGGGCCTCGTCATCGGTGAAGACGCGCTTGGCGTTCTTGAGGACGTCTATCGCGTGCATCGACCTCTTGGTCGCCTCCTCTCCTATGGCGCAGGGTCTGACGAGCACGAGCTCGTCGAGCCCGAAGTTCTTCATGGCTCTCGCGATCGCACCGACATTTCCGTCGTGCAACGGTTCAATCAGCACTACCCTGAAACGGGGCACGCCATCGGCACGGATGCCGCACGTATATAACTCTGTAGCAGATAACCTGGCCGTGGAGTCAGACGACAGGATAGCGCTCAAGTTCGCATACGACGGAGGAAGCTTCCTGGGTTTCCAGAGGCAGCCCGTAGGCGCCACCGTCGAGGGCTCGCTCGTGCACGCGCTTGCGAAGGTCGGTGCCATAACCTCATCGCGCGAGTGCGGGTACAGGAGTTCGAGCCGGACGGACAGGGGCGTGAGCGCTCTCGGCAACATCATCTCGTTCAGGACTTCGTTCCCCCTCGGCTCGCTGTGCTCCGCCGTCAACTCGGAGATGGAGGATGTCTGGGCCTACTCCGCCGTCAAGGTACATGACGACTTCAACCCACGGGGTGCGATACAGCGCTGGTACAGGTATCATCTTCCGAAATCGGGCCAGGACCCTCACCTGCTGCGGGATATCGCGGACAGGTTCGTGGGCGTGCACGACTTCTCTGGGTACGCGAGGAAGGATGATAGGAATCCCGTGAGGAGGATCGATTCGATCACTGTCGGGGACGCGGGCATGTTCCATGTAGTGGACTTCAGGGCCGAGAGCTTCCTCTGGAACATGGTCAGGCGGATTGTCTGGATGATGAACGAAGGAAGCTCAGGGCGCATGGACCTCGGTTCGATAGGCCCCGAGCCCGAGAAGAAACCCCTCAGAGTGGGGCTCGCCCCTCCCGAGTACCTCGTGCTCATGGACATCGACTGCGGGATAGAGTTCCCCGTAGATGCGCGCGCCCTCGTGGGCATCAGGCGCGCGGTCGATAGAAGGCTTAGACGCAACGCCATGGCGCTCGCGTTCGCGGAGTTGCTGGGAGAGCGGGTTGTGTGAGCCTTGATATCTCCGCACGCTCGTATGGATGGTTGACATGAAGGTCGCCGTTACAGGTACCCCGGGCGTCGGCAAGACCTCCGCGTCGGAGCTGGTCCATTCAATCAAGGTCGTTCACGTCAATGACATAGTGGACGAGTGTAACGCGGTGGTCGGGTTCGACGAGCGTAGGAAGACCAAGGAGGTCGATGTGAGGAAGCTCGGGAAGGTCGTTTCCAAGATCGAGGGCGACGTGCTCCTCGAAGGGCATTTCTCACATCTGCTGGGAGCGGATGTCGCCATAGTGCTCCGTTGCTCCCCCAAGGTCCTGAAGGAGCGTCTCTCGGCGAAGGGTTGGCCCGAGGCGAAGGTCCGGGAGAATGTGGAGGCTGAGGCTGTCGACGTCATCCTCATAGAAACGGTCGAGACCACCTCCGATGTATGCGAGGTGGACACGACCGGGAAGAGCCCGGCCGAGGTCGCCGCTGCGATCGAGGAGATTATCGCTGGAGAAACCGAGAAATATCCAATTGGCAATGTTGACTGGAGCAGGGAGGTTCTGGACTGGTTCTAGAAAGCTACAGGGGCGAGGCGGACAAGATACTCTCTCCGGCAGCCAAACGACTCGCGAAGATCAATCCGAACCACCTGTCAATAGCGTCTCTCGGGTTCGCGTTCCTAGCAGGCATGTTCTTCACGCTTAAGCCGGAGCATTTCCTGTTGCTCGCGGCTGCGATGGTCTCCATGAACGGCCTCCTGGATGCGCTCGACGGCAAGGTCGCAAGACTCATGGCGAAGGAGTCGAAGCGGGGCGATTTCGTCGACCATGTCATCGACAGGTATGCGGATGTGTTCATGCTCGCGGGCATCGCGTTGAGCCCGTATTGTTCCGTGTTCACAGGCTTGTTCGCTGTGATCGGCGTGATGCTGGCCAGCTACATGGGGACTCAGGCCCAGGCGCTCGGCCTGAGGCGCGAGTACCGGGGCATACTCGGGCGCGCCGACAGGTTGGCCCTTCTGATCATCGTGCCCATCGTGCAGTATGCTCTGACCGTGGCGGACGCGGGCCTCGCGGCCGACATATTCGGTTTCACGCTCATCGGATGGATGATGATATACTTCGGGCTCGCTGGTAACGCGACGGCCATCCAGCGGGCGCACATGATCTGGAAGTCACTTCCCTGAGGGCTTCTTGAACCGCTTCCCCTTGGCCTTGTAGTATGTGAGGGGGTGTGTCATCCACTCCTTCTTGCAGAGGGAGTCGGGGTCGAAGCAAATTCCGTAGCTCTTCATGGTCGAGCACTCCGGCGGGGTGTACTCAGTCCCGGATATCTCTCCGGTGATGTGCTGGATCTGGTATCGCGACTTGCTCTCGTCGAAGTCCGGGGCGGATGAGAAGGTCTCCAGGACCTCGTCCGAATTCATCCCCAACTTGTGCAGGAACGACACGAGCGCGAATCTGCCGGAGTGAGGCAGGTTCTCCCCTCCCTGGATCATCTTCAACATCTTCTTCATGCACGGCGGGAACCTGATGATGGATACCCTGCCCATGTTCCTGGCCTTGAACTCCGCCCTCTTTTCGGCCATGATCCCTCCGATCTCGGCGATGTCGGCGGAGAATGCCTGCATGATGTCGTCGTTGACCGGCAGAGGGAGCTCGGAAGTGATCTTGTCTGTGAGCATCTGCTGGATGAGTCTCACGAGTCGGTGTTTCGTCACGAGCACCCTGCCCGCCACGACCTGCTGGTTCACCAGCTTCCAGTCCTTGCTCCTCATCGTCGCGGAGAAGCGCAGGAACGCGGTGAAATCGACCGAGATGGTCTTGTCCTCAATGACGACGTCGAGGCCGAGTTCCTCCGCGACCCGCTTGATGAATGACAGGTCCTCGCCCCTCAGCCGCTCATCTGCCTTCTTCGCCTCGGCGATGGCGTACCTGTTCACCAGCATCGGGTCGGCCACGGCGGACACGATCATCCTCGCGACGGGGTAACTCAGCAACTCGTTGTTGGCATCGACTTCGGAGGCTGTCGGATGGTCGTCGACGATCCCGTTCTCGACTGCTTCCATCACCCTCTCCTTGCCCATGTAACGCGCGCGCTGATACGCGACGCTCTTCGTGAGGCTGTCGAGGGTGACCCCTGAGTCCCTGAGGTAGTTCGACGCTTCCTTCAGGAAGGGGTACTTCGCAGCGAGTCTGACATCCACAGCTCCGTTCCTCCTCGACTCGAATCAGGTGCTCATTACAATAAAGTGACTGTTACTATCTTGCTACGCTTCCTATGGTGAGGTGGCGTTTCGCCGATTCGAGCGCTATGGGCTCGTCGAACAGCGACCATAGCTCGTCGGCATTCCCGAACGGCCTCCTGCGGACGATGGTCATCGACCTCTTCTTGCCGATGCCAGGTATTGCGCCGAGCATGGACAGGGTCGCGGTGTTCGCATCCGTCGGATGCAAGACGCCCCCGACGCTCCTCGGCCCCCATCCGGTGACCGCCACATCGATCCTCTTCCCGATATCGAACGGGTATGGTAGGCCAACCAGTATCGGGTAGCTCCCAGTCTGCCGGCCGAATGTCCTGCCTCCTTCACGCAGCTCGGTATACACCCCTGTGAGGACCGTCCCATATGGGACCATGCGCTCCAGCATGGGCGCGTCGATCCGCTCCCTCACCGTCCTCTTGAACTTGGCGAAGGACTCCTTCGACCTCACGCCCGGGAACTCCTCCCTGGACGGGATGACCTGCCTGATGTTGATCCTCCTGAGCAACAAACCTTCGACCATGACCTGTCTCAGGAACTCGAGGTCTAGCTCGTAGGTTCCTTTGGTCTCCCCGAGCAGCCCGCAGAGCAGGTTGATGCCCGGAAGCACCTTGGGAAGGCCAGTCGGGCCGATGTCCTTCCCGACTTCGTTCACGAGCCTGACCGCTTCGAGGGTCTGCTCCGCTGTCGCATTCAGGTTGTTCGCCTTGGTCACAGCAGGGTCCGCGGACTCGAGCCCGAACGCGAGAACGTTGCCGCTGGTGCAATGCTGCGCGATTGCTTTCGTGATCCTCCGGGCCTCCTCTGGATGCTCCGCCACGATTGCCGGGTTTGCGTTGTCCAGATGGAACACATCCGGTCTTGCCTCCTCGGATATCGCTCTAAGGAGCGATTCCACAGCTTCCGGGTTAGGTCTCGGAGTCTCTGACCTTCCCACCTCTTTCGACTGGTAGCAGTACACGCACGACTGCGCGCCCAACCTATAGTTGCGCACGCCCGCGCGGCTAAGTGCGCGCACCTCATCGAGTATCGCGCCAGGGTCCCTGAACGACACTTTCCCGTAGAGCGGCTCTATGCAGAATCTGCACCCACCAGACACGTATCTGACGCAGCCTCTGTACATCTGCACCTCCGCGATCAAAGGCCCCCATATGTCGGGGTGCAGGGCACAGACATCAGCCCCGCGAACGAGCCATGTGTTCCATTCCTCATCCGACCTCCGCCTGTCTCCAAGGGACCTGGCCGCGACAGCGTCGAAGATCACGGCGTCGAGGTCCCCCGACGCGACGAGGTCGAATGAGTCCCGCAGTTCCTTCCTGACCATCCCCGGGCCAGTACCGAGGCTCGCAACCTTGGGTCCATTGAATCCAGCGCATATCGCGGTGAGTTCCCGGTCGCTCGCAGGCATGCCCCTGAGATACTTCCCAGGAACGGCGACGTTCCTCACGACGGCAAGGAGGTCTCCTTCCGGCAGCGAACTGTGGTCTGCTCTCCACTGGTCTATCGTCAGGTACCTGACATCTGCGCCAGTCGCCATCGCGGCCCCGTAGCAGAGCCGTATGTATGGCGATACGTAGGGCGGCACGCCGAGGCACGCAGGCTCATCCGTGTATCCGTCGAGGAGGACTACCTTCATGTCCGTTCCGAATCGATTTACCCTGATAATATGTACAGTTCTCGGAGCGGGCCCCGGGAGCCCGACGCGGGAAGCGGAACCGTACGATGACAACGTATTAATCCGTCGAAATTATCACCTGCTGGTAGCAAGAAGCGTAACAAACGACCGTCGCGGTCGTCAGAATTGGCGAACGCGACCAACGAGTTTCGACGTCGATACGGATACAAAGGGGTAGAATCGAATGGCGAAGAAATCAAAGGCTGCGAAGAAGAAGGCCGTCAAGAAGGCACCTGTCAAGAAGACCAAGCCGAAGGCGGCACCTGCTCCCAAGCAGGTCACGGTGGACCAGCTCCTGAAGAAGGCGTACGAGCCCGCTAGGCTCGCCATGATTTACCACCCGTTCTATGCGGGCAAGATCGAGATCGTCTCGAAATGCGCGGTCAGGGACTTCAGCGACTTCGCGATCTGGTACACGCCTGGCGTGGCCGAGCCGTGCAAGGCGATCAACAAGAACAAGGACCTGTCATACATCCACACCAACCGGTGGAACACCGTCGCTGTCATATCGGATGGCACGAGGGTCCTGGGTCTCGGAGACATCGGTCCCGAGGCGGGCATGCCGGTCATGGAGGGCAAGTCGCTCCTGTTCAAGTACCTGGGAGGCGTGGACGCATACCCGATATGCCTGGGCACGAAGGACCCTGAGAAGATCATCGAGACCGTCAAGGTGCTCCAGCCCTCCCTTGGAGGAGTGAACCTGGAGGATATCTCGCAGCCGAAGTGTTTCTACATACTCGAGCGCCTGAGGGCCGAGTGCGAGATACCTGTCTGGCACGACGACCAACAGGGCACGGGCACGATCGTCGCCGCGGGCGCGATAAACGCCGCGAAGATCGTCGGGAAGAAGCCCTCAGAGATGAAGGCCGTGTTCATCGGCGCGGGCGCTGCGAACATCGCCATATCGAGGATCATGCAGGTCTCTGGCTTCAAGTGGGGCAACATGATCATGTGCGACTCCAAAGGCACGCTCCACCTCGGCAGAGAGGACACGAAGGCCGAGTACAAGGAGAAGTGGTTCATGTGCGAACACTCGAACAAGGAGGGCATCGTGGGCACCCCCGCCGACGCCATGAAGGGCGCCGACATCGTTGTCGCGGCCTCCAAGCCAGGCCCTGGCACTGTCAAGCCTGAATGGATCAGGGGCATGGCGGACGATTCGATCTTGTTCGCGACCGCGAACCCGATACCCGAGATATGGCCATGGGAGGCCAAGGAGGCCGGCGCTAAGGTCGTCGCGACGGGCCGGTCCGACTTCCCGAACCAGGTCAACAACTCGCTAGGGTTCCCCGGCATATTCAGGGGCACGTTGGACGTGAAGGCGAAGACCATCTCGGACACGATGTGCCTGGCCGCGGTCCTGGAGATCGCGAAGACGGCCGAGGACAACGGCCTGAGGGAGGATTACATCGTCCCGACGATGGACGAGTGGGATGTCTTCCCGAGAGAGGCCGCGGCAGTCGGCATGGCCGCCATCAACGAGGGGCTCGCGAGGGAGAAGAAGAGCAGGAAGGAGCTCTACGACACCGCGTCGGCCATCATCAAGAGGGCCAGGGACCAGACGAAGTACCTCATGAAGGGCGGGTACATCCTGCCGCCGCCGAAGGCCTGAAGCCAGACGCGGCGAACGTGGTCAAACCTTTTCCAGCAAACCATTTGATCGTATTCTATCCGCTCTGCAGAAGGCGAAGGTGTTTGTCCCAGACGTCCCCGTGTCGGTCATAGGGGGGCGTTCGTTCATCTGGAGAGAGTGACTCCAGGGGCGTCGGGGACGTTGATCATGATGTCGTCCGAGGGAGCGTGTCCCTCTCGCTCCTTCCTGAAGACGTTGCCGCACCTCGGACATCTCGCCGAGTCGCATTCACACAACCGTCCGCAATAGGAACAGGTCCGCTCATCGCTCGCCAGCAAGCTCACCTCTCGGGGAGAGTCCGTTGAGCCGCCGCTCGTCGGAGAGAGTGCTGATCACAGGGCAGCAATGAGCCGACTGCTCGCGGGGCATCGCGTGTGATCTGACCAGGCGAGTCCCTGTTGGGGAGCCAGTCTCGCCCGGGAGTCTCAGGCACGAGTCCCTGACTGCCGTCGATGAGAGCCAGCTCGCGTCGCTCTCGCCGTACTCGGTGCGGACGTAGCGGACCACCTCATCGTTGGGTCTCCCGGCTGAGGGGAGCACATGGTGTCCCAAGTTCATATCGTGCGCCCCCTGGACGCTATCTCTGTGTTCATCCAGATCTCGAAGAGCGCGGTTCTTCGCGCCCTGACTATCAGAGCCCCGGGGAATGCCTTGGCGGTCCTTCCGAGCAAGTTCAATCAGCTCCTTGTTGGACACCAATGGTGCTTTGTCCTAATAAAACCATCGTTTTAATGAGTAATACCTGCGTGAGAATACGAAAAACGACATTGTAGTGCGAAAAGCATTATATTACTGTGATACCATATGTTTTAACGGTGATAACGCTTGAAGTCGATCAAGACCATCAAGGACCCAAAGGCCTTCGAGCTGCTGGCTGATGAGACCCGGAGGAAGATCATCTACCTCTTGAGAGTCAAGGAGATGACGGTAAGCCAGATCGCCGCCGAGATGGGACTCACCGTTCAGGCGATATATCATCACATCAGGAAGTTGAAGGCTGCGGCCATGGTCGAGGTCTCGCGCGAGGAGCGCATTGGCCACTTTATAGAGACATATTATCGGTCCGCCGCGGAGATGTTCATGCTCTCTCACGGCGAGGCTGCCCATAAGCAGACATACAGCGAACTCTCGAAGGGCGCCCTTGAGGGGCTGACAAAGCTGGGTCTCTTGGCCTCCGTGGATTCTGAGACCGTTTCGAAGGTCGCAAAGGTCGTCAAGGAAATGGAGTCCTGCTGTAAGACGAATGAATGGTCCGACAAGATCGGGGAGATGGGCGATGTCGCCTTCTTCGTCAAGCAGAGCATGATGGAATATGCTGCCCTGCTGTCAGAGGACGACGAGCAGTTCGAACAGAACATCAGGCTCCAAAGGGAGCTGAGAGACGTCCTGCGGTCGTGCGCCACTCGGCCCGCGAAGGCCAAGCCTAAGAAGAAGTGAGTTCTCTCATCATCCAGTAGTCAGAGCAGTCCCATCTCGACTATCTCGACACTCTGAACGCCGGGCACGCCGGATATGGCCGTCTCGACCTGCTCTGCGCCGCCCTTCTTGTCGTCAAGAACGATGAGCACGTGGAGCGCCTTGAGTCCGAACGCGACAGGCCTCTTCTCGGCCATCTTCAGCGCTGCGCCTTCAGGCAGGGCCGCCTTGATGCCGTTCTCGAGCTTGTCAAGGTCCACGTCGATGTCCTCTGGCAGGACCCTGTATTGGAGGCCGACTTCACCCACTCAAAACACCTCACGGACCTGTGAACCCGCACGCGGGGCACTTGTAGTGCACGCTCTGGTCCCTGCAGTTCATGCACCGTCCGATCTCGGCCTGCCCGCACTTTGGACAGAGGAACGTAGTCTCTGTTTTCTTCACAAGGCGGATTCCACAAGAGGAGCAGACCTTCTCCTGGCTTTCCAAGTTCTTCTACCTCGGGGCTGAGGAATATCCTATCTGTATATAATGCTATAGCACTCCCTGCGAGCGGGATCGAGATGAAGGGAGTCATCGTCTACGATAGCGTCTACGGCAACACTGAGCTCGTCGCCAAGATGATTGCGGCGCGGCTCGAGGCTGAGGGTCACTCGGCCCAGCTCTTGCGGGTGAGAGACGCACTCAAGGGCCGACTCGAAGGGGACTTCATGTTCATGGGTTCGCCCACAAGGCTCGGCAGCATGACGGGTAGGATGAGGAGGTTCATCAAAGGTATCGACTGGGATTCATGGGGGAAGAGACCGGTCGCTGCGTTCGACACCGAGATGGACGAGGTGATCGCGAAGGACGGCGCGAGTGCTGCGGCGAAGATGCACGACCTGGCGCGGTCCAAGGGTGCGAAGGTGCACACGCCTGTGCTCAAGGTTGGGGTGGTCGCGGTCAGAGGGCCCCTGTCCCCCGGCTCGGAAGCGGGCATAGGGGCCTATGTGAGCGAGTTCATGTCATCGATCACAGACTAAGTGGTCGACATACTGGTCCTCCCAACTGGTGTGCGGAACAGGCGGCGGCATGATATGTCGTGTCACGGGGTGGGTACATAACTGTTGTCCAAGCAGGGCGTTTTATACAGTTATTTATATTTAATACGGGTATAACAAAGGGCAATACCCGTGCTTGGACCGGGAAACTCGTTGGTTCAAAGGAGTCATTAAATACTTGAAGAGACTACACGGCCTGCTAACGCAGCCTAGGGTATCCACGCCGCCCAGGGCCCGTAGCTCAGCTAGGTAGGAAATCTCATGCATTCTCGATGTGTCGGTTTCCCTAGAAAGAGCATCTGCCTTTTAAGCAGGTGGCCCGGGGTTCGAATGACTATGCCTAACAGACTAGTCTCGGAAATCCCCGCGGGCCCGCCGGGCGACGGAATCGGTCTGTGGGAGAAACGGGGGAGCGGCGACCAGTGGAACATCCTTGGGCTCGTGCGGTGATCTAGATGGCCGGAGAATTTAACGTTCTGGAGCATGAGCTCGTGCCCGAGCATCATCTCCTGTCGGAGAAGGAGGCCGAGAAGATTCTGAAGGACCTGAAGCTGACCAAGGACCAGCTTCCGAAGATCAGGATCTCGGACCCGTGCATTCGCGCACTCGACGCGATCTCGGGCCCAGTCGAAGAGGGAATGGTAGTCAAGATCGTGAGGCGCAGCCGGACCAGCGGCGTCTCAACCAGCTACCGGCTGGTCGTGCGGGGGTGAACCCTTGAGGGAACTTGTAGAAACCTATTTCCGAGAGCGCAGCATCGTCAACCACCACATAGCATCGTATAACGACTTCTTGCCAACGATAGACCATCCGAACAGCCGGATGCAGAAGATCGTGGACAACGTCCGCGCATCTCCTGATGAGAGTGACAGGGGGGTCATCAGGCTCGACCCAGACAGGACCGAGGGCAAGATCATCGAGATCAGGATTGGGCGCAGGCGGGACGAGAAGACCGGCCTCATCGACGCGTCGGCCAGGCCGACGATCACGGTGGGCAGGCCCGTAATCAAGGAGGCCAACGGCGCGACCCACGACCTTTACCCGATGGAGGCCAGGCTGAGGAACCTCAACTACTCCGCCCCCATCATGCTCGAGTTCACGATCCTGGAGGACGGCATCGAGAGAGAGCCGGAGAAGGTCCATATCGGCGACCTTCCGGTGATGGCGAAGTCCAAGAAGTGCAACCTGCACAAGGACAACATCGACATGGACCGCGAGCCCACCGCCGAAGACGTCGACAAGTACCTGGTCGACATGGGCGAGGACCTGTGCGACCCAGGCGGCTACTTCATCATAGGCGGCACGGAGAGGGCGCTCATATCGCTCGAGGACCTCGCTCCCAACAGGGTGATGGTCGAGACGAACGAGCGCTACGGCACCAGCCTGCATGTGGCCAAGGTGTTCTCACAGAAGGAGGGTTACAGGGCCCTTACCCTGATGGAGAAGAAGAAGGACGGCATACTGGTCGTCTCGGTTCCGGCCGCATCAGGCCAGATACCTCTCATAGTGCTCATGAAGGCCCTCGGGATGGAGAGCGACGAGGAGATCTACAAGTCCATAGTCTCCGACCCGCAGATGGCCAACATCGTGTACGCCAACATCGAGGAGTGTCAGAACAAGAAGCTGTACCCTCCGAATGGCATATACACGACTGAGGACGCGATACTGTTCCTCGAGCGCAAGTTCGCCACGGGCCAGGCTAAGGAGTACAGGGCGAAGAAGGTCGAGAGCATAATCGACCGCTCGCTCCTGCCGCACCTGGGCGACACCGCGGACGCGAGGATGAAGAAGTCCATATTCCTCGGGCGTGTGGCGCGCACGATTCTGGAGCTGGAGCTCGGCAAGCGTAAGGAGGACGACAAGGACCACTACGCGAACAAGAGGCTGAAGCTCGCGGGCGACCTCATGGAGGATCTCTTCAGGGTCGCGTTCACGAACCTGATCAAGGATTTGAAGTACCAGCTCGAGCGGGGTTACACGAGGAAGAAAGGTCTCAGGATATCCTCGGCCATAAGACCGGACCTGCTGACCCACAGGCTGTTGCACGCGTTCGCGACGGGCAACTGGGTCGGCGGCAGGGCCGGAGTGTCACAGCTGCTGGACCGGACGTCCAACATGAGCGCGTTGTCACACCTTAGGCGCGTGACGTCTCCGCTCACGAGGAGCCAGCCGCACTTCGAGGCGCGTGACCTGCACCCGACACAGTGGGGCAGGCTCTGTCCCAACGAGACCCCTGAGGGCCAGAACTGCGGCCTTGTCAAGAACTGCGCGCTCATCGTGGATGTGAGCGAGGGCACGGATGACAAGGATGTCATCTGGCTGCTCCGCGACCTCGGCGTGAAGGAAGTGAGCGAGCAGCAGACCACCGAGACGCGTGTGTACGTGAACGGAGACCTCATCGGCCTGCACGACAAGCCCAAGGAGCTCGTCGAGGAGATCAGGCAGAGGAGGCGTTCTGGGCTGCTGTCGCCAGAGGTGAATGTGCGCTTCGACGACAACATGAACGAGATCATAATCAACTGCGACGAGGGGAGGCTGAGGAGGCCGCTGCTCGTCGTTCGTCACGGGAAGACCCTGCTGAACCACAGGCATGTCGAGGACATGCGCTCGCACAAGGCGAAGTGGGCAGACCTCATCCGGGAGGGCGTGGTCGAGTGGATCGACGCTGAGGAGGAAGAGGACTCGTACACCGCCGTGTCGGCGTTCAGAGCCCCTCAGAAGTGCGACCACTGCGGCAAGCTGCTGTCTGAAACGGACGTCGACTGGCGCAACCCGGGCGAGGAGGGCAAGATCGTCCTGGAGTGTAAGAGTTGCGGCGGCACGATGCAGGTCGAGTCGCTTCTCGAAGATGAGCACACCCATGTCGAGATAGACCCGATGGTCATCCTCGGCGTGTGCTCGGCGCTCGTGCCGTATCCAGAGCACAACTCCAGTCCGAGGGTCACGATGGGTTCAGGCATGGCGAAGCAGTCGCTCGGCCTCAGCTCCTCCAACTACAGGACCAGGCCGGACACTAGGAGTCATGTGATGCACTACCCGCAGAAGCCCCTGACGACCACGAAGCCGATGGAGTTCGTGTCGTTCGCCCAGAGGCCCGCGGGACAGAATTTCGTCGTAGCTATCATGTCGTACCAGGGATACAACATGGAGGATGCCATAGTCATGAACAAGTCCTCCGTGGAGCGCGGCCTGGGCCGCTCTGCGTTCATGAGGACGTACAGGGCGGAGGAGCGCAGGTACCCCGGCGGCCAGGAGGACCATTTCGAGATACCGAGCCCCGATGTCAGGGGCGCGAGGGCCGACCTCTCATACAGCAACCTGGGTGAGGACGGGCTCATCAGCCCCGAGACCAGGGTCGAGGGCGGCGACGTGCTCATAGGCAAGACCTCTCCCCCGAGGTTCCTCGAGGAGGAGGCGGATTTCCTGACGCCGCAGAAGAGGCGTGAGACATCGGTCACCGTCAGGCCCGGCGAGAAGGGCTGGGTGGACTCCGTCATGTTGACGGAGTCGGAGAACGGCTCCAGGCTGGTCAAGGTCAAGGTCAGGGACGAGAGGACCCCTGAACTCGGAGACAAGTTCGCATCTAGGCACGGCCAGAAGGGCGTCGTAGGCCTGCTGGTGCCCCAGGAGGACATGCCGTTCACGGAGGACGGCCTTGTGCCAGACCTCATCATCAACCCGCACGCCATCCCGTCGCGTATGACCGTGGCTCACGTGCTGGAGATGGTCGGGGGCAAGGTCGGTTCGATGGAGGGCAGGTTCATTGACGGCACGGGCTTCAGCGGCGAGAGGGAAGAGGCCCTCAGAGACGCACTCGTCAAGAACGGCTTCAAGCAGAACGGCAACGAGGTCATGTACGATGGCATCACCGGCCGAAAGATAGAGGCAGAGGTGTTCGTCGGCGTGATCTACTACCAGAAGCTGCACCACATGGTCTCCGGAAAGCTCCATGTCAGGAGCAGAGGCCCGGTCCAGATACTCACGAGACAGCCGACGGAGGGGCGCTCGAGGCAGGGCGGCCTGAGGTTCGGCGAGATGGAGAGGGACTGTCTCATAGGCCACGGCGCGGCCATGGTCATCAAGGACAGGCTCCTGGACGAGTCCGACGGGACGCTCCAGTACGTGTGCGGCAACCCGAGCTGCGGCCACATCGCGATACTCGACAGGCGCGGCACGCTCAGGTGCCCGGTCTGCGGCAACAACTCGAAGGTATACCAGGTGCAGACATCATACGCGTTCAAGTTGCTCTTGGACGAGTTGCTGTCCCTTGGTGTGGTCATGCGTCTTCAGCTGGAGGATTTGAAATGATGGTCTCTGGCGTAACAAAGAGGATATCTGCGATCAAGTTCGCGCAGCTGTCGCCGGACGAGATACGCAAGATGAGTGCGACGAAGATCATCACGGCCGACACTTACGACGACGACGGCTTCCCGATCGACATGGGGCTCATGGACCCGCATCTCGGTGTCATCGAGCCCGGGCTCAGGTGCAAGACCTGCGGGAAGAAGGTCGATGAGTGTCCTGGACACTTCGGGCACATCGACCTCGCGATGCCCGTTATACACGTAGGATACGTGAAGGAGATCAAGAAGCTCCTGCAGTCCACCTGCCGCTCGTGCGGCAGGCTTCTGCTCACGGGCGAGCAGGCGGCCGAGTACCTGAGGCAGAGGGACCGGATGGAGGAACTAGGTGGAGACACCCTGGACACCGCCACGGTCACCAAGGAGGCCGCGAAGGACGCCGCGTCCAGGACCACGTGCCCGCACTGCGGGACGGTCCAGCTCAAGATAACGCTCGACAAGCCCACGACCTTCAGGGAGGAGGGGCACAAGCTCACTCCGAAGGAGGTCAGGGAGAGGCTCGAGCGCATACCGGAGGGGGACATGATCTCGCTCGGCATGGACCCGACCGTGTCCAGGCCGGAGTGGATGATCCTGACCTCGCTGCCGGTGCCGCCGGTCACAGTGAGGCCATCGATCACGCTGGAGTCCGGGGACAGGTCCGAGGACGATGTGACGCACAAGCTCGTGGACGTGCTCAGGATCAACCAGAGGCTGAGGGAGAACAGGGACGCGGGCGCGCCCCAGCTCATCGTAGAGGACCTCTGGGAGCTGTTGCAGTACCATGTCACGACCTACTTCGACAACCAGACATCGGGCATACCGCCCGCGAGGCACAGGTCCGGCAGGCCACTGAAGACCCTCGTGCAGAGGTTGAAGGGCAAGGAAGGCAGGTTCAGGTCGAACCTGTCAGGTAAGAGGGTCAACTTCTCCGCGAGGACAGTGATATCCCCGGACCCGATGCTCTCTGTGAACGAGGTCGGCGTGCCGATTGCTGCCGCCAGAGAGCTGACGGTGCCGATAAGGGTCACAGATAGAAACCTGGCCGTCGCGAAGGAGATGGCCTCGCGCGGGCCGGCCCCGCCCGGCGACGTGTACAAGGCTGGCGTGAACTACATCATCCGCTCGGACGGGCGCAGGATCAAGATCACGGACAAGAACGCCGCGACCGTCGCGGAAGGCATCGAGGCTGGGTACATCGTCGAGAGGCACCTGATGGACGGCGACATCGTGCTGTTCAACAGGCAGCCGTCCCTGCACAGGATGTCCATCATGGCGCACGAGGTCAGGGTCATGCCGCACAAGACGTTCAGGTTCAACCTGTGCGTGTGCCCGCCGTACAACGCGGACTTCGACGGCGACGAGATGAACCTGCACGTGCTCCAGAGTGAGGAGGCGCGGGCTGAGGCCAAGGTCCTCATGAGGGTCCAGGAGCACATCCTGAGCCCGAGGTTCGGAGGCCCGGTCATAGGGGGCATACACGACCACATCACGGGCGCGTTCCTCCTGACGCACGAGGACTCGAAGTTCACGAGGGAGGAGACCCTCAGGATCATGGAGAAGATACCTGGACTCGATATGCCCAAGCCGCTGGTCAAGGACGGCGGGATCGAGTACTGGGGCGGCAAGCAGCTGTTCAGCCTCATATTGCCCAAGGACCTCCACATGACCTTCAAGTCGTCCATATGCCAGAGGTGCGACGAGTGCAAGAAGGAGGCGTGCGAGCACGACTCGTTCGTGGTCATACGCGACGGCATTCTCGTGACTGGCACGATCGACGAGAAGGCCATCGGGGCGTTCAAGGGCCGCATACTGGACAAGCTATCCAGGGACTACGGCCCCGACACCGCGAGGCGGTTCATCGACCAATCGACCAAGATGGCCATCGGAGCCATCATGGTCCGCGGCTTCACCACGGGCATAGATGACGAGGACATCCCCGACCAGGCCAAGAGGGAGATAGACGACGCGATGACACAGGCGAGGCTCAAGGTCGAGGAGCACGTGGGCGCGTACAGGCGCGGCGAGCTCGAACAGATGCCCGGCAGGTCCCTCGAGGAGACCCTCGAGGTCGAGATCATGAAGGTCCTGGGCAAGGCCAGGGACACAGCCGGTCAGATCGCGGGCAGGCACCTCGGCATGGAGAACTCGGCCGTCATAATGGCCAGGTGCGGCGCGAGGGGCTCGATGCTGAACCTGTCGCAGATGGCCGGTGCCATCGGTCAGCAGGCCGTCAGGGGCGAGCGTCTGTCCAGGGGTTACTGGAACCGCACGCTGCCGCACTTCAAGAAGGGCGACCTCGGGTCCGAGGCGAGAGGGTTCATCAAGAACTCATACAAGAGCGGCCTCACACCGACTGAATACTTCTTCCACTCGATGGGTGGCAGGGAAGGCCTGGTCGATACGGCCGTGAGGACATCGAGGTCAGGATACATGCAGAGGAGATTGATTAACGCGCTCGAGGACCTGAAGGTCATGCAGGACGGTTCCGTGAGGAACACGGCCGGCACGATCATACAGCTCGAGTACGGCGAGGACGGCATCGACCCGACGAGGAGTGTCCAGGGCGAGGCCGTCGACGTCGACGACATCATACTGAGCGTCCTCGGGGACAAGGGCGAGCTCATCGCGAAGGTCCAGGAGAAGGGCGTCGTCAGCTATGGTATCCAGGACAGGGACCTGCTGGAGACCCCGGAGGAGCCGGAGACTGAAGAGGAGCCAGACTTCGAACCTGGCGGCGGAGAGGAGGGATGAGCAATGGGTAAGGATCCAGCAGAGGTCTTCCTGAACAAAGGCGTCGATGCCAAGACCGCTGAGATGCTGGTCAAGGCCGGCTACACGTTCACGAAGGTCGCGAGGGCCCATGAGAAGACCCTCAGGGAGATCGAGAAGCTCATAGGCGAGAGGAAGCTCAAGCAGGTCATTGCCGCGGTCAAGGCCAAGGAGAGGGCTCCCAAGAAGAAGAAGGAGAAGCCCCTCAAGGTCCTCAAGATCGAGAAGAAGGAGGTCCCGGCCAAGGTCCAGAGGTCGACCCCGTTCGAGGTGAAGCTCAAGAAGATGGTCGACGATATGGGCAGGAAACTCCCGTGGGAGGTCCTGCACGAGATCGCTGCCCGCTTGGACGGCGCCGATATCCCGGACAAGCACCTGAAGAGGATACTGGAACTCACGTGCGACAGGCACGAGATGCACAGGATCGACCCGAGCGAGTCCGTGGGCATCCTAGCCGCTCAGAGCATAGGCGAGCCTGGTACGCAGATGACCATGAGGACTTTCCACTACGCGGGTGTCGCCGAGATGAACGTCACACTCGGCCTTCCGAGGCTCATCGAGATCGTGGACGCGAGGCGCGTGCCCAGCACCCCGATCATGGAGATACACCTCGAGAAAGCCGCCCAGGACGACCTCGAGAAGGTCCGTCAGATCGCGTCGAACATCGAGTTGACGAAGATCATCGACATCGCAGATGTCGAGACGGACATCAACAACATGGAGGTCATGGTCAGGCTCGACAAGCGCAAGATCGAGCGGAAGTCCATCACGCCTGAGGAGGTCCTGAGGAAGCTGAACAAGGCGAAGGGCCTCAAAGGCCTCGCGGAGATGCGCGAGGGCAACGTCGTGATCAAGTGCGACGAGCCCTCGTACAAGAAGCTCCAGAGGATATCCGAGGACACGAAGCACACCCCCATCAAGGGCATCGACGGCATCACGAGGGCCGTGATACGCAAGGTCAACGGCAGATACGTGGTGTACACCGAGGGCTCCAACCTCGAGAAGGTCCTCGAGATAGACCTCGTCGACAGGGCCAACACCACGACCAACAGCATACTCGAGATATTCGAGGTGCTCGGTATCGAGGCGGCCAGGAACTCTCTCATCGTCGAGGCGTCGAAGACGCTGGACGAGCAGGGCCTGACGGTCGACATAAGGCACATCATGCTCGTCGCGGACCTGATGACTAACGACGGCGACGTGAAGGCGATCGGCAGGCACGGCATATCCGGCCGGAAGTCGAGCGTGCTCGCGAGGGCGGCGTTCGAGATAACATCGACCCACCTGTTGCGCGCGGCCATCACCGGCGAGGTGGACCTGCTCGAGGGCGTTGTAGAAAACATTATAGTTGGCCAGCCAGTTACAGTCGGTACCGGCGCAGTCAACCTGGTATGGTCCCCGGCGAAGAAGGAAGGTGCGTGAACATGGATATCGTGAGAGCGCTAAAGGCAGCGGCCTCATCGGGAGACGTCAGGTTCGGCCTCGCTGAGACGAGGAAGTGCGTGGGCAAGGGCGAGGCGAAGATGGTCGTCCTGGCGAGCAACTGTCCCGATAAGGACGGCTTCGAGGGCATGAGCGGAGTGAAGCTGCTCGCATATCCAGGGACGAACGTCGAGCTCGGGGCCGCGTGCGGGAAGCCGTTCCCGATATCCGCGCTGGCGATCGTGAGCCCTGGGGAGTCCAACATCCTCTCTGCGTGAGGGACTGATGCCAATGGGCGAAATCACCTTTACGGAGGATACCCTCCGGTACATCTCTTTGTTCGAGAAGGTCACGGGCACGCAGGTCAAGGACTGCCTGGAGACCGAGGAGAAGCTCGTGTTCGTGGTCGAGAAGGGCCAGGGCTCGAGAGCCGTGGGCAAGAAGGGCGAGAACGTCATCCGCCTCAAGAACCTCACGGGCAAGAACATCCACGTGATAGAGTACTCCGAGGACCCTGAGACCTTCGTCAAGAACGTGTTCCACACCTACAGCGTACAGTCCGTGGCCCTCGAGGACAGGGGGACCATCAGGCACGCGACCGTGACCGTGGACCCTAAGGTGAAGGGGAAAGCCATAGGCAAGAACGGCCGGAACCTCAGGATAGCGAGGGAGATCGTCAGCAGGCACCACAACATCCAGAGCATCAGCGTCGCCTGAGCGGCGAGCGCTCCACCTCGAGCCTGTCCGCCGTGGGATATTCTTCGACGATGAACGACCGCAGCTTCAGCTCGGGCGCGACCTCCTCGAGGACCCATGCCGCCACCTCGAGCCGAGCCTTCTCCTCGTCTATCCACATCAACCTCGCGGGCACACTGAAGTCCCGGGCGAGCGCGCGCGCGGTCCCAGCAGGGTCCGCCGTCTCGACGACCCCTTTGAGCAGAGTGCCGTCGTTCGTGAGTATCTCATGCGGTCTGCGCACGTTCCGGGCGCGCCTGGCGATCCTCTCTCTGAGCTGGACGCCGTCCTTGAACGATGAAGAACAGTAGTGGAGCGGCATAGCGATGTCCGTCCTGAGAACGCTGAGCGCCAGCTCCTGGCTCCCGGCGGCCGCCGAGGAGATATCGTCCTTGACGTCGAAGCCCATGGCCCTGAGCGCCCTCCAGTTGGTCTCTGAGAACTCGAGTTCGTTCAGGTTGACGAAGTCGAGGCCGAGCGCGTCCGCCGACCGGACCAAGGCGACGATGTCCTCGCCCCGTCCAGGGATGACGGGCACTTCGAGCCCAGCGGTCATCCCCCTCTTCTTCGAGAGCTTGAGCGCGTCGGCGAACTCGGACCTCTCAAGCCTCTTCCAGAGGCTGACCGGGGGATGGAACCGGATCTCGTCCAGGCCCGCCCTCGCGACTCTGTCTATCCTGGTCTTGTCGGTCGTCGATGTGTAGAGATGGATATGATGGTCCTTCCCGAACCGCTTCTTGAGTGCTCTGATGGAGTCCACGGTCCGCTGGACCGCGATCAGCGGGTCCCCGCCGGTGATGCCCGTCCCGAGGGCGTCCATGAGTCCAGCCTCTTCGAGCGCCTCGTCGACAGCCTGTATCCTCCTCTCGTTCGCGAAGAAGACGTCCTTCCCCTTCTTCTGTGCGGACAGCGGACAGTACCCGCATCTCCTCGCGCATCTGCCGGTGACCAAGAGGACGAGCTTCGCCCCCTGTTCGCACAGCACGCAGCCCTGGGGCAGGGCGCCAGTATGCGCGGATCCCTTCTTCAGCCGCCGTATCTTGCCCACGTACACTCGTATGTCGTCGGGGTTATTGAATGGACGTGGTGGCGAAGGATTAATTGAACGCCTGCCGATTCACCAGCCATGAAGATCGAGAAGAACACGAGGGTGATCCTCGCCCTCGATGTCACGACCCAGGAGGACGCGCGCCGGGTAGTCGACGCGGTCAAGGACCACGTGGACGCAATCAAGATAAACTGGCCCTTGGTCCTCGGAGCGGGGCCGGGCATAATCACCGAGCTCTCGAAAATCAAGCATGTGATATGCGACTTCAAGATCGCGGACATACCGAACACGAACCGGCTGATCGTGGAACAGGCGATGGC
>JBFYNF010000066.1:0-16494 GCA_041304525.1 Thermoplasmata archaeon | reverse complement strand
TGCACGGCTTGCCGAACCCTGTGTGCGGGCACGGGCTGCGCACATAGCCTACACCCTTGTTGGGCTGGATCGTGGTGAACGGATACGAGGCTATCTGCGCCGAAGCTAGCGTCAGGGCCGTGAAGAAGGTCGACTTCCCTACATTGGGCTTGCCTACTATGCCTACCAGCACTCTGCTCCCCCGGGCTCAATGTCGGTATGCATAGAAAAAGGTGACCATGGGGTCGCTGATGCCAGATGATGAGCGCGCTGTGATGCATGCTCAAGGGCGGACTGGAGGGCCGCCGCCGCCGAAATGAGTGAGACTGCCTTTGACTCTGTAACGGCGGATCAGGACATACCACAGGAGGAAGTACGCAGAGCCGAGAAGCACGGTGACAAGCAGCAGAGGCAGGCCCTCTCGTCCGACAGACGCCGCGATCATAATGACGGCGAGCACGGTGAACAATTGAAAGACCAGCCATCTCCAGGCCCATGCGAAGAAGTTGAGGAGGTGCGTTCCGCCCATCCACTGATAGGCGTAGAACGGCTTGCCGTCCTCGAAATTCTCAGGGACGCCGACCATAATCCGCTCACCGCAGTATTCGCAGAAGACGGTCCCGTCCACGAACTCGCCTCCGCACGTCCCACACTTGGCGACCATTCTTACCGGAATCAAGACTGGGCGGGGGGGGTATTAAAGCTTACACGGGTAGCCCGATGGTCGTGTCATCCACCATTGGGATAGGTTGTCAAGGGATTTATACAGGGCACGCAGTCGGCGGCGGTATGGAAACTGCCATCATCCTCTGCGAGGATGGTTTCGGCAAGACCAGGGGCAAGACCGCCGCAGGCCTGGTCCGCCACTCGCTGAGGTTCAAGATACTGGGCATCGTGGACAGCAAGCAGGCAGGCAAGGATGCGGGAGAAGTCCTGGACGGCAAGAAGGTCGGCATACCCATATTCTCGTCCGTCGAGGAGTCCCTCAAGAAGCTCAAGGAGAAGCCCCAGTGGATGATCATGGGCGTGGCCACCATCGGCGGCATGCTCCCTCCCGAGTTCAGGGAGCCCGTCAAGGTCGGCATCTCGAACGGCGTGAGCATCCTGTCCGGGCTGCACGAGTGGCTGGGGAACGACAAGGAGTTCGCCCCGCTCGCGAAGAAGCACGGCGTCAAGATCGTGGACATCAGGAAGGAGCCTCCGCTCGAGAAGATGCACTACTACAAGGGCCTCGCGGCCAAGATGGACTGCATCAGGATACCCGTCCTCGGCACGGACGCGGCCACGGGCAAGAGGACCACGGCAGTCATACTCACCAAGGAGTTGAACGACAGGGGCATCAAGACCGCCTTCGTCGCCACTGGCCAGACCGGCCTGCTGCAGGGGTCCAAGTACGGCATACCACTCGACGCCATCAGAGGGGACTATGTGGTCGGCGAGCTGGAGAACGCCATGTGGGATGCGTACACGAACGAGAAGCCACAGGTAATCATAGTGGAGGGCCAGGGCGCCCTGAGCCACCAGGCATATGTCACGGGTTCGAGGGCCATAGTGAGCGCCTCGAGCCCCAACACCGTCGTGCTGCAGCACGCGCCTGGCAGGAAGTACAGGAGCTACCACGCGGACGAGCTGCACATCCCGAACGGCACCATAGACCGTGAGATGGAGCTCATCAAGGTCTACGCCCACACGGATGTCATAGGCATCACGCTCAACCACGAGAACCTGACCAGGCAAGAAGTCGAGAAGCACATCATGGAGTACGAGCGGAAGTACGGCGTGCCCGCCGCCGACGTGCTCGTGGACGGCCCTGGCAAGATCGCGGACGCGATCATCAAGAGGTTCTTCCCGAAGAAGGGCTGAGGTCGAGCAGCGCGTCGGCCATCTCGCCGATCATCTCGGGGGACAGCTGCTGAGGCCTTTCCGACGCGTGTGGCAGGGACCGGAGCGCCTCCTTCATGTCGGGCTTGACATACTCCCTCACCGCGGGGTCCGTCTCGAGGCAGTTCGAGGCCTTCTTCCGCCTGTGCGAGAACAGCGCCTGCGTGACCTTGAAGAACGCCTGCTCGTCCCTGACCTTGAACGGCGGCGGCCTGGGTGTGAGCCGGACGACGCACGACTCGACCTTGGGCTGGGGCCAGAAGGAGTTCCTGGACACATTCATGACGATCTCGCACTGGGCCCTGTAGTACACCCCGACGGTCAGGCGGCCGTACTCGGGAGTGCCTGGCTTCGCTACCATGCGCTCGGCGAACTCCTTCTGGAGCATGAGCACGGCAGACTCGAAGCCGATGTCGAGGAGCTTGAATGTGATTGGCGATGATATCTGGTAGGGTAGGTTGGACACGACCTTGTCGAACGCTGGCAGGAACGCCCGCACGGCGTCGGCCTGGATGAGCTCGATCCTGTCCCCGAACCTGCGTTTCAGGAAAGAGCAGAACCCTATGTCCTGCTCGACCGCGACGAGCTTGACCCCGTACTTGAGTATCTCATCAGTGAGGTTGCCGATGCCAGGGCCTATCTCCAGGACGGTCTCGCCCTCCTTCAGGGACGCGAGCTCGACCTGCCTCTTGATGATCCGGTCGTCCAGTAAGAAATGCTGTCCCAGGCTCTTCGTCGGGCGCTTGCCCAGGGACTCGAGGACGGACCTGACCTCCTCCGCTCTCATGTCCTGCCTGGCCTCACCTCATGACGAAGAGGTGGTACTTCTCGGTCGGGTTGGAGAGCTCCTCCTCGATCCTCTTCGCGAGGAGCTTCTCGACCTGGTGCGCCATCGGAACCCTGTCCTCGACGTCCTTGAGTGACTTGAACGGGCCCTTCTTCCTCTCCTCGATGATGCTCCACATGGTCTTCTTGCCCAGCCCTGGGAGCAACTCGAGCATGTGGAACCGGGTCGTGATGGCCTGCGACTCGTTGAAGAACCTGACGAACCGCTCCTCATGGGCCCTTATGAGGTCCATGACCACGAACGGGAGCTCGCTCTGGGACGCGTTGGTGAGCTCGTTGTAGCTTATGCGCCTCTTGACATGGAGTATCTCCTGCCTCAGGTTCAGGTCCTTGCCTATGTAGACCTTGTCGCCCACGGCGAGGTTGACGTCGAGCTTCGGCACAAGCTCGAAGAGCTTGAACTGGTCGTCCCCCAACGCATACGCTATCGGCTCCCGCTTGAACTTCCGGTCATCTGGGAGCCCCTGGGGTAGATAATCTAGTATTCTTGCGTAGTCCTCCAACGACAATCCCCCCGCGAAGCGTCAGAGGTACTTCCCTACAACGCTAAGTATCTTTTCGACGTCCTTCTTGTCCAAGGTGGCTCTCTCCTTGGCGAACAGAGCACGTATGTCGTCGGCGTGGTCAGGCATGATGTCGGCTATCTTGACGGCGTTCAGCTCCGAGACGAAGCCGAGCTCGACGAGCTCCTTCACGAGCTTCTTGGCCTTCTTCGAATCGGTCCTGGCGAACTTCTGACTGTGCTCGAGCGCCAGCTTCTGCTCTGCCGTCAGCTCGCCCTGCTCCTGTCTCTCGAGCAGTATGTCCCTGACCTCCGCAAGCGTGGCTATCTTCTTATCTTCCATGGAGAAACACCAGCCAGTGTCTGTCGGCCAATTAAGATTTCCTCAGGTGCTGGGGCCGGACTATGATCTCTTTCATCATGTCGCCGTCCTTGATGTCCAGGAGGTAGGCTCGCCCCTGCATGCCCTTGACGGTGCCGGTCTTGCCCTGGAACCTGATGTGAGGCTGGCCCTTGTGTATGCTGGGGTCCACAGTGACCGATGCCTTCTCGCCGACATCGAACGTCTGGAACTCCTTCGTGATCGGAGAGAGACCTTTGTCTCGCGCGCGCTTCTGCATGACGTATCTCGTCCTGCGCCTGTAGCCTTTGGAAGCCTTAACCATGTCCTTCCGCCCCTTGGTCTCCGACCCATATAACGTCTAGCGAGAGCACCTCGCAGGGCACGCCCACGATGTCGGCGACGTTGGGCTTGGTCCGCCCCCCGTCCCCGTGCATGAGCTCCTTGATGTACGTGCCGCTGTCCGCCTCTACGACGAACACCGCCTCGCGCCCCTCGACGGCCTCGACCTTGAATGACCTTACCGTCCTGATGCGCTCTAGGTCGGCACGCCTGTGCGACACCCTGTTCGGAGTCTGCTGACTTATAGGGTTTTCGGCCAATACACGACCTATATCATTAACCTTTCTGTCGTCGAAATCCTGCTGGAAGCGCACTCTGACCCTGTACGTCTTCGGGTGCGTCGACTCCTTGATGGCCCTCATCTCCGCCCTGCTCGAGGGCCTCAGGCCCTCGACCTCGACGAGGCCGCCTGACGACGAGTTGATCTCATCCTGCACCTTCGCGAGGTCCAAGGTCCGCCTCCGGGGCTTCCTGACCTCGACCACGAACGGCCTGCCGTTCCCCAGCATCCGGGCGTCGATGTCCTCCCGTCCCATGCCGTGGAAGAAGTCCTCCTCTCCCTCCGCGTGGCGCATGACGACGGGACCCGTCAGGTCCTGGACGCTCTTCTCGTACATGACGCCCTTGCCGTCGCACCTCGGACACCCCTTCCCCCTGCAGTCCCTGCACGGCCACCGGGTCTGCGGTATCTCCCTGGACAACTTCCTGTACCGGCCGTAGACGAAGAGCGGGGTGACAGATGTCTCGACCCTGTCGAACCTCGTGTCCACGAGGTAGACCATGTCAGGGTTCGTGAACTCGACCGGTTTCTGGAGCCTCGCCTCCACCTGCTTCCCTATTTCCCGGTTCAGCTCTGACTTGAGTGTCTCCGTCTCCTTGGCGCCGACATCCGCCCAGAGCTGCTCCTCCTTCTCGAGGAGCTCGCTGTCGACCTTGGTGCCCACAAGGAATGTCAAGAACTCGAACCCCTCCGACGAGCGGACGGCGATGTCCGCGAACTTCGGTATCTCGTCGAACAGGCCCTTGCACACATCGCACCCGGCGCTGCCAGGGTCGCGAGGGGCGTCAGTGGCGATGGCCCTGATGATAGCTCCCCGCTGATTGTTGGTCATGCCTGTGGAGAGCTTTGCGAAAAGCCTGCCTAGGCAATGGTCACACAGAGGGCGCTGAAGCGCTCGCACTGCGATATCTAGCCGTTCGGACATCGTTGGCGTCAAGCAGGCGGCTGGAGTATTTAGCTGTTCCTGGGTTCATGGGCATCCAAGGAGGGAATTGTGAACAGCCCAGCCCTTTCCGTGAAGCGAGGATACGGAGTTGAGGCAGTGACTGTTGGATCCGGAGAACGAAGACAAGTCGGAATCATGCGGTGCACCGCTCTGACGAGTCCGTCATGTCCGCTCAGACGCCGACGCACTCGAGGTTATCCCTGCAGAAATCCCACAGTGGAGCGTCGCTCTTGCTCGCGACCGTCTCGAACCACTTAGGCATCGCCGCCTTGAGCGACTCAGCGGCCTTCTCGAACCTGAAGCCTTTCAACGGAGAATCGTACAGGAGATAGTTCACCGCCAAGGGCTTTCCCTTGACCTCCTCCTCATCGAGGGCAAAGACCAGCCGGACATGCTCCTCATCCTTCTGCTTGTAGCTCTCGGCCATGAGCGAGTGCTTCCTGCCATACTTCGCGCCCAGCTCGATCTGGGGCAGCTCCTTGAAGTTCAGTGCCTCGTTCACGACCCAGTTCATCTGGCCATGGTACGTGCCCAGGGAGAACTGGAAGGGCGTCATGGTGAGCTTCTGCCCGGTCTCCGTCGCGAACCTGGTCCAGACGCGCAGGAACATGTGCGCCATCAGTTTCATGAAGCGCTCGTTGTCGTTGTCACCGGTCACGCGCGCGACCGGGATGGACGCCATGTCAGCCTCGAATGCCCTCACGATCTCGTCGGCCATGTCAAACACATGAATGCAGTCCGTGATATTTCAAGCGTAGCCGAGCTCACGTGAAACCCATGCCGTCGATCCTGATCTCCGGACGCCTGCCCTCGAGGAACTTGTACACGGCCGCGTGCTCGCTCCCCGACAGCAGCATGTCCAGGCCCCGCTTGGCCACCTCTATCTGCAGCAGGTCGCCTATGATCGCGACGGTGTTCCCCTGGACAGAGAGGTGCACACCCGCCAGCTCTTCGAAGATCCGCCGGGTCTTGCCCTTCGTGCCTATGACCCTCGACCTCATGCGGACGACGTGGGTCTGTTTCTTGCCGACGTAGTCTCGGATGTCCAAGACCTCGAGGAATATCTCCTCGTTGAGGAGCATCATGGCCTTCTCAGCGGAGAACCCTCTGCCTATCGCCACGACGACGTCCTGGACCGCCAGGGCCATCGCCGGGTCAGGGGCGTGAGAGTGGTCGATGTCGACATCGCCCTCCTCGGAGTCTATGTGAAGACGCACGCCTGTCCTCCGCTCGAGGGCGTCCTTCGTCTCCCCGCCCTTGCCTATGAGGACCCCGACGCGGTCCTTCGGTATCTTCACTGACTGTGTCATGGCTTGGTGATCTCCTTGAGCTCGGCCTCGACGTCTAGCTTTACGTCGTTCTTTCTGAAGTACCTTACTATGTTCGTGACGTCCCGCCTCAGCCACTCCTGGGCGTTCGGGTGGTCCTTGAGGACCGCCTGCCCGACATCGATGATGACCGGCTCACCAGCCAGCATCAGTACGTTGAACTCGCTCAGATCGCTGTGGACGAGGGATGCTTTCCTATACGCGAGGGCGACATAGTCCAAGATCTTCCTCGCAGTCTTCTCCGGGTCCTCGAGGGCGACGTTCCTCAGCTGCCTCGCGGGTTCGGACTCGTCGCCTATGTATTCCATCACTATGATGTTCTGGTGGCGCGCGATGGGCCTAGGCACTCGCACGCCCGCCCTGTGGAGCGCATCGAGGTTCATGAACTCCTTCTCGGCCCAGACCATGATGAGCCTCTTCCGGTTGCCACCGCCGACGCCGAAGAACCGCTGGTCGCCCGCGACGTACTTGTACATGTCACCGAAGGTGGCGGTCGAGGTCCGGAATATCTTCACGGCCACGAACTCGCCCTTCACGGTGCTCGCCCTGAAGACGTTGCCCTCCTTGCCAGTGGATATCGTGAAATCGAACTTGTCCATGACCCCGTCGGACATCAGCTTGTAGATGCGCATCAGGTTCTGCTTGTTGAAGACCTCGTCGTACGACTTCCTGTCGTCATCGTCCTTCCTGCGCATCTTCCAGGAGTCTATGACGCGCTCGAGCGCCTTCTCCGAGTCCTGGCTCTTCTTGTCGTAGGGCAAAGGCCACACCCTGTGCCTCAGAATATGTCAATCGACTTGGGAAGCATCTTCTTCCTGCTCAGGTACATGGCCTGCGTCTTCGTGTACCTGTACATGATGTTGGCCTTCTCGTCCTGGAACTCCCACGGCGCCACGATGACCAGGTCGCCCTCCCTGATCCACATGCGCTTCTTAATCTTGCCAGGGATGCGGCCCATGCGCGACTTCCCGTCCGCGCACATGACCTTGATCCTAGAGGCGCCAAGAAGCTGGTCTGCGATACCGAATATCTCCCCGTCCTTCTTGCGGGGCAGGCGGACCCTGACGAACTCCGGCTGACCGTCCGGGCCTAGCTTGACTTCCTCTTCCTGGTGGCGTCCTCGATGAAATGGCAAGTGACTCAGTCCGTTGATGAGAAGTAATATTCTGCGCCTACTTAAGGGTGCTGGACATCGTTGTTTGTGGATGCCAGATACCCCTTATGTCGGTCCGCGGCTACGGTTTTGTAGTCTGCCGATGTCCAGAATAAGACACGATGCCCCCGACACTGTTTTCGCCATGTCACCACACCCATATACGCACTCTCGAATGACTCGGACGGAGGCGACGACTCCATGGAAAGCTCTGGTCAGAAGAAGGAGAAGCCGAAGATACTCCTCGCATACTCAGGCGGCCTGGACACGTCAGTGGCGATCCACTGGCTTAAACAGATGCACGGCTGCGATGTCGTCACCGTGACCGTCGATGTCGGTCAAACTGACGACCTCAAGGATGCGATGAGGAGGGCTAGGGCTATCGGGGCGTCGCGGGCGTGGGTCATAGATGCGAAGAAGGAGTTCGCAGACGGGTACGTCCTGCCCGCGCTCAAGGCCAATGCCCTATACGAGGGCAACTACCCGCTCGGAACCGCGATAGCGCGGCCACTGATGGTCGCGAAACTCGTCGAGATGGCAAAGCGGCTCGGTGCGGACACGATCGCTCATGGGTGCACAGGCAAGGGCAACGACCAGGTCAGGTTCGAGGTGTCCATCATGGCACTCGCGCCGGACATGAAGATCATGGCCCCCACGAGGGACTGGAAGATGTCAAGGGAAGAGGAGATCGAGTACGCGAAGGCGCACAACATCCCGATCCCTGTCACCGTGGACGCTCCATACAGCATAGACGAGAGCGTCTGGAGCAGAGCGATCGAGTGCGGCGTGCTTGAGGACCCCTGGATTGAGCCGCCGGAGTCCATATACGGCTGGACGAAGGGCGTGGACAAGACCCCTGAGAAGCCGGACTATGTCGAGATAGGCTTCGTCGAGGGGAAGCCAGTGTCCCTGAACGGGACCCCGATGGAGTTGCTGGACATCATAGTCGCGCTGAACGAGGCCGGGGGCAACCACGGCGTCGGGAGGATCGACCACATAGAGAACAGGCTCGTGGGCATCAAGTCCAGGGAGATCTACGAGGCACCTGGGGCGGTCGTGCTCATCAAGGCGCATCAGGACCTTGAGAGCATGGTGCTTCCGAAGGACCTGCTGCACTACAAGAAGACCGTGGAGCAGCACTATGCCGACCTCATCTATAACGGCCTCTGGTTCTCACCGCTAAAGGATGCGCTCGATGCGTTCATCGACAGCACCCAGGAGAGCGTCACGGGCACTGTCAAGGTAAAGCTTCACAAGGGGAGCGCGGTCGTGGTGGGCAGGGAGTCACCCTGTTCGCTCTACAGCACGGCCCTGTCGACATACGACAAGGGCGATGCCTTCGACCACTCCGCCGCGAAAGGGTTCATCTATGTCTGGGGGCTGCCGCTGAAAGTGGGGGCACTTGTCAAAGCGGCACATGCCAACGGGAACGGTGCGTCGAATGAAAGCGCGGTCAGCGAGGATGTCGGCGTCGCATGTAAGTGACGAGTTCCTCGCGTTCACAGGCTCCGTCCACTTCGACAGGAGGCTCTGGAAGCACGACATAGCGGGCAGCATCGCGCACGTGCACGCGCTCACGCACGCCGGCGTCCTAACGAAGACGGAGAAGGACGTCATAGTCTCCGGACTCAGGGACATAGCGAGGGAATGCTCCAGGGGAGCGGCCGTGTTCGATCCGCGCCTCGAGGACGTGCACATGAACATAGAGCGCATGCTCACGGACCGCATCGGCGACGCCGGGGCGAAACTGCACACTGGCAGGAGCAGGAACGACCAGGTCGCGCTCGACATGAGGCTCATGACGCGCGAGTCTCTGGTCAATGTGATGGTCGAGACCTTGGCCCTCCAGGAGGTCCTGATCAGAAGGGCTAAGGAGAACAACGGCACGGTACTGCCAGGGTACACTCATCTGCAACATGCTCAGCCGGTCCTCTTGTCGCATCACCTACTGGCGCACTTCTGGAGACTCAACAGAGACATCCGCAGGATGACCGACTGCTACTCCAGGACGAACGTATCGCCCCTGGGCGCAGGAGCGCTCGCGGGGACCGCATTCGGGCTCGACAGGGAGATACCGGCGGAGATGCTCATGATGGATGGCATCACCGAGAACTCCCTCGATTCGGTCTCGGACAGGGATTTCGCGGCAGAGGCTGCGTTCACGCTGTCCTTGCTCATGGTCCACCTCTCCTCGCTTTGCGAGGAGCTCATCCTCTGGTCGTCCCAGGAGTTCAGGTTCGCCAAGCTCCCGAAGGACCTCTCGAGCGGCTCGAGCATGATGCCGCAGAAGAGGAACCCGGACATACCCGAACTCGTACGGGGCAAAGCCGGGAGGACGATAGGTCACCTGATCGCGATCCTCACCATGCTGAAATCTCTTCCCCTCGCGTACAACCGCGACCTGCAGGAAGACAAGGAGAACCTCTTCGATGTTTTCGACACCGTTGGGGCCTCGCTCCATGCCCTCACGAACTTCCTCGCAGGAGTAGAGTTCGACAAGGTGAGGATGAGGGAGTCGGCGGAGGATGGGTTGATGACCGCGACCGACCTTGCCGACTTCCTCACAACCCGCGGTATCCCCTTCAGGACCGCCCACGGGATCGTACAACAGATCTCTGAGCGGTCCGGGGGGGATCCGCACAACTTCAAGGAGCTAGCCAAGGAGATCCTGGGAGAGCACATAGGGCCGCTGGGGCCATCCGACCTCGACGTCCTGGACGTCAGCAACTCCCTTTCCAGACGGGATTCCCACGGCGGCACCGCACCAGGTTCTGTCGCGGCGCAGGCCAGGAAGGCGGCCACCGCGGTCGCAAGGGACAAGAAGGAATTGGTGCGGCTCAGGAACCAGGTCGAGGCCGTGGACAGGCTCGTCGCGGGCTGAGGCTCACCGGCCGTTCTCAGGGACGATCTTGTCCTCGATGCACGCCGAGAGAATGTCGAACGCGCGCATCATGTCCTCCCTGTTGACTATGAATATCGTGTCTGTATGACAGCTCACGGCCTCGAGCAGGTTTATCCCCTGCTCGGAGAGCATCGAGACGAGGTACGAGAACGCGCCCCTGGTCGTCTCAATCCTCGCGGGGCTCTTGACCGTGACCTCCGCCAGGTTCTGCTTGACCGTGACGACGTGGTCCTCGCCTATGGCCTTGGTGATCATCGGGAGGAACTTGTCCTCCGATATGACCGTGATTGCGTTGGCGCTCTGCATGACCTGCATCGTGCTCTTATCCGTGAGGATCTTCTTCACGACGTCCTCGAGGTTCCTGAGCACGATCCATTCGTTCTTCGCGACCACGATGCATATGCGCGTCTTGAGTTCGAGCCTGCTCTCCTCGAACACGCTCATGATGTCGCCCTCGAAATCCGTCTTGGAGAGCTTAGAGGCATAGCGCCTGCTGGCTGCGAGCACTGCCTCCTCGTGTGTGACGCCCATCTCCTTCATTATTAGCCTTGAGAGGGACGAGAAGTTGATCAGGTCCTTGCTGATGCAGTCCCTGATGCTCGGGTGCCTGTCGATGTATTTCCGTGTCGTCTCAGCGACAGTGGGCTTCTCCTTTTCCTTCTTGTCCATGCTGGTGCCGAATCCGCAGAACCATCTTTAAGCTTTGTCCTGTTCCAGACACGGGTCTCGTCGGCGCCAGTCCCGACAAGGGTTAAATACGGACATCACATAGACCGGAATTACGGACCATCGGCGCCCGTGCTCCCGTGGTGTAGTCCGGTCCATCATCCCAGCCTTTCGAGCTGGTCACCCGGGTTCAAATCCCGGCGGGAGCACATCCCCAGTGTCCTGGGACGAAAATGAAGAGGCTCGAGGGCGATGCCCTCATAGTTTCTTGGTGCAGAACCACCAGTCGTAGCACTCGTACTGCTTCAAGCGCTCCTGGGCCGTCTTCTCATCCGTTGCGGGCGGGATGATGACCTTGTCTCCCAGGAAGTCGTTCTTCGGCCAGTTCGCGGGCATCGCGACCTTGTTCTCGTCCGATGTCTTGAGCGCCTTGACGGCCCTCAGGACCTCGTCCATGTTCCTGCCGACCTCCTGTGGGTAGTACATTATGAGCCTGATGAGGCCGTTCGGGTCGACGAAGAACACGGCCCTGACGGTGTTCGTCCCCTTGCCTGGATGTATCATGCCCAGCCTGTGGGAGACCGTCGCGGAACCGTCTGCGATTACCGGGAAGGTCACCTGCACGCCAAGCTTCTCCTTAATCCACTCGGTCCACTTCATGTGGGAGAACACCTGGTCTATTGACAGGCCGATCAGTTCGCAGTTCAGTTTCCTGAACTCCTCGTGCATCTTCGCGAAAGCCACGAACTCAGTGGTGCACACAGGCGTGAAATCGCCCGGGTGGCTGAAGAGCACGAACCATTTTCCGGCGTAGGCCCTCGGCAGCGTGATCTTGCCATGGGTCGTCTGCACTTCCATCTCGGGGAACTTCTCTCCGAGGAGAGGTATGCCTATTCCAGTTTCCGGTTCATGAGTCAAACTTCTTCCTCCGACTATCGCGCGCATGCACGATTCCGAGCATAGTGTTTTCGCCTGACAATATGGGTGGCCCTCGAGACTATCACTCACACGAGCCACGCCCGACCGCATGAACCACTCCAGGGATCACAGGACCTGGCTCATCTCCCGCTCTATGAGGGAGAAGTCCTTCGAGTCCATGGTACCCTCATCCACAGGTATGATGAGATATCCTTTGTCGAGGATCACCTGCTCGTTTATGAGTTGGACGAACTTCAGCACGCTCCTGAAGTCGTTCTGGGTCGTGAGGTACTCGAGCCCTTCGATTATCACGGCCCCGTCCTCTCCTTTGGATAGGAAATCCCTCACGGCAGACGCGAGGTGTGCGAGGTTGTTCGGCGACACGAACTCCGCACCCTTGCGACCGGTGGGACCCTGGGGACCCTCCGTCTTGGTGAGCCAGATGGTCTCGGCCTCGAACCCGTATTTCTGCTTGAGCGTGTCAGGGTGAGTCCTCGATATGCAGAGGCCTCTGCCACCTCCGCCTATGAGCGATGTGAAGATCGAGAAGCTCTTCTCTGGCCTGTCCTCCTTGATGACATAGCTCCAGCCGGGCCTGAGCTCTGGCTGGGCCGTGGGCGGCTTCGGAGGGGCGACCTGAGTGAATATCTTCTTCCCCAGGGCCCTCTCGAGCTCCTCCGCCTTCTGCTGCACCACCTGGAAGAGCATGGACTTCTTGGTCTTCGCCATTATCTGGAGCTCCCTCGAGGTGTACCCCTTGGTGGACAGCTTGATGATTTCCTCCCAAGCGTCCTTGAGCCCCTCCTCGAAGCCCTTGATGAAGCCCCTGGCGAAGTCCTCTTCCTGTGACATCTAGACCATCCGCATCCCAGATACTTCCCTATGGCCCAGTGTGGCTAATAAGCTTTTAGTCGCTCCTGGCCATCATGTCGGATGCCCGGGGAAAAAGACTAGTATCAGTGGCCGGTATGTCGGAAAGACTCGGACATGCCTCGCAAGAAGAAGATGCGCTTGAGGGTCAATGCAAGGATCGCTTCGAAGGTCCGCGAGAAGGACCTCATGGAGAAGGCTAAGGCGCTCATGGACGATTACGAGCTCATCCTGCCCGAGTGCGCAGCAGAGTGTGGCCCATGCCCGTTCAAGAAGACGCGCGCGCGCCTTGAGAAGATCTCCAAGTACAAGGACGACCAGATCAAGCTCGAGAAGTTCGCGAAGCGCGGGGAAAGGCTGGCGAGGGCCTATGCCGCCACGATAGGGCTTGTCCACGAGGAGAAGGCGCCCTACCTCGCCTCCGCGAAGTACCCTGGGGGGACGGTCATGTTCGCCCTCAGGGGCAGAACCAACAAGGAGAAGCTCATAAGTGTCCAGAACTTCGACTCTCCGAAGTGGCGTGTCCTGGGAGTCCTCGACCTTGTCAAGAAGAAGGGGCTGCACTTCTACTCATACGGGGATGAGTTCGTCTGCACGGGCAAGCAACCGAAACCTCCTGGAGAGTACATCGCGCAGGCGGCTGAATCCGTGGGAGCCACGAGGAACGACGGTAGCGCGTTCAGCTGCCCCCATGCATCCGCTGGCACCGAGAGACTCGAGTTCGAGTTCGTGAACACCGACAAGAAGGTGTCCATATGCCCGCAGTGCGGCGCGAAGAACAAGAACACCCTCACCAAGCTCGCCGAGGGCATGGCGGTCCCGGACATCCTCGACGAGATCGACATCGCCGTCGAGAGACCGCTCGAGATAGTATCTGGGAGCAAGGACCTGAAGGACCTGCTCAGCGAACCCGTCGACCACGCTCTCCTGGAGAAGTATGCCTCAGGCGAGATAGGCGACAGGGAGCTCGTCGACATGCACTTCAACGCGGTCCACAAGAAGCTCGAGGAGCGCTCGGAAAGACTGTATGTCAGAGGTGACCGATCCTACGGGGACGATGCTGAGGCGTTCGTGAGGGACATGACCGATGACGAGTTGGAGGCGAAGGCCCTCAAGGCCATGCTTGCCGACATCCCGCACCCGGTCGTCGCGGATCCGAAGGACACCGTGAACAGCGTCATGTCGAGATACTGGTCTGACTACGGCCTGGCGGCCCTGATGGGCGTCGTCCCAGAAGAGGTCGCAAAGGCGCACCACAAGGATGACAGCGAATCGGCGGAGTCCCCGTTGAAGGTGGTCCGGAGGGCGGCCAAGAAGGCCGCGCACGCTGAGGTCACATCCAGGATGCCGTCTTACACTGGCCTGTCGCAGTACTCGAAGCTCGTGGACGATGTCATAAGGGCGTACAAGACCAAGGGATCGCCAGGCGCGAATGCCGTCCTGGACGCTGACACTTCGAACGACCACAGGACGCGTTCGATCGCCCACGCATTCTATCTCTCCCTCGGCATATCCACGAAGTCGTGGAAGTACACGGGAGAGGAGCAGGAGTTCGGCAGGCACCTGAGCGGCTTCGCCAAGGCCCTCATGGACAGCGAGGATGCCGATTCTCACCACAAGGCGTTCGTCACGTTCATGAAGGAAGCCGGGAGCACAGAGGACATCAAGAGGTCCTCGTGAACCTCGCGTCCACCACGACGTGGCTGACACCTGGAGAGTACGACTTGACCTCCTTGAACCTCAGGACCTCGACCTTGTTCTTGCTCGCGGCATCTCTGAGCCTCTTGACAGGTCTTTCTGGCAGCAGCTCGTTCGGGCATGTCTCATGATAGTGGATCACGCCACCGCTCTTCAGGAGACGGAACGCGGTCTGGAGGAACTCGTGTGTCGTCTTCACATAACCCATGATGACCCTGTCCGCGAAGGCGTCGCCCGGGAGGTCTCTGTTGTCCCCGAGTATGGGTTCGACCTTCCCTTCCACCTTGTTCAGCGCGATGTTCTCCACCAGATACCCGTACGAGACCTCGTTCAGCTCGCACGAGATGATCCGCTTGGGCCGCTGATACACCGCGAGCGGGAGCGTGAAGTAGCCTATGCCCGCGAACATGTCCACAACGGTCTCCCCATCGCAACCCACTGTCGCCATCCTCATACGCTCGTCGACATTGCCCGATGAGAACATCACCTTGGATGCGTCCAGCTTGTACAGTATCCCGTTCTCCGTGTGGACCGCGACTGGGTCCGTCCCGAACAGAGTCTTGACCACCGGGGTCCTGAGGTTGCCCGAGACGCCTCCGACATCCCTCAGGACGGTCTTGGCCTTCAGGGCCTTCGCGTACGCCTCGCCGATATCACGCTCGTGGGCATTAAGTTCCTTCGGCAGCTTCACGACGACAACGTCGCCGAGCTGTTCCCACTTCTCAGGCAGGAAGAGCTTGAGCGATTCCGGGACGGCAACCATCGCCCTGACCTGGTCGATCGGGTCCGTCCTCGTCTTCCTGGATGGGAAGTCCCTGTCGACCAATGCGGCGTGATACGTGTCCATCACCTCCGCCCAGGGTTCCTTGAGCAGGGGTATCGCGATTGACGGGCCGTCGTCGAGTATGGCCAGTGTCTTATCGACATATCCCCTCCTCGCGAGGGCGACCCTGAACTCCTCTGCCAGTGCCCTTGGCACCTTCACGCCCAGCACGATAATGGCTATGTCCAGATGAGTAATAACACTTTTTCCTCCTGAGAGGACGCCGACCGAAAACGATATAGTCGGATTCAGACTTCGGAGCAGAAGATGAGGTGCATCCGCTGGGCCGCCGCTGCCGTCCTGACCTTTGTCCTGCTCGCATCAGGCGCAGGCTCCGCGGACATAGCATCGCCAGGGATGCCGCAGTACGCCAACAACATCTTCTCGGGGTTCGTCACGCCCACGGTCAAGCCGGGGGACTCGCTCGTGCTCGGGTTCAACATGACCAACCCGTACGACGACCCCGCGTGCACCATGGTCAATGTCACCCTCACCGTCGGGATATACAGATACGCGACCCAGGAGGAGGTCAGGGACGTGGACCCCGAGTTCGATGACCCACCGGTCTTCGACAACGGGGAGCCCGAGACCGACCTGGAGTTCGAGCAGGTATCGCTCGGGGAGACCGTGAGGACCGACCTGAACATATCCACCGATGAGGACACACCCCACGGGTCGTACTTCTCTCAGAGCACCTACTTCGTCCGCCTGAGGCTCGTGTTCGAGTTCGAGGGGAACGACACGCCCGTGGTGCTCCAGTCGCGCGGGTTCTTCACAGAGGAGCAATGGGACGAGATGGTGTCGTTCGAGGCGGACCAGAGCATCGTGAACATGACATACATGGAGTCACTCGGCGTCGACGGGCTCATACCCGACTCGTCCTTTGGCATCTAGATACCCATACCCCGCTGGCCCCTCGGGTTGCTGATCGGAGGGTGTTGCCTCGCGGCTTTCATGTCCCTATACTACTTCGTGCTCGACAATCCGGGGAAGTACCCTTCACTTGAGAAACGATTCTAT
>JBFYNF010000065.1:0-14048 GCA_041304525.1 Thermoplasmata archaeon | reverse complement strand
CCTCGCACGCTCCGAAAGGGGTTTAACGCTCCTTCGGCCTGAACAGGCCGCCCGGTAGCGCATCCTCCTCTTCTTCCTCTATCAGCTTGACCTCTTTCCACTCTCCTCCGAAATCCTGGGTCTGCCCGGTGACCATCTGGAACCGGACCCTGAGCTTCCCACCCTCGAAGAAGATGTAGGCGTTCTTGAGCTGAGATTGATAGAGTACTATCCTCTTCCCTTGCTGCGTCAACGCCCTCTCGACCCCTTTGACCAGCCCCGCCTTCTCGAGCGCGTGAATCCTCCTGTAACATGCCGCGATGGGTATGTTCAACTTGGCGCTCAGCTCGAGTGCATGCTTCGGCTTCCTAGCACACGCGACGAGTATCTTCGCCGCGTAAGTGTCCATTATCAGCCGTGATGCCTCGATGGGGTCCAAGAGCTGGCCTCCGTACTGCGAGTGACTCGCGGTGCTATCAGTTCATAGCAACACTGGGGGGATCCTTCCGCGGCTCACCAATCTCAGTTCTGAGTGGAGGAATACACTCCTGGCGTTTAATACTCTTTCGCAGGACGACATTCTCGCATTTGAGAATCGATGCGCAAAGGATATTATGGGAATGGAGTCGGTCACCTGACACGTCTGCCTCGCGAATACAAGGGTCCCGAGCCGTCTGACCTGGCAGCGCCGGAGGAGTCGGAGTGAAGGGCAAGAGATGCAGGTGCGGATTCGCCACGCGGGCGTCCAAGCCGAGATGTCCCAGGTGCGGAAAGGTCACCTCTGACGCTGAGTGGAAGGACACGGGAGTCGTGCTCTCATCCGCCAGGTTGAAGAACCCGCCCGAAGGATTCAAGGTCTCGATGGCCCTCGTCCTAGTCGAGGTCGATGGAAAGGGCCCCAAGGTGACATGCTGGAGCGAAGATGACCTGGCAGTGGGAGAAGCGGTCGCGCTCGTCGACACGGGTGCCGGCAGATATACCTGCGAGAAGCAGGAGCTGAAGGCATAGTATCGTCACAGCGCGATGGACGATACCTCGGCGAGCGAGAACTGCGGGCCCAACGCTACGATCCTTTCTCTGAGAGTCTTCTCGACATCGGCCTTGTCCTTCGCGGTGGACGACCGTACATCCACGACGAGCTCACACGTCATGCGCTCGTAATACACGAGTACGTTGGTGCCGCCCGACAAGACATTGATGGACAGGTCCCCCAGCACCTTCATGATCTCATGGATCGCGCCGGGCCTGTCGGGAAGGTTGATCTTGACCTTGTGGAGCCGTGAATCGTCGTTGAGGAACACGACGGACAGTATCCATGACTCGGGCTCGGCGACGAACATGATGGGCCCGGAGTCCTTCCCGAGAAAGTTGACATATGCATGTGGCAACTCGAAGACGCCGCCCGCAAGGGTGCTCGCCTTCTTCTCGGTCTTCCTGAGCGCCATGGTCTTCACCTTGTCACTACCCGGGGCCGCGCCCCTGGTGTACCTGGTCGCAAGGTTGGAGCTCTCCACGTTCAGTAAGTCGACCATGTTCAGGCCCGAGTCCCGGGAATGCTTCGCATCGTCGAATTCCTTCTTGAGCGTCAGCGAGTCTCCGAAGAAGGACAGGTCCACGAGCATCTCCCAGACCATGATGACGTTCGGGATCGAGCTGACAGTCTCGGAGTTCAGTATGTCGATGTTCCTTGTTTTCAGGAACTGAGCGGCCTGGGCGAGGGCGCCGGGCTCGTCCCTGACATGGATAGTGACATACGCAATCTCTCTGTAGTTCTCCGGGCCGAACGGGGACAGCACTATCTCGAACGTGCCCTTGCCCCCCGCCTCGTACCGGAACATCGAGCTGAAGACCTCGCTCCCGTCCACGAGGCCGAGCGGTGTGCCGATCCTCGGGCTGATCCTGATCTTACCAGACTCCATCCGGCCGAAGTCCACAAGTGTCATGGTCTCTCCTACGTGCGGATAAGCGAATCACTGAGATAAAGATGTTGAAATGCAGTTCATGACTTGGGCGAGAAAATGTACAATGTTGGCACACGCCTCTTGAGCCCGGTCCAATATCCGCAGCCTCTGCACCTGTACCCGCGAGTGACCGTGCCGCCGTAGACCGTTAGGTTCTTTATCTTCTCCATCCGGCCTCCGCACACAGGGCACAGACCGGCCGAAGTCTTCTCGTCGGACTCCCTGGCCCTCATCTCGATCGTCACAAGCCCGCTGGAGAGGGCGAGACGCCGTATCCTGGGCTCGCTGACGGAATAGTCGGGGTCGTGCCGCCGGAGCTCCCTCATGACCAACTCGGAGAACTTCCTCTGGGAGCTTATGATCCCGTGCCTCCGGAGAGCGTCCTTGATAGCGTCAAGAATCTCGGTGTCCGAAGGCTTCCTGTACGGCATCGGCCACGAATCATCATCCGTTTACGAATACCTTTGCATGGTGGACGCGATACTGACCAAACTCGTTGCCTAGAAAGGCATATATCGTCGCAACCGATAACCGCGGAACCAGTGAGAGGCATGCGAGCGAAAGTCATCATAATGGGGGCGGCCGGAAGAGACTTCCACAACTTCAATGTCTACTTCCGCGACAACGCCAACTACGAGGTAGTGGCGTTCACGGCGACGCAGATACCGAACATCGATGGCCGAAAGTACCCGGCTAGCCTCGCGGGTAAGCTGTACCCGAGGGGCATCGACATCTATCCCGAGAAGGACCTGCCGGAACTCATCAAGAAGCACAAGGCCGAGCAGGTCGTTTTCGCATACTCCGACATAGCGCATGTCGACGTGATGCACAAGGCGTCCATCGTCAACGCGGTGGGGGCGGACTTCAGGCTCATGGGCGGGAACCAGACCGCGGTCAAGTCGACGGTGCCCGTCATAGCTGTCTGCGCCGTCAGGACCGGCTCCGGAAAGAGCCAGACGACGAGGGCGATTGCAACCATCCTCAGGGCCAAGGGCCGGAGAGTCGTGGCAATCAGGCACCCGATGCCCTACGGGGACCTCGAGAAGCAGGCCGTGCAGAGGTTCGCGACATACGAGGACCTGGACAAGCACGAGTGCACGATTGAAGAGAGAGAGGAGTACGAGCCCCACATAGACAAGGGGATCATCGTGTACGCCGGCGTGGACTACGAGAGGATCCTAAGGCAGGCTGAACAGGAGGCCGATGTCATCCTATGGGACGGAGGCAACAACGACACGCCGTTCTATGTCCCCGACCTTCACATCGTCGTGGCGGACCCGCACAGGGCAGAGCACGGGAAGTTGTACCACCCTGGCGAGACCAACATGCGCATGGCGGACGTCATCATAGTCAACAAGATGGACACGGCCGACCCGAAGAAGGTCGAGCTCGTGAAGCAGGTCGTCGCTGAGCTCAACCCGAAAGCGAAGCTCATCCTGGCAGACTCACCCGTCACGGCCGAGGACCCCGGTGCGATCAAGGGGAAGAGAGTCCTGGTGATAGAGGACGGCCCGACGGTCACGCACGGCGAGATGTCCTTCGGTGCTGGTATGATCGCCGCACAGAACTGTGGCGCGAAGGAGATCATCGATCCGAGGCCGTTCGCGGTCAACTCGATAAAGGCGACCTTCGAGAAGTACAAGCACCTCGAGAAGGTCCTGCCCGCGATGGGCTACGGGAACCACCAGGTCCAGGACCTGCAGGAGACGATCAACAGGGCCAAGTGCGATGTGGTCGTCTCTGGGACGCCCATAGACCTCAGGAGGGTCCTGAAGGCGAACAAGCCCCTGATCAGGGTCAGGTACGACCTCAAGGTGAGGGAAGGTACGTCCCTGGAGGAGCTGCTAGCCAAGTTCTAGGGCTCAAAAGAGTTAAGGGAGGCTTCAGGGATTAGGCTCCCGCGGGAGTAGCTAAGCCTGGACAAAAGCGCAGGACTTAAGGTCCATACACTGGATAGGATATCCGGTCTCGCAGGAGTTCGGGGGTTCGAATCCCCTCTCCCGCACACATCCTAGACCGGGGATGCCCGCGCCGAAGACTCGGGCTTACGATAGATCTAGTACGGTTCTTGCGAAGACCTTTGCGGCCGTTCCCAACTGGCCAATCGATATAGCCTCTTCTGCCTGGTGGTACCGAGCAAGGTTGCCAGACTCGCCGGGTCCCACGCATATCACCGGCACGCGGGTCTCCTGAGCAATCAGGTTATCATCGGCCTCCGAAACGCCGCACACAACCGTCGGCGACGATCCGGTGTATTGACGTACGGATGACACGACAGCCCTCACGAGAGGGCTGTCAGACGAGGTCATGTGAGGAAGATAGAGGTCCTTAGGGCCCGACTTGAATGTCACTTCCGCGCTGCCCTGCAACCCCAGCCCCGCGATGACAGAACGAATATCATCCGATATGTCGGTCTTTCCCCCCGGCACCGTGGACCTGACGACCTTCATGGTGCATCTATCTGGCACCGTCAGGCTCCCGGTGCCTCCGTGCATGAGCAAGACTGTCTGCGACTCCTTCAAAGGGGCTAGATCGTCTGCGAGGACGCCATCGGCCCGCATCATCTCCATGCCCTCCAGAGCCAGGACCACCTTCGACGCCTCAACTACCGCATTGATACCTTTATGAGGAATTGCCCCGTGCGCAGACCTCCCGCGCACCTCGATCTCGTAGTAGGAACCTCCTCGCCTGCCAGCGGTCACGACATTCAAGCCTCCGAACCCCTCACCGACGATGACCGCACGCGCTCCCTCGAACTCACCCGCGCGAATCAGAGTCCTTGTCCCGTCGCCGTCCTTCTCCTCACCCGAAACCGCCTGGAATGACACGTGTACTCGATCCTGAAGGCCGCTCTCACCAATCGCTTTGAGAGCGACCATCATGGCGGCGAGGCCGCTCTTCATGTCGAGCGAGCCGAGGCCATACAGGAACCCGTCCTCGATGGACGCCCTGAACGGGTCATGGACCCAGCCAGACATGACCTCCACCGTGTCCATGTGACCGCTGAGGACGATCTTAGGCAGTTCGGGGTTACCGTAATCGACGACCACGTCGGGGCCGAAACCCGGCACCTCCACGAACCTGGGGGAGAATCCCCACGATTCCAGCCTGGATGCGATGAACTCCGCGATGCGAGCTTCGTTGCCGAAGATGCTCGGTATGCGTATCATGTCCCTCGCTAGACCCAGGACCTCGTTCTCATCCAAGTGCCCCTCGACCTCAGCCAGGGCCGGTTCAACCAACGACGTATCCTGCACACTCCCCGCAGGGACCTGAACGCGAGTACTGTTCATTAATGTTGCCTGGCCCTCAAGCGCGATTCATCAAAACCATTGACTACCAGAAGGGAACATCATGTGCTGAGGCGATCATCCATGGAAGACGAAAGGAGCGGGGTCTTCGACAGGCTCTCCGAGTTCGCGGATTACTCGATGTGGAGGAGGGGCACCCCGGGCATGGTTCTAGGGATCACGGACAAGGGAAGAACCATCTTCACGGCGGCCAAGGGATTCTCCGATATGACAAGCGCGCGCCCCATGTCAATTGACTATTTGTTCCAGATAGGGTCTGTCAGCAAGTCCTTCACATGCATCGCGCTCCTTCAGCTCGCCGAACAGGGCGCGCTGGACATACACAAACCCGTCAGAGAGTACCTCCCATGGCTATCCATCAGGTCGAAACACTCTGACATCACGCTGCATCACCTGATGACGCACACTGCAGGCATCGTGATCGGTTCTGACGCGACCCCTGTCGGATGGACCGAGGCCTTGGGACTGAACGATACCGAGGCGACATGCGAGCCTGGCACTTACTTTCACTACTCCAATTCGGGATACAAGGTCATCGGACTTGTGCTTGAGACAGTCACTGGAAAACCATATGGCACAATCATCCGCGAGGGGATCTTGGAAGGTGCCGGCATGAGGTCCACGGAACCTGTGATCACGAACGACATCCGGGGCCGGCACGCGGTTGCACATCAGCCAATGCATGACGACAGGCCCTTCAGACGGGGGTCGGCTCTGTATCCTGCACCGTGGTTCGAGAGTGACACCGCGGACGGAACCGTATGTGCGCCTGTCGAGGACATGCTGGCCTACATCAGGGTCCTGCTGAACAGAGGTGAAGGGCCCTGGGGACGCGTCATGTCAGCAGACAGCTTCAGGTCGATGACCACCCCGTACATCAAGCCGGATGATGGACTTCACTCAGGAGGGTATGGCTACGGGTTGAACATCGAGTCCGTAGAGGGCCATACATACATAGGCCACCAAGGAGGGATGGTGGGCTATTACACATCGATGCTCATGGACATGGACTCAGGGATGGGCGTGATGGTGATGGTCAACGGTCCGGGCGAACCCGAGGAGGTCGCACGTTTCGCGATGGACGCGCTCAGGAGGTCATCTGGAGGCAAACCATTGCCAGACAAACCCTCAGAGGAGGATGCCTACAGGACACCGAACGCGTCGGATTATGTGGGAACATACCTGGGACCGCACGGGAGGCTCGAGGTCGTGGAACGGAGCGGCACGCTCAAAATCATCACAGATGACCATGAACACGCCATCGAACTCAGGGAACGCGACTCGTTCCTGATCGACGGTCCCGGCTTCGATCTCTTCCTCCTAGAATTCGAGCGGATTGAAGACAAGGTCGAACGCGTTCACTACGGCGACCGGTCCTACGATAGAAGTGCATCCGCACACCTTGGCGAGGCGAGCTCGGAAGGACGACTCGTACGATATGAAGGACACTTCAGGTCACATAATCCATGGCTCGCCAATTTCAGGGTGGTCAGGAGGCAGAGCGGCCTCGTGTATGTGCACGCAAACGGCACTGCCGAGCGGCTCGTGCCCATAGGGGAGAACGTGTTCCGGATCGGCATTGACGAAAGGTCGCCCGAGAGGATCGTATTCGGGGGTGTCATCAACGGAGTGGCGACATCCGCGACGGTCACCGGAGGAGGAAGGTTCGGAAGGACCTTCACGCCTTGAATGAGCGTTCACCCGAGGGGTCCCAGACAACCTGGCCCCTGTACTTGCCAACAGGGATGCATATCTCGAACCGGGAGCCCTTTCCGTGCTCCCCGTTCTCCACGATCGTCATGCCTGTGATGCCTAGTATCTCTCTGCAAAGGAACAGGCCGTGTCCCGTGTTCCCGCCGTGCCCTTTGCCGAATATGAGCTCCTTCTCTTCAGGACGCACGCCGACGCCGTCGTCCTCGAAGACCAGTGCCACGGCGTCTCCTCTCCGCTCGGTGAAGATGCGTATCGTAGTGACCTTCCCACCATGCCTGACCGCGTTGTCGAACAGGTTGAAGAGCACCCTCTCGAACATCGGATCAGCCCAGACATCCATATTGCCAACGCGGACATCCACCTTGATTGCCCCGAGATTCGCAGAGCTAGTGGCTACGGCGAGGTCAAGCCTCACATGCACCCACTCAGGCGGTTTCGTCCCAGCTTTCTGATACGAACCTGCGAACTCAAGCTGCTGGGATATTCTCGAGATCGCCTCCTGCATCATCCTCATGTGCGATTTCCTAGATGCTTCGTCGGACTCCTCTTCTAGCAGGGACATGGCTGCAACGAGTATCCCGAGCTGGTTGGCGACATCGTGCCTAGTTATCGATCCGAGGAGGTTCAGCTTCTCGTTCGCGAACCTCAGAGCCTCTTCCGCGAGCTTCCTGGCCGTGATGTCTATGACTATCCCCTGGTGCCTCACGGGTAAGCCAGATTCGCCCCTGACCACTGAGGCCCTCTCATCCACCCACCTCACCTCGCCGCCCTTCGTCACGATTCGGTACTCCAAGTTGAACTCGTCTGCGCCCGCCTCGTCGTATTTCGATATACCAGAGGCGACAACAATCCTGTCGTCAGGGTGGACGATCCTGTCGAAATCACGCATCTGCGACATCAGTTCGGATGATATGTAACCGAACTGGGACACGTTGTTGCTGACGAACTGGATCTGTCTCACTCCCTTGTCCGAGTAGGTCCACTGGAAAACAACCGCTGGGCTGGCCGTCACTATCGACTCGAGCTCCTCCAGGCTGGACATCACGGTCCTCAAGGCGTCCTCGGCCATCTTGCGCTCGCTGACGTCCCTGATCATCCCGATGATCGCAGGCTTACCAAAATACTCGATGAGCCTCGCATTGACTTCGACCGGAAACTCCCGGCCATCCTTGGTCCTGTGCACGGTCTCGAAGAAACCTGCACCCTGACGCCTCATGCCATCCATCCTCTGCCGGGTCTTGTCTGCCTCCCGAGGAACGTCCACATCTGTGATGGACATGCCGATGAGTTCTCTTCTCGAGAACCCGGTCTGCTCGCTGGCGGCCTTGTTGACATCGAGTATGCATCCCTCGGCATCCGCGATGTAAATCGCATCGTTCGCGCCGTCGAACAGCGTCCTGTACTTGAGTTCGGATTCCACAAGCAGCCGGTCTGCTTTCTTCCGTTCCGAGATATCGCGGACAGTTGCGGAGAAACCGACAACTGCCCCTGAATCATTCCTCACGGGAGAGAGCGTGATCGAGACATCCACCCTGGACCCATCCTTTCTCAGCCTGACCGACTCGTAGTTGTCGACCTTCTCGCCGTTCCTCACACGGGCTCTGACCGATGCGACCTCCATCCGAACCTCGTCCGGCACGAGGAATTCTCCTTCTGCCCCGATGGCTTCTGCCGCAGAGTACCCGTACAAATCCGTCGCCGCTTGATTCCAGCTCGTAATCCTACCATCGAGATCCATCCCGTATATCGCATCGTGGGACGAATCGACGATCATCGCGAGGTCACGTATCCGTCTCTCCGCCAACTTCTGGTCTGTGATATCGAGCAGGACGCCCTGCCATCCGACCGCGACTCCATCCTTCTGAATTACTAGGGTGCGCTCGCTGATCCATCGTACCTCGCCGGAGCTCGTGAGGACCCGGTACTCGAGCCGCCACGAAGGTGGCCCACTCTCGTTGCCCCTCGCTACCTCGGCCCGCAGACGAGGGAGGTCATCCGGATACACGACGTCCATATACGAGACCCTGCCGGACAGGAAATCATCAGCGGAGTACCCCAGCTGGGACACGTTCGACGATATGTAGCCAACAGGCCAGCGTTCGCCGACTGTCCAGGTAGCGACAATGACCGGGCTCTGGTTGATGATGGAATCGAGTTCCTGGAGTTTGGATATGGCCTCACTGAGGGACTCCTGACTCCGCCTCTCGGAACTCCTGGCCTGCGCCAGATGCACAATCAACTTGGACAGGCTCGCGAACGATGCCGCGAGGTCGCCGCCCTTCTGCAGGTAGAAGTCGGCGCCACTGTTCAGGGCGTCTATCGCAACATCCTCTCGGTCTCTGCCCGTGACCATCACGAATGGGATGTCGTTGCCGGCAGATCTCAGGATCTTGAGCAGTTCCAGGCCCGTGGTCTCGGGCATGGAATAATCGGCCACGACGATATCGTAACGGCCCTTGCTCAGAAGGACCAAGGCCTCATCCGCGGACGCTGCGGAGGTCGTCTCGAACTGGCCCAGATGTCCAAGCATCTCCTTCGCGAGGAGATGGAAATCAGGGTCATCATCCACAAGAAGCACAGAAGCAGCTTCGGGCTGAGTCCTGCTGCTTCTGGCAGTCTGGATTGTCTTAGGTGTGGGTGAAGGCATCCGATAGCCCATATCAGGAGGTGCCGGCATCAATGTTGCGGGACGGGCACCTCCAAATGAGACGCTCAGAACAACATCACGAGCGTAGGTACGCTTGTGATCCGAGGGGGGTTTTCAGGGTTTGTGCCAGAGTCCGAGGAGTGAATCTATCTCCTGGCCAAGTGAGTGTAGTGACACTCCGGGCACTCGAGGACCTTCCCGTCGCCTTCGACGAGCTTCACGTGCCTCTTATGCTTCTCGCACTCAGGACACATGATGTCCTTCTCGGTCTTCCTGAAATAATCCAAGATTCCCATGTTTTCACCTGCCATGAGTATTCGCGAGGTCAGTATAAAACCTTATGACGTTGTGGTGCCAGAGGCTTCAGCCCCTGTGGACCGCGTCCACGATCCCCTTCAACCTCGCCTCGAACCCGCCGTTCTCCACAAGCGTCCCAGTGACCACTATGTCCGCACCCGCGGACACGAGAGGGGACACATGCCCGACATCAGTGATGCCTCCGCCGACGACTATCGGCATGCGCACGCTCGCCCTGACCGCCTTGACCATCTCTGGCGGCACAGGCATGGGGGCTCCCGAACCAGCCTCCAGATAGAACAGATCCATCCCGAACATCTCGGCACTGAGCGCATAGCCGACTGCGCGCGCTATGTCGGTCCTGCCAACCAGGTCAGCCTCGCCGACCTCTCCGACCTTCATGCCCGGCTCGACTATGACATAACCCATCGATATGGTCTCAATACCCAGCTTGCGGATGACGGGTGCGCCTCGCCAGTGCTCTCCCGTTATGTTCCTGACATTCCTAGAGTTGAGCATGCTCATGAAGTAGATCGCATCGCACTTCCGTGCAATGGCATTGGCGCCGGACGGGAAGTATATGACCGGGAGCTTGCAGGCCTTCTTGATCTGGTCGACGGTTGAATCCAGGTTGTCCTGCGTTATGCCAGTGGACCCGCCGACCATTATGGCGTCCGTGCCCACCTCGCAGGCTGTGCGTGCGATCCTCGCAGAGCCCTCGGGGGCCTGCTTCTCGGGGTCAATGAGTGTCATGTGGACCTTGTGTTGCCTGAGCGTGCCGAGAATGGAATCCTTGACTGTCAGAGTACGCCCCCCAGAAGGAAAGAGACCAAGGCGACGAGCATTGCCAGCTTAGCCACCTTCTGACCCTTTTTCGGGTCGGCGAAGTGAACCGTCGCACAGTATATAAATATTGCATCGGCGGCCGCGACCGCGGGCACGTACCATACAGACAAGAGGTCCAACAGATACGGCACCGGACTCAGCACGACTGCACCTATGAATGCGGCGGAGGCCGTGAATCCAGCGTTCCTGGCTCCCAACCGCATCGGGAGTGTGGTCCTCGAACCTTTATCACCTTCGATGTCCTGGACATCCTTGATGATCTCCCTGCCCAAGGTCGCCAGGAACGCAAGCGCCGCAAGTATCCAAGCGACATCCATGCTGTCCACGGCCGCCCCGCCAAACAGGAACAGTGCACCGGTGAGCCAGCTGATGGTCAGATTCCCTGCCAGGCCCTCAGCCTTCAGTAGAATCTCGTACGCGACCATGAAGAATATCGATGTGACCACGATCAGGAAGGACCACTGGTTGACGAACACGCTCGCAACCACAGTGCAAGAGAACAGCGCGACAGAGAGCACGAGTGCGCTCCTGGGCGAGACTGTCCCCAAGGGGATCGGCCTCTCAGGATGCGCGACCGTGTCCACCTCCCGGTCGAAGTAATCGTTGAGGGCATTGCCCGCGCCAGTGAACAAGACGACGATGAGCATCGATAGAACTACTTCGACTGTGTAGTCGAGCAAGCGCTCCGGACCGGCACAGATCAGAGCTGCGAGTAGCACGCCGAGCGCGCCCATGACGCAGTTGCCCAGCCTCAGCAGGCCAACGAAGCCGATGAGTGCATGTGTCCCGGGGTCTTGTGGCATCGGGATTGTCACAAGGTGCCCGGATATAAGACTTTTCTCCACATGCTGGCACACTCAAGACGTACAAAGACTTATGTAGTGACGCCTTGTTCGTGCAGACCGCAATGGCTTCAGAGACCCCGCCAGACGCATCAAAGGAAATCGAACTAGTCAAAGGCCTCGTAGCGAGGTACTTCCCTGTCTACGATGTCAAAGTGAACTATGACGTCGTCCAATTCTTCTGCAGGATCGACGAGACGACCCTCGAGGACAACTTCGAGCGGCTGAGGGAGGAGATGTCCCCGCACGGATACATCCCCATGGTCACCTACGACAAGGGTGAACACGTCATAATGGTGGGCAGGAAACCGCCTGCGAAGTACAAGAGCATCTACGTCAACCTCGCGATGCTCATCATAACGTTCTTGGCGATGATGTTCGCGGGGATCCTTGACTGGGGATCCTACGCCGATGTCCCAGAGAACGAGATGTTCTCTATCGAGAACATCCTCACCGGCATACTCGTATTCACCCTGCCCTTGATGGCCATCCTCGGAGTCCACGAGCTCGGCCACTTCTTCATGGCAAGGCGGAGGAAGGTCGCAGCCTCCCTCCCGTTCTTCATACCGTCCGTGCCCCCACTGGGCACCTTCGGGGCGTTCATCTCACTCCGTGACCCGATACCGAATCGCAAGAGCCTGCTGGAGATCGGCGTCGCGGGACCTCTCGCTGGACTCGCTCTCGCCATCCCGATAGGCATACTCGGCCTCATACTGACGAACATGGAAGCAAGACCGGTGCCCCTGGACATCGGTTCTGAAGGCCTGGTCAGGATATCGTTCCCGATGATCTATCTGTGGCTTGAGGAGCTCGTGCCCCTGCAGGGAGATTATCTACTGCACCCGACAGCGTTCGCCGCGTGGGTCGGATTCCTCGTCACCGCCCTCAACCTGCTACCAGCGGGCCAGCTCGACGGAGGACACATCGCGAGGGCGCTCCTGGGGCCGAACGCGAAGTACGCGAGCTGGGCGGCCATCGCAGCACTCATAGCACTGTCGTTCTACTACTGGTCCTGGCTCCTGTTCGCGATACTGATCCTGTTCCTCGGGGCCAAACATCCACCACCCCTCAACGACATAAACAAGCTCGACACGCGGAGGAAGATGGTCGGAGTGTTCGCTTTCGTCGTGCTCATCATCGCATTCGTCCCGGTCCCGATGACACCCGTATTGGCGGACTGCTCGTTCGAGATGACGTCGGTCGACGACACAGCCGTGACCGTTGTCCCAGGGCAACAGGTCGCTTTCGAGGTCCTAATCGCAAACACTGGGAACACCAGGGACAACATCACTTTCGAGAAGGTCTCCTCGCCGACGGGATGGATCGTCACATTCACGGAGGATGGCACCAACTACAGCGAGTCCCACAGCATGCTCATCGACGTGTCACAGGAGTCCGTCCTGACCGTGCTGGTCGAATCCTCAGGCGACTCTGCGCCAGGGAATGCTAGTGTCGTCATCGGCGGGGACTCAGTCTGTGCGACTGACGAGTTCACGGCAACGATGGCATTCAACTTCACGGTGGACCTCCCAGAGGTCGAGATGTGGGTCACCGATGACGGTCAGGAGGCGTCTCCTGGCTCCAGTGTCGTGTCCCACCTGGTCGTGAACAACACCGGGAGTGGGGACATCAACCTCAGCTTCGTCGTCACTGACCTTCCAGGTTATGTCGCCGTGGTCCTGTACGAGGAGGTCTCGGGCGTCAACTCCTCGGGTACCCTTGAGGTGACAGTGCCTGGTGACGGCGACGTCACCATCTCAGTCGAGGTCCTTGTGTGGTCATCGGCAGAGCCAGGCGAGAAGCTAGTGCCAATCGATGTGTTCTACCAAGACGTGTGGATCGGCTCCGCGGAAGTGACCGTGGTCGTCGTCTAGACACGCTCGAGCACGCAGAAGTTCCTGGTCAGGGATCTGTGCACCCAGAGTGGATGTGTCTCCAACAACCTGAAGCCCCTCGCGGCCTCCAGTACTCCCGTGTCAGGCACCGCGATGGCGAGCCTGCAACCGCGCCCCAGCACGTCCGCGAAGGCCCTGAACGACCTCGCATACAACTCGTCCAGAGGCTCGCCGTTCGTGCTCGTGGAACGGCCGTACGGGGGATCGGTCGCGATTCCGTCCACCTCACCTACGACCATTTCGATGGCGCCCACGTCGCAGATGCGCGTTACCGCTGTAGCGCCCACGTGCTTCAGGTTCGCCATCGCGCCCTCGACCATCTTCTCGGAGAGGTCCGTTCCGATAGCCTTGAGACCCGCGAGATTAGTCTCCGCCAGTATCGCCCCGGTGCCGCAGAACGGGTCGAGCACGGTTCCGCCGTCCGGGACCTGCGTGAGGTTCACCAGGGCCCTTGCGAACTTCGGGTGGAGCGAGACCGGACAATGGAACGGCAGATGCTTGTTCATCCTCTTCTCGAACGAGGTCCTGTCGACGGAGCCGACCAATCTCCAGGCATG
>JBFYNF010000064.1:0-4857 GCA_041304525.1 Thermoplasmata archaeon | reverse complement strand
GTCCTTGAGCGCGCTCCCTTCCTGGAGGAATTCCGGATTCATGCAGAGTCCGAAATCGGCGCCCGCGACCTTGCCCGAGCCCTTCTCAAGCAGCGGCCTGACGACCGAGTCGGTGGTGCCTGGCACGACCGTACTCTTCATGACGATGACCTTGTACTCGGAGGACTGTCTCAGTGCCTTCGCGACATCTCTGGAGGCATTCTTCACCGGCCTTGTGTCGATCCTTCCTGACGGCATCGACGGCGTCTGGACACACATGAAGACGAACTTCGCGTCTCTTGCCGAGGTCACGGTATCCGTTGTGGCGACCAGGGAACCTGCCTTCACGAGTTTCGCGAGCTCCTTCTCGAGTGACGGCTCATAGAACGGGGCCTTCCCCGAGTTGACCGTCCTGACCCGCCCGCCGTCAATGTCCGTGACGGACACCTCGTGTCGCAGTTTCCCGAACATCACTGCCGTGGCTAGGCCGACGTAACCAGCACCTACGACGCAGATCCTCATCGGGCCTTGAACCGGCTGTGGCGCTATTAACCCTTTTGGAGGAGCCCAGGAAACCATTAAATCGTTGCCAGCCGTTCGTTCAGACGATGAAGGTAGTCATCCCAGCCGCGGGCCTGGGCATCAGGTTCCTCCCAGCGACCAAGGCGCAACCGAAGGAGATGCTCCCGGTCGTCGACAAGCCCGCGATACAGTACGTAGTCGAGGAGGCCGTCGCGTCGGGCATGACCGACATCATCATGATAACTGGAAGGGGCAAGAGGGCCATCGAGGACCACTTCGACAGGTCCTACGAGCTGGAGCACAAGCTCCGGGACAGCGGCAACAAAGAGGCGCTCGAAGAGGTCCAGAGGATCGCCTCGATGGCCGACATATTCTACATCAGACAGAAGGAGCAGCTCGGACTGGGCCATGCGGTCCTCTGTGCGAAGAAGCACATCGGGGACGAACCCTTCGCGGTCATGCTCGGAGACGACATCGTCGTCAACGACCATCCGTGCATAGGCCAGCTCGTGGATGTGTTCGAGGAGACGAAGTCCTCCGTAGTCGGCGTCGAAAGGGTCCCGAAATCGAAGGTGTCCAGATACGGCGTCATCAAAGGCAAGAAGGTCAGGGACGAGCTGTACAAGGTTGACGACCTTGTCGAGAAGCCCTCACCGAAGGAAGCGCCATCCGACCTGGCGATAATAGGCAGATACGTCTTCAATCCGGAGATATTCACTTACCTGGAGAAGATAGGCCCCGGCATGGGTGGAGAGTACCAACTGACGGACGCGATGAGGCTCCTGTGCAGGAAGAAGGGCCTGTACGGACTCAGGTTCAAGGGGCGCAGGTTCGACATAGGCAGCAAGGCGGATTGGATCAGGGCCACTGTCGAGCTCAGCATGGAGCGGCCTGACCTCTCCAAGGACCTGGGGTTCTCCGTGCGAAAGACGGCCTGAAAATACCCGCATTCCGACGACTTCCAGCACGCCCTAGGAGCGTGGTTCCCAAACATATTATAGCTTCCTCGGGATTCTGACGAACCAGAGGGGTCTGCCTGATGAAGCTGCTCGCGAAGTACTACAAGATAGACGACGCGGTAGTAGGCGAGGACACGATAGTGCGCGACTTCGTGAACCTGTACGGCTGCAAGATAGGCAAGGGGTGCAGGATCGCCGCGTACGCCGAGATACAGAGGGACGTCACGATAGGCGACAGATGCAAGGTCGAGGCGTTCTCATTCATACCTACGGGCGTCACGATCGAGGACGAGGTCTTCATCGGACCGCATGTCTGCTTCACCAACGATCGCCATCCGAAGGCCGTCGGCGACTGGAAGGTCGCGCCCACGCTCGTGAAGAAGGGTGCGTCGATCGGCGCCAACGCGACGATCGTGTGCGGAATCACAATAGGCGAGGGCGCGCTCGTGGGCGCAGGCGCAGTCGTCACCAAGGATGTGCCAGCGAACGCGGTCGTGGTCGGATGCCCCGCGAAGCGCATCAAGGTCAAGAAGAAGGTCAGCAAGAACGGCAAGAGGAGGTAGAGCGGATGAAGGTACCACAGGCACAGCCCATCATGAATGAGAAGATGATAGAGGCAGCCGCGAACGCTCTCAGGAACGAGAGGCTCACGCTCGGAGAGAGCGTGAACAAGTTCGAGGACGCGTTCGCCAAGATGTGCGGCGTGGAGCACGCCATCGCCCTGAGTTCGGGGACGGCCGCGTTGCAGCTCGGACTCCAGGCAGCGGGAGTAAAGACCGGGGACAAGATCGTCACTCCGGCCATGTCGTTCGTTGCCACATCCAACTCGTTCGTCGTGTTCGGCGGGGAACCTGTCTTCACGGACGTGGACTACGTCGACTTCAACCTCGACCCGGCGAAACTCAAGTTCGAGAAGGGGACCAAGGCGGTCATACCGGTCCACCTTTACGGCCATCCCGCCAGGATGGATGAGATCAACCAGGCAGCGGCCAAGCACGGTGCGATTGTGGTCGAGGACGCATGCCAGGCCCACGGCGCGAGATACAAGGGGAAGAGGGCCGGGGCGCTCGGCCTCATGGGCTGCTTCTCGTTCTACCCCACAAAGAACATGCACGTTGGAGGGGACGGTGGCATGGTCACGACCAACGACGCGAAGATAGCCGACCTCGTCAAGAGGCTCAGACACTGTGGCAGGAAGGGTCAGTACGAACACGACCTCATAGGATACACAGCCAGACTGAACTCGGCGAACGCCGCGGTCGGCATCGAACAGCTCAAGATGCTCCCGCAGTGGAACGAGAAGAGGAGGGCCGTCGCTGCCAAGTACGACTCGATGCTCGAGGGAGTCGGTGACCTCAGGCTACCTCCGAAGCCGTCCAAGGACTTCGAGCCAGTGTACCATCAGTATGCGATACTGACCAAGAAGAGGAACGAGCTCAAGAAGCACCTCGAGTCCAAGAACGTCGGCGTGGGCGTGCACTACGACATACCAATCCACCTGCAGCCCGTTTACCGGGACATGTACGGATTCAAGGAGGGCATGCTGCCAATAACGGAAAGGCTCTGCAAGGAGGTCCTGACACTGCCCATGTTCGTGGACATCACGGACGAACAGATCAAGTATGTAGTCGAGAGCTTCAAGGAGTTCTACGCGTGAGGTGACCGATATGGCCAAGTTCAACGTGGGAGTCATAGGTGTCGGGTACTGGGGCAAGAAGATCCTGGACGAGTTCTCCAAGGTCGAGAACGTCTCGGTCATCGGGGTCTCGGACCTCGACGAGAAGAACCTCGCGTTCGCGAGCGAGAGGTACGGCGTGAAGGCCGGCTACAGGGACTACAAGGAGCTCCTGGCCGTGAAGGACCTCCACGCGGTGGCCGTGTGCACGCCGAACCAGACGCACTTCGGCACGTGCAAGGACGCCCTCGAGGCGGGGAAGCACGTGATAGTCGAGAAGCCCATCACCCTGACATCGAAAGAAGGGAAGGAGCTGGTGGCGCTCGCCAGGAGCAGAGGTCTTACGCTCTCGGTCGGGCACATATTCAGGTTCAACAGCGCCCTGGCAGAGGTCAGGAGGCTCATCAAGGAGGACAAGTTCTTCGGGAAGCTCTTCCTGATGGAGATGAACTGGGTCAACCTCGAGAAGGCATTCCCCGACAGGGATGTGCTCTTCGACCTCGCCCCGCACATGTTCGACATACAGAACTACCTGCTTGACCAGTGGCCCGAAGAGGTAATGTGCGCCGGCGGGCCCTTCAGACGCAAGGAAGGGGAGGAGACCGCGTACGTCGTCTCCAAGTTCAAGGACGGCATGATCGCCATGGCGAACATCAGCTGGCTCGTGCCCAGAAAGGTCAGGCAGATCATGCTCGTGGGCGAGAACAGGTCGGCCTTGATAGACGCGGTGGCCCAGGAGGTCACCGTCTACGAGAGCGGGTACACATACAAGCTCGGCGTCGAGAGGAACAACACCATCAGGGACGAGCTCATCCACTTCGTCAAGTCAATCGCCGACCCCATGACCGAGACGAAGAACAGCGGCGAGATAGGCGTCAGGACGGTCGAGCTCATAGAGGCCGCCAAGAAGTCCATGAGAGAGGGCAAGTCGGTGAAGGTCTGACGGGCCAGATGCTTTATTACCCCTGAGGAGGAATCACTGGGGGATGGCTTCGACACTGATGCTCTTGGCCAACCCGTACAGGCCCGATCCCAGGGTCCGGATAGAGGCGAAGGCGCTCGCGGACGCTGGGCACAGGGTGACGATACTGGCGTGGTCAAGGGACACCGGCGACGCCGAGTCGACCAAGGATGGCGAGGTCGATATCGTGCGCATCGGCCCGCGGTGTCCGTTCCGGTCCGTCGCCAAGATGATCATGCGTCTGCCGATGTACTGGCTCTCCGCGCTCCGCACCTCGGGGAGTATGGAGTTCGACATCATCCACAGCCACGACCTCGACACGCTCCCGGCGGGTCTGATGATCGGCTGGCTCCGGGACAAGCCAGTTCTCTACGACGCTCACGAACTGTACGCGGCCATGGTCAAGGACGATGTCGGGCCCATGTTCGGGCCCCTGCAGATGCTTGAATCGTGCCTCGTGCGCAGGGCGGACGCGGTCGTCACCGTCAGCGACACACTGGCCCATGAGCTCTCGAAAGGTCGGACGGAGAAGCCGAGCATCGTGATGACGAGCCCGGACATCGCTCCCCTCTCAGACGCAGAGGCGAAGGCCGTGCGCGAGAAGTACGGCCTCACCGGATTCGTGGTGTCGTACCTGGGCTCGCTCGAGCCAGGCAGGTTTGTCGAGGACCTGCTGGATGCGTTCACACCCGAGGACGGCGTGACAGTGCTCGTGGCTGGGAAGGGCTCACTCGAGAAGAAGGTCAGGGAGAGCCCTGGCA
>JBFYNF010000063.1:0-6842 GCA_041304525.1 Thermoplasmata archaeon | reverse complement strand
GGCCCTCCTTTTTGGACCAGCTCCCGCATGGTGATCTCGCCCTCGCCACGGACTACCATGTCCACCTGGGGCTGCGATAGAAGCTCATCGGGGATGGCCGTGGGATGATATCCGCCCAATACGGTCATGGCCCCGTGACTCTTGGCCAACCGCGCGATCTCCAGACCTTCGCTGTGCTCCGTGGCGGACATCGTTATCCCCACAAGGTCGGGGTCCATGGCGATCAAGGACCCTTTGACGGCTTCCTCGAAAGGCCTAGGCTCCATCTCGAGGTCCAAAACGGTCACATTCTCCACGACATCCTCCACCGTGGCAGCGATGTATTCAAGCGCAGTAGGGATCAGGTCGAACGCGTAGGAGAGGCCATGCCTGCCAGAAGGCTTGACGAGAAGAACTCTTTTGAATGACATGACTGACCTTCACCTATCGCCGCTTGACAAGAGCCACCGATATAAATAGTAACCGAGAGTGGCCAGAACCGGTTCGCGTTCCTCAATCAAGACCCGCCGACTATAATTCAATCAGTGACAGAGGGATTATCTACCGCAGACGGACATGATAACCGCAATGAGAAGCTCTGTCCGGATATCGATCGGGATCCTCATAGCTCTGAACCTATTGTTCATCGGGAGCTTGGGGTTGACTGCCAACTGTCAGGCAGAGGACACGGAACCCGAGGTAGTCCCTGAACTCTGGGTCGACGAAACTCACGAATACAATGTGTCTGGAGAGGTGGACGGCACTCCCACTGACGAGTTCTTCGTCAACGAGAAGTGGTCGATCGTCGTCGAGCAGGGAGACGTGATGACGCTCATCATGGCCAGAAACATAACTCAGGATGGCATCGCGGCCGTGGATTACACGAACAACATCCATTACTACATCGGTGGGAAGCTGTACATAGCCCAGTTCATGATCTGGGAGTTGGCATTCAAGATACAGGATCATGTAGTACATTCGCCCCTGACCACTTGCAGCGATTTCGAATTGGAGTATTCTCCGATACGGTATGACGGCTCGGTGCCGACGCTCGACTGCAACATCACCTACGAGGGCATCCACATCTACTCTGATGGAGTCCTCCCCGTCGGGTCCAATGCATCCACGGTCGACCTGACCCTTGTGCATCACATCAGAGGAGACTGGAACAGCACATACGTCAAGATCGAGGCACTGCTCGATTTCACCAATACCAGGTTCGTCCTCCCGGACGACGGCAGCATCGAGTTCGACGCAGGCGTACCATTCACCGCAGAGGTCCGCTACATGATGATGCTCGCGAACCCCGAGGACTTCCGGACCATCGGACCTGTCATCCCCACGAGCTGCACCAACACGACCCTGGAGTACAACATGACCTTCGACAGCGGGATTCCCCTGACCGTGTCGAAACTGGAGATGAGGGACAGCTTCATGATCTACAATGCGAGCGGCGCCCGTGACTCGACGGGTTATTCATCCATGGAGTTGCACGGCGGACAGGCCTATGTCACCCACGGATTCCCCAACATGACCTACAAGGACACTCAGTCGATGAAGAGCGACCCGGAGATCACCATCTACTATGACGCGTCCGCGGGGACCGACGACCCGCTCCAGGTGTCGCCCCTCTGGGTGTTGATACCCGCAGTGGTCGGCATCGCTGCAGTGGGCATAGCCGTCCTTCTTCACAAGAGAAGGGCCCGCGGATCAGGATAGGGCACCGAACCCTACCCGATCATGGAACGCGCCGTTGGCGATCTTAAGATCGCCCACTTCGATCCGTGCGCAAACGAGTCATTCTCTACTGCCTGAATCGCCAGAGTCCTCGACGATCTTCGACGAGATGCGGACCTTGTGAGGGCCCTTGGGCTGCGCGATGACCCTGGGACTGCGGACTCCGATTACCGGGATCTTACCTTGGTAGGCGTTCATCGTTACGACCTTGGGCGGTCTCTGCATCGTGAATCTGAGCATGACAGTCCCCCCTCGGCCCAAGTTCAGCGTCCTCGCGTCCTCCATACTGACGACCAATTCTGAATAGGCCAAGGAGTCATCCACGCTGATCATCACAGGAAGAGCCCGTTTCTCGCCGTATCCCTTTCCCGGGAGCAGCCTTCCGGCGGGCGTCCTGAACATGCGAGCCTCTATCCCAGAACTGATGTCAGCCTTCTTCGCCATCTCCTCAGAGATTCTGACATAGCCACTGATGGATGACGGATTGATCCTGACCAGGTTGAAGAAGACGGTGCATTCCGGCGGAGATCCCAGTTTCCTGCGGCTGCGACGTCTCCGAAGTATGTAGCCTCCGCCGACCCAGGCAATCATCCACAGGATGAAGATGAGGAGTAGTATCGCATTATCCTCCATCTGGACCCACCGTACAGGAGAACGTATCGAGGCACGTCTATATCACTCCTGTCGCCTGGTGCATGACCGCGCCCTGCCCCAGGCCATGTTTCGGAAGACCATAAATATCCAGAACCGTCTATGGGCCAAGCGAGGATTGTGGCGGGGCGATTCGCATGCGATACCACCTGAAGGAAGGGGGCAGCTAGCGTGCGCGTGGGCGACCTCGACGAGAGGAACCGCGTATACAGACTCACAGCTGTCCGCAACTGTGATGGACGCGTCACAGAGTTCTCCGGAAGCATCGTGCTCGAGCAGGGCGAGCGCGTCATATCACACACGACTGACTTCAGACCGATGATGTGGAGAAGGGGATGGAAGAGGGACCGGTTCAAGGCCTCACTCTTCCCCAACACGGAGGGCATGATGACCTTCTTCGCCCCAGGGGAGGGATGGGGGACGATATACTTCACCGACAGAAGGATGTTGTTCCTCAGAAGGCCAGACATACATCAACTCATGGAAATCCACAATGTGTCGATGTATGATGTGGACGCATCAGTGCCATCGAACATCCTGCAGCGAGCGGCTGCAGTGATAGCCGGTGGTGGCCTCGAGTTCTTCGAGATCCGCTACGAGGACATCACCAGATACGACTGCGGGCTCCGCTCCGCGGACATCCGAGTCAGGGTCGTCGACGAGGAGTATGTCCTCCGTCTCCCCAGGAAGGACTTCGACAAGGTCTCGCCTATCCTGAACGAGAGGCGAATCGATGGAAAGAAGAAGATGTTGATGTTCTGCGACATCCCCGTCCTTTGGATGGCCGCGGCATCTATCGAGTGCCTGATCCTGCTCGCATCGGTGTTCAGCGATGACGGCAATCTGCGGAAGCTCTGGCTGGTGATGGGAGTCCTGATCCCATTGCTCGTGCTGTATCTCCTGACCAGGACTCCGCGGCTCAGGAACGTCAAGAAGAAGAAGTGGGGCAGGTCGAAGGCCGCTCGGACTCATGCGGTCGTCGCATTCTCGGTCGCGGCAGTTTTCTTCGTTCCCGGTGTCATCCTGACATATTTCCACGAGAGCCTGGTGCTCTTCGTCTTCGTCATGGCGTTCGTCGGTATATTCACAGCATACGGCCTGATAGTGAACAGGGAGTGGAAGATATGGTCGAGATTCGAGAAGATCGTGCTCTACACGTATCGGTGCCCGAACTGTGGCAAGACTGTGACCCGAGACAACATCGCCTGTTCCAGTTGCGGGTCTTGCACATGGTGGACGTGCGATGTCCGGATACACCAGCCTAGAAGAAAGCGCCTGCGGGGCGTCTTCCGATGAGCAGCAAGACGCTAAGCGCAACGGTCACGTCCTCATTGACTCGGGAGCAGGCAGTGACTCGGCCTACTGGCCTGCAGGTCGCGCAATCTCAGGTTGTGATTCGCTGCTACACACAAATCCCCTGAGGAACGGCGACGACCAGGTTCGGATTCAGACGCAAGTCTACATGATCGGGATGAGTCGGTCATCGGTTCAACTACTCGCAACATAGAGAGGGCCTTAAGTCATCGAGAGTGATTCAGGGACGGAGATAGCGCCATGAAGTGCAAGAATTGCGGCTCGGAGAACCCTGATGGGAAGAAATTCTGCGGCGATTGCGGCAAAGAACTGGGGGAAGCTCCCGCCGAGACTGAGAGCGACTCGACGAGGAAGTGCAGCTCCTGCGGCCACGCCCTCGAGATGGAGACCAACGTCTGTCCGTATTGCGGACACTGGGTGAAACGGTCCATGTTCGGATAGCGACCTCAAGACAGGATGTTCGACAGGATCGCATGGCGATCGGCTCTTTCGGACGCCAGCACGTGGGGCCTCGTTGGAGAAACCGAATGGGGATGCGGGCAGGAAAGCGGTGGCGGGCGTGGCTCGTTACCGGCGGGATGATGGCCGAACGGCCCATCCCCTTCCGGTCTGTCAGATGAAATAACTGGCTGAAAAGGGTTTATCGGCCGGGGACCGTTCCCGATCACAGCTTCAGGACGTTCTTGGCCTTGTTCTCGTCACTGACGGCGAGCGCCACATGCACATGCGTCGGATCCTTGTCCATCATGTACGCGGCATCGATGTTGACGCCCGCCTTGGCGAGCGCTCCCGATATCCGAGCCAGCTCTCCAGGCTTGTCCTCGAGCTTGGCTACTAGCAGATTCCTCTCGGAGAACTGCATGTTCGATTGGCTGAGGCTCTTACGGGCCTTCTCGGGGTCGGATGTGACGATCCTCACGACCTCGGCCTTCGGCTCTGTCGAGATTGCGCGGATGTTCACGCCGTCCTTCTGCAGGACCTCCGTCATCCGTGCTAGCTCTCCCGACCTATTCTCCAGCTTTACGCTAAACTCCTTTTCCATGTTACTTTCCTCCATTCACAAGAACAAGTGCGCAAGAGATCTCCACAACCTAGGAGGGAGAGAAGAATCACGTCTTGACCAGTGCAATACCACTAGTGCGCATCGTCGCTCAACCATGTGTTGCTGCTACACGATACGGAGGTAGCCGCTGACGGTCGTATAGGGGAGGTCTGAGCGCCGAGGGCGACGGAAGCTGCGGCTACGGGCATCCGAGCCTCACCGAGCCCCGGTGGGAGGAGGCGCCCACGTCGATGCTAGCCCTTCGAATCGAAGCTCGCCCAACGCTCCGAGCTCGCAGGTCGTACCTTGCTCACCGCGGCCCAGAGATGGCCGTCGTTCAAATCGCCGAGAAGCTCTCGACAGTTCTCTGGTCCAGCTTCTTGGTCACCTCGACGAGCAGCCTGATTGTGTTCTCCACGTCCGTCATGCTCATCATCCCGGCATGGGCGTGGATGTGCCTTACCGACACGCCGATCACGACCGTCGGGCACCCGGCGTTGGACATGTGCACTATCCCCGCGTCGGTCGCCCCGCCGTCCCCTCCAGTCTGTGACAGTTGATATGGTATGCCGGCCCGGTCCGCGACCTTGAGAACGAGCTTGAGTAGCCCCTGGTTCGGTATCATCGACGGGTCGTAGACGGTTATGGATGGTCCCAGTCCCATCTTCGTGGGGGCGTCCTTCGCATCGATGCCGGGGACATCGCCCGCAAGGTCGCAATCTATTGTCAGGCATACGTCTGGCTTCACAATATATGCCGTGGTCCTCGCCCCCCTCAGCCCGACCTCCTCCTGGGTCGTCGCCGCTCCCACGACGGTGTTCGGATGATCGATCCTCTGTTCCTTCAATATCCTCACGACCTCGGCAGCGATGAACACGCCCGACCGGTTGTCGAACGCCTTGCCGATGGCGATAGTATCCAACCCCCGCTTCCTGCCGTCGCTGAATATCCTCTTGCTGATAGTGGAATACGAAGAATCAGGGACGACCGGGTCTCCTATCCTGATGCCCATGGCCTTCGCCTCGTCCAGGTTCGAGGCGCCGACATCGATGAACATCTTGTCCTGCGAGACCACCTTGGCCCGCGCCTCCGCCGTGAGCAGATGAGGCGGCTTGGCCGCTATCACCCCGCCAACGATTCCCTTTGAAGTCCGCACCTTCACACGCTGTCCGAGCAGGACCTGATGGAACCAGTCCCCCAAAGTGTTGAACGTGAGATATCCCAACTCGTTCACAGAGGACACGATGAACCCGACCTCGTCGATGTGAGCCGGGATGAGCACGACGGGTTTGTCGGACCGCCCATTCTTCGTGAACAACAGAGAGCCCAGGTTGTCTGTGCGCATGTCATCAGAGTACTTGCCCACATAGTTCCTGAGCATCCTGGTCGGCTCACTCTCGAACCCGGAAGGACCGAAGCAGTTCGACAGGTTCTCGAGAAACGCTGAGCTCTTATCGTTCAATGTGGCATCCTCCCGCCAGAGAACATGGACATGGCAAATGAATGTTATGCTCATGCCCGAGTGGGATCAGTCGACCTCGGAATAGCGGAAGCAGTCGACGAGATGGTCGTTGACCATGCCAGTAGCCTGCATGTGGGAGTAGCAGATCGTCGGTCCGACGAACTTGAACCCCCTCTTCACGAGGTCGGCGCTCATCTTCTTGGCCTCGGGAGAGGTGACGGGAATCTGTGACGACCTCTTCCACCCGTTCCGAATCGGCCTTCCGCCGACAAAGGACCATACGTAGGAGTCGAAGTCCCCGTACTCGCCCCTGACCTCGAGGAATGCCTTCGCGTTGGAGATCGCTGACCCGACCTTCAGACGGTTGCGCACTATCCCCGGGTCCGCTAGCAATCTCTTCACGTCCTTCGCGTCGAACGCGGCGACCTTCTCAGGATTGAAGTCGGCGAACGCGCGCCTGTAGTTCTCCCGCTTGTTCAGTATCGTGCTCCAGCTGAGCCCCGCCTGAGCCCCCTCAAGGACGAGGAACTCGAACGTCTTCTGGTCGTCGTGCACTGGCACTCCCCACTCCTCGTCGTGGTACGCGAGCATCAGCGGGTCATCGATGTTCACCCACGGGCATCTCTTCTTCATGGTCCCGAGCGGGGTATGCCTGTC
>JBFYNF010000062.1:0-12136 GCA_041304525.1 Thermoplasmata archaeon | reverse complement strand
CCCTCGAGTATATCCTGCCCATGTCGTCCCCGTGCTGAGAGCACTTCGCAGCGGCGTCGCATGCTCTGCACTCAAGACACGGGTTGAGGTCCATGGCTGCCAAGTCCAGCCGCTCCGTCTCCGCGCCCGCAGACCTCGCGCCCTCCAGCGCAGCATCGAGCAACTGGGCAGAATTGCCGTCCCGGCGTGGGCTCCCGAGCATCCCGAGCACTTTCTTCGCCACAGCCACCGGCACCCCTCTACGGGGCGAACAAAGGGGGCAGCGGTTATTTGTATTTGCTGGGGGGGTCGCCAGAACAGACTTAAGACTGCCATTGCGATTACGCCCGGGATTGGTCAACTTGTCCAGTGGAAGGTTCGACGGCAAGACGGCAATCGTCACGGGAGGGGCGTCTGGCATAGGGAAGGCGACGGCTGAGAGGTTCCTTGAGGAAGGGGCGACGGTAGCGGTAATAGATCTCTCCAAGGCCTCATGCGAGTCCGCCGCCGCTGAGCTCAGGTAAAAAGGCCACGAACCGCTCTTCATCACGGGTGACGTGAGCAAGTATGATGATGTCAGGCGGATGGTCGCGGAGGCCCGGAATAGGCTCGGGCGAATCGATGTCCTGTTCAACAACGCAGGGATACTTGTAGAAGGGACTGTGGAGCAGGTCTCAGAGGAGGCATGGGACGAAATCATGGCCATAAATGTCAAAGGTGTCTTCCTGATGTGCAAGGAGGTGGTGCCGATCATGCTCGGCCAGGGCGGAGGTGCCATCGTGAACAACGCATCCTGTAGCGGCCTCGTTGGCGACAGGAACGCAATCGCGTACAACACGTCCAAAGGAGCGGTCGTCCTCATGACGAAGTGCTTGGCACTTGACTACGCTCAGAAGAACATAAGAGCGAACTGTGTCTGCCCTGGCGAGATAGACACGCCCATGTTCAGACAAGAAGCCAAGGCTCGGAACAAGCCAGTGGAGGAGTACAGGAGAGAGCTATGCGAGTGCCATCCAATAGGGAGATTGGGCGTGCCCAAGGAGGTCGCGAACGCAGTCCTCTTCCTTGCGTCAGATGATGCCAGCTTCATCACTGGCACTGCATTCTCCGTCGACGGCGGCTACACGTGCCAATGATGGCACACATACGTCCGTGACACGCTGCCGGGTCTATCTGAGGTGCGGCACTTCGCCTAAAGTTTTATGATAGCTCATGGCATCTGTAACGGCGTCATGGGCCACGCGCTCGCGCACCCGTGGGGGAAGGCCCTGAACAATGGAGGAAATTGCATGGCGTCAGAGAAGTTGAAGAACTTGCTGAACAAGGCCATCGCGAGAGAAATCCAGGTCTCGATCCAGTACATGTGGCAACATGTACAGTGGATGGGAGTGGAACACTTCGCGATAAGCGACAAGCTGCGGGAGATAGCCATTGCGGAGATGAAGCACGCCGAGAAGATTGCTGAGAGACTGTGGTACCTCGGTGGCGTCCCTACGACCAAGCCCACTCCGATCTATGTAGGGGACGAGATGTGGAAGATGGTCGACTTCGACATCAAGGCCGAGGTAGAGGCCATCGAGCTCTACAAGGAGATCGAGAAGGTGGCCGACGCTGAGAAGGACCCCACGACGAGGTTCATCTTCGAGAGCATACTTCAGGACGAGGAGGATCACCACGACTTCTTGACGTCCTTGAAGGAGAAGCCCAAGAAGTAGTAAGTCCGCTGTGACTCCTTGAAAAACTGCAAGAGGATGGAAGAGGCAACAGCCTCTTCCTCCGTTTTCTGAGGTTTTCCTATCTCACTTCTTCGCCTTGCGCCTGCCGAGCAGCTTCCTCTTGAAGGCCTTGATCTTCATCTTCTGTATGGCCTCCGTGGGATTGAGCTTCTTCGGGCAGACCTCGACGCAGTTAAACTGCGTGTGACAGCGCCAGACGCCGCTCTCGCTCTCCATGATGTCGAGGCGTTCGTCCTGGACCGCGTCCCTTGTGTCCGCGACGAACCTGTACGACTTCAGGAGCGCGGCCGGGCCGAGGTAGTCACTGTTGGTCCAGGCCATCGTACACGAGCTAGTGCACGAACCGCACAGGATGCAGTCGATCGGCTCGTTTATCGGCTGCCTCTCCTTGGTCGACTGTATGTACTCCTTCTCGGGGTACGGCTCCTTGCCGACCAGGTATGGCTTGACCCGCTTCAGCCTGTCGAAGAAGTGCTCGTAGTCCACCGCCAGGTCCTTCACCACCGGCTGGTGGGGCAGTGGGCTGAGCATGAGGTCGCCCTTTCCGAGGAACTGCGCGACCTGGGTCTCGCATGCGAGCCTGGCCTTGCCACCGATGATCATCGCACACGAGCCGCACACGCCAGCCCTGCAACAGAACCTGAACGAGAGCGTGCCGTCCTGGTGGTTCAGGACCTCGAAGAGCGCATCGAGCACGGTCATGCCAGGCCGAGTCTTCACAGTGAAGCTCTGCCAGTAAGGCAGCTTGTCGGCAGTCGGGTCGAACCTCTGCACCTTCAGGGTGATATCTCCTTCGGCCATGTCAGTACCTCCTTGCCTCAGGCTTGTACTTGGTCACTTTCACTGGCGAATAGGTTATGACAGGCCCCTTGGGGGAGTAGGTCGCGATGGTGTGCTGGAGGAATTTCGCATCATCCCTCTCCTTGAAGTCGAGCCTGGAATGCGCACCCCTGCTCTCCTCCCTCTTGAGCGCACCGACCGCTATGGCCTCGGCGACATCCAACATGCCTTCGAGTTCGATAGCCCTTATCAGGTCAAGGTTGTAGCCCTTGCCCTTGTTCTGAACGGACATGTTGGCGTAACGAGCCTTGAGCGCCTTTATCTCGGCCACAGCCTCATCCATCAGCGATTTGTTCCTGAAGATGCCGACCTTCTTGATCATGGTCTCCTTCATATCGGCCCTGATATCGGAGTGGTTCTCTGTGCCCTTCCTGGAGAGCAAACCATCGATGCGCTCCTTGGACTCCTTCAGGCACTTGTTCATCGCACCCTCGCCTTCCTTCGAGGCTTTCTTGGAGAGCACATACTCCGCTGCGACCCGTCCTGACCTCTTGCCGAACACTACCGTGTCAAGGAGCGAGTTGCCGCCGAGTCTGTTCGCGCCGTGGACGCTCACGCAGCCGCACTCACCCGCGGCGTACAACCCCTTGAACTTGGTGGCGCCGTCGATATCGGTGTCGATACCGCCCATCGTGTAGTGCTGTCCTGGCTGTATCGGTACAGGTTTCTCAATCGGATCCACGTCTACGAAGTTGATCGCCAGGTCCCTGATGCCGGGGAGCCTCTCGAGGATCTTCTCGCGGCCCAGATGCCGCAGGTCTAGATGGACGAAGTCCTGTCCGTTTATGCCCCTGCCCTCGTTGATCTCGGTCTGTATGGACCGGGACACGATATCCCTCGGGGCTAGCTCCATCGCCTTCGCAGCGTACTTCGACATGAACCTCTCACCCAGGTTGTTGACGAGATACCCGCCCTCGCCCCTAGCGCCCTCGGTCATGAGGATATTGGTCCCGAAGAGCGATGTCGGATGGAACTGGATGAACTCAATGTCCTTCAGTGGAACGCCTCTCCTGTAGCATGTGGACTGGGCCGACCCAGTCGATATGAGCGAATTGGTCGACCTTCCGTAGATCTGTCCACTGCCGCCACTGGCTATTATCACCGCTTCGGCCATGAACTGCTCAAGCTCACCCGTCCTCATGTTCAGACATATGACACCGCGGACCGAGTCGCCCTCGAGCACAAGGTCAACCATCACCCGGTCCTCGTAGAGAGGCACGTTAAGCTTCACCGAGCGCTCCCAGAGCGTGTGCAGCATGTACATGCCAGTCTTGTCTGCAGCATAGCACGTTCTTGGATAGCCCGCGCCGCCGAACGGCCTCTGCGCGATCTTGCCCTCGTCGGTCCTGGAGAAAGGACAGCCCCAGTGCTCGATCTCGTATATGCATGGGCCTGCCTCCTTCGTCATGAACTCGACGGCGTCCTGATCGGCCAGGTAGTCGCTGCCCTTCACCGTGTCGAACGCGTGCTTCTCCCATGTGTCATCCTTCGCCGCGGGGTTGTTCGCCAGAGACGCGTTCACGCCTCCCTGAGCAGCCCCTGAGTGCGACCTGACGGGATGAACCTGCGATATGATCGCAGTATCCACCTTGGGCGCGGACTCGATAGCCGCCCTGAGCCCGGCAAGGCCGCCCCCGATCACCAGTATCTTGTGGTAGTACAATCGCTCAGCCTCCTGCGCCGCTGATGAAGGGGAAGAGTATCACGATGCCCCAGATGAGCGTCCCGATGCCGACGACCCACAGGGTCACATCGATGACCTTCTTCCTCTTAACGAACATGTCAAAGTCGAACAGGACGGTCCTGAAACCGTTCAGGCCGTGCAGAAGGACCATGGACAGCATTCCATAGTCGACCACGATGTAGAGGAGTTGGTCGAGTCTCAGACTGACCTCATCGAAGGTGATCAGCGATTCCCCGCTCGTCTCCTCGCCGACATCCATGAAGTGCGACGCATACAGGTGCACTGCCAGGAAGACTATCAGCAACACTGCCGAGATCCTCTGGAAAGCCCATGCCCATGTGCCTGCGACCTTGGAGGTCGCCACTGTCTGCTCGGACATCTTCAGGCCACCCCCTCGGGGAACACCAGGTGCCATATCGCGAGCAGGCCGCCCACGATCAGGACGGCCGAGATGGCCATCGTGACCCAGAACACCAGCTTCTGGCGCCTGATCCCAACACCCAGGTCGAAAAGCACGACCCTGAGCCCATTCATCGCGTGGTATATCACCACTATCACAAGCAGGAAGTCCATCGCGACGAACAGGGGCTGGGAGGTCGTCTCCATAAGAACATCGAAGTCCGCGCCGCCCTCAGCCATCGAAGCCGTCGATATGAACGATAGGTGCAGGAACACATATGCTACGAGGGCTAACCCCGTCAGCCTGTGTCCGACCCATGCCCACATCCCAGTCTTCATGTTCGTCGGCCAGAACTCGGAGTTTCTGCCGAACAACCACTTGAAGCTGCTTATCTTCATTCGAACACCTTTCTTTGCCCGAAATTCCTCTAGACTACGGTGAGGGTCCGCGGATGCCAGTACTGACTCGGTGGCGCCCTGAGCCCCCCGGGCGCCTAGACAAGCGAGATTATACTTAAGTGTATCTAATCGAACCAAACATGAGCGTTTTCCACCAGGATGTGTTCAACCCTCGGTGGCTAATCGTCACATGAAATACGAAATTCGTCCTGCGAAGTCGACAGTCGTTCAATCTCCGTCCGCGGGATGGTCCTAGCGAGGGTCTCCTGCGCATCCATTCATCTCCCGAACCAACACGGAGTGGGGCAGAGTAAAAGTACATGCAAAAGGATACCAAGCACATGGCCGACATGGCGAAATACCAGTGCAATGTCTGCGGCTGGGTATATGACCCCGAGAAGGGCGACACGACTCAGAACATATCCCCTGGCACGGCATTCGAAGACCTGCCGGAGGATTGGACGTGCCCGGAGTGCGGCGCGGGCAAGGACGAGTTCACGAAGATGTGATTGTCCAGAAAAGGGTCCATGGCTCAGATGTTGTGAAGGTGTGTTAGATGATACTCCGCCTCGCCATCATTGGATTCGGTCACGTCGGGCAAGAGCTCACGCGGCTTCTGCTTATGAAACGCTCCTGGCTTCTCCAGTCAAGAGGACTGGATGTCGAGGTCGTGGCAATATCCACGAAATCCAAGGGATCCCTCATGTCCGAGAAGGGCCTCGACCTGAATAGAGCGTTGAAGGAACTTGAGACGAACGGTGACCTGAGGGGATATCCTGACTCACACACTGACCTCGCCCCACTTGAAATCATATCCAAGACCGTCGCGGATATGGTCGTGGAACTGACAACGCTAGATATCAAGTCGGGCCAACCTGCAATAGAGCACATCTCGAAAGCCCTCGGAAACGGCATGGACGTCGTCACTGCGAACAAAGGGCCAATCGCATTCGCCTACTGCGAGCTGAGGGCACTGGCGCGCTCCAGAGGGGCCCGCTTCAGGTTCGAAGGGACAGTCATGGATGGGACGCCTGTGTTCAGCCTCGTGGAGAAGACACTCCCGGGATGTCAAGTCACGGGGCTGAGAGGGATCCTGAACAGCACGTCCAACTTCGTCCTCACAGAGATGACCCGTGGAAGGACCGCCGAGGACGCGATAAGGGAGGCTCAGGCCCGTGGCATAGCCGAGGCAGACCCGTCATTAGACATCGACGGTTGGGACGCTGCCGCCAAGATCACTGCTCTGGCCAACGTCCTCATGGATGCCAGGAAGACCCCAAGAGATGTCAACAGGACAGGTGTGGGAGGTGTGTCCGCCAAGGCGTTGGCCGAGGCAAAGGCGAAAGGAATGAAGATCAGACTGGTCGCGAGCGCCACAATGGCAGATGGCGATATCAGGCTCACGGTCAAGCCCGAGTCTGTCGGACCCGACAGCCCGTTCTGGTCGGTTGAAGGCACTTCAAGCGCCATCACCATTCAGACAGACCTCATGGGCGAACTGACAATACTCGAGAAGGACCCTGCGTTGACGCAGACCGCATACGCGGTGTTCTCGGACATGTTGCATGTTGTGGAATCCATCAGGAACGGCGCGCTGTAGTGCTCATTCAGTCTCGAGACTGAACTCCATAGTATCGTAGTAGAACCCTGATCCAGACCGGCTGTCACGTTCCGCCTGGAGTATCGTCAGATGGCCCGATTCCTCGCCCACGAGCCAATTGAACACCTGGCGGGCGTTCGCAATCTCCGTCTCCTGCCCCGCGGTCCTGTAATACTCGATCGATTTCTTCTCCACATCTATGCCGACATCTACCACCTCGAGCTCGCCCGCATCTGGCCTCAGATCCAATCCTCTCATCCCGCGGCCCCTGAACACGGAGAACCCAGATGACGGAGCTGAAGCCGTCTTCGCGTCCTCGAGCGTGACCCAATCTAGACCTTGGTCGAGCAGTTCGAGCTGGTGGCTCAGCACGTCTATATGCCTCTTCTCCTGAGCCGCGAGGCTCAGGAACATATCCTTTGAGCGCTTGTGCGCCATCATCCTGGACGCGCGTTCAAAGAACTCCTTCCCGTCGACCTCCATTGCGATGGCGTCCCTCAGGACCGCGGAACCAGACCTGCTTGACCGTGTCACGATTCTCCACCCTCTGAAGATTCAGCGGCCTTCCCGGGCATATAATTTGCCACGAAGACCCGACACTCGCTCATTGAGCGGTGGACCCGCCGTCGACTGACAGCGAGGCCCCTGTCACGAACGAGGATTCATCTGAGACGAGGAATAGGACCGCCTTCGCTACCTCCTCAGCACGGCCTATCCGCCCCATCGGACTCTCAGCCCGAGTGCGCATCATGTATCCCTCTGGGTCCTTGGCGGCTTCGACCTCGCGCGCGAGCATCGGGGTATCAATAGTCCCGGGGTTCACGGAGTTGACCCTGATGCCCCATCCAGCATAATCGAGGGCCATTGCCTTCGTCATGAGCGTGACAGCACCTTTCGAGGCGCAATACGCAGGGCAATTCCTGTTTCCGATGAGACCAGCATCGGATGAGTTGTTCACAATCACCCCTCCGCGCTCACGTTTCATGTGAGGCAGGGCGAACTTGGTGACGAGGAACGTGCCCTTCACATTGACATCCATGAGGCGATCCCACTCATCCTCGGTCATGTCTTCGACGGGCTTCTCGATGTATATCCCCGCGTTGTTGAACAATATGTCCAATCGGCCGAATCTGGCGACGGTCTCTTCGACCATCCGTGCCGCATCGTCTGAGCTAGCGACATCCCCCCGCACGAAATGGACATCGCCGAATCTGGAAAGCATCTTGAGCGCCTGAGCACCCTTCTCTGACGACCTGCCAGAAACGGAGACCCTCGCGCCCTCCTTGAGGAAGAGCTCAGCCGTGGCATATCCCATGCCCTCCGTCCCTCCAGTGATGAGAGCGACCTTGCCCTTCAATCTCATGGCATCACCATGTTACCGTATTGCCTTGGGGACGGGATAAGCCTCTCGTAAGACCGTTCATCGTGAAGATGTCATTGGGAGGGCGACCCTGAAAACGCTCCCCTTCGAGTGGTCCCCTAGGACCCTGTCCTCGACCCAGACCATGCCGTGATATGCCTCCACGACAGCGCGCACGATCGACAGGCCGAGGCCGCTCGCCGGCAGACCACCCTCCTGTCCGTTGAATCGGCCAAAGACGAGGTTCTTCTTGGAATCGGGGATCCCGATCCCGTTGTCCGCAACAGAGACGCACCAGTATCTCATGTAGTCGACGAAGAACTCGCCGACGGAAACCTCGACGACAACCTCTTCGTGCGGGTCGTACTCCACCGCGTTCCTCAGTATGTTCGTGAATATCTCTTCCGCAAGTTCGTTGCCAGTGACGAAGTACCTGTTCCCGCCCAGCTTCACGTCGATCTTGACCTTCTGATCCGCGGACTCGCGCAACACGGAGGCCGCGCTCGCCTTGAGCACTTCGCCCAGCTCGATGGGACCCATGTTCGCGGCGCCCTCCTCCTCGATCTTCGCCAGCTTACTCGCTCGCTGTATGAGCTCGCTGATGGACCATGCAGATGATGATGCCCTCTCCAGGAACTTCTGGGTGCTCCTGGCATCCTGCCCATCGGCCTGGGCCATCGCCAGATAACTCGTGACCGCCTGGTTGTAGTTGTTGATGTCGTGGGCGATGATGTCACTCAGGAACTTCGATCTCTGGGCCTCTTCGACCCGCTGCTGATACATCTTCGCGTTCTCTATCGCGACACCTGCGAGCTGTGAGAATATCTGCATCGCCTCGATGGTGGTGGTGTCGAAGACCTGCTTGTTGACGGGCTCGATGACTTCGATATACCCGCTCGTAACGCCCTCCCGGTCACGGAACAGGAGCTTCATGTAGTCGAGTTCATGCCACTCCTGAGGATCTCCACGTGGTTTCGTGATGTCCTGAATATGGAAGTAGAACAATTCATCGGCCTTGACGAACTCCTCTGGACCAGAGCGGACGAAGTACACGTTCTCCATGATCTTGTACTTCTCATCGAGGTCTTTTTTCATACGCTGCTGGCTGTATGTGAACTTCCTCAGCGTCTCTGCCCTATCGGGCTCGTATCCGTGTGTGGCCCGGACACGGAACACCTGGTCATTCTCATCCAGGACCGAGATGATGAGGGCGCGCACGGAGAACAACTCAGCGACCGTGGACGCAATCTTGTGGAGGACCGAGTCGAGGTTCTCAACGGACATGACGTCCGAGAGGACGCTCAGCATCTCCCCCGCGAATCTTGGAGGCGTTGGACACCTCTTGACCGTGGGCTTGCGCTTCCCTCTTTCCAGCCCTGCCATCATGCATCCCCAGGCTATGTTTCTGGCCGAGGTTGGTGAACCACTACTGCCTATTATAACTTTCGCGGAACCTGGCTGGTTGCTCGGTTTGGGCCACAGACCGACAATCATGGGCTCAGCGCCGCGCCCCTCGACCGATATAGAGCCAGCTGGCCGGATACCTGCAAACGTCCTAATACACGTAAACGGATTTAGTCAGGAAGAGGGGGACCATGGCGGAAGAGTTGATTGGCAACGTTACGCTGTTCTTCGCGAAACCTTGTGTGGCAGCCATCGAAATCACCTCCGGATCCTTATCCGTCGGAGACACAGTGCGCATAAAGGGCGCCACGACTGATTTTGAACAGAAGGTCGAGTCGATGGAGATCGACCGTAAACCCGTCCCGAGCGCGGCCGCAGGCCAGTCCGTCGGAATCAAAGTCAAGGATAGGGTAAGGCAACACGACAAGGTGTTCAAGCTGCTCGTGTAGCCATTATAACTGGAGAGAGAGATTACTCTGGCGCATGAAACCATCCGTCATCGTCCACGGAGGCGCCTGGGACATTCCTGACGAACAAGCAGACGCGCACGTCAAAGGGTGTCGCCACGCCGCCGAGACTGCTATTGACATACTCGTAGGAGGCGCATCCTCCATCGATGCGGTCGAAAACGCAGTAATGGCGATGGAGGACGACCCGATATTCGACGCAGGAAGGGGCTCCGTGCTGAACCAGTCCGGTCAGGTCGAGATGGACGCCATCATCATGGATGGATCGACTCTCAGGTCCGGCGCCGTCGCAGCGTTGAGATACATGAGAAACCCCGTCAAGGTTGCCAGGAAGCTGATGGAGGATACGCAGTTCTCCATGCTCGCAGGGGACGGGGCGCTCAAGTTCGCCCTCTCGAAAGGTTTCGGTGAGTGCTCCGAGGAGGACCTTCTGGTAGGCAGGGAACTCGAAGACTACAAACTATTCCTCAAGACGGGCGTGCTCCAGACAAGGGAAGAGTTCTCTGGTCATCCACTTGACACCGTGGGAGCGTGCGCCATAGACAAGGAGGGGCACCTTGCGTGCGCGACTTCTACAGGAGGAATCAGGAGGAAGCTCGCAGGACGCGTCGGGGATTCGCCCATAGTGGGCGCGGGAGCGTACGCGGACGATACCATGGGAGCCGCTTCATCAACGGGATGGGGCGAGAAGATCATGGCCGTCGTGCTGGCAAAGACTGCCATCGATCTCCTGGGGCGAGGAGAGGACGTCTTCGGCGCATGCGAGGGAGGCATCCAAATGCTTGCTCGAAGAGTCGATGGACTCGGTGGATTAATCATGGTCGACAGGCATGGAAAGGTCGGCTATCACCACAACACGCCGAAGATGGCCTACGCATACTTTGAGGGACTCACAGGCGAGAACCGGGCTGCGGTAAGGCGATAGGCGGCAGCTGCGATGCCACTATGCATCCGTATCATGAACCCCTGGAGGACCGCATATTGTCGACTCCACATCGGCCAGAAGGTTCTCGTGCTCCTTCCTCGAGATCATGAAGGTCTTCCTTAGGACCTCGACTATCTCCGCTTCCGCACCCGATATCTCTCCGTCGGAGAGTGCAATCTCAAGCACACCGCGATATGTTCTCAGAAACTCCATGTGGTCCTGCGCCACACTCTTGAGTATCTCCTCTTCCAGTGCCTTGTGTTGCGCGTCTGTGATATTCAGGTGCTTCCTCAGCTCCTCGATCAGAAAACGTTCGGTCGCCGTCACTTGACCGTCCCTCCACGCTGTCTCGAGGGCACGTTTGTACGTATCGGTCGACCGCTCCTTCGTCTCCAAAGCCTCGCGTTTCTTGGCGTCCAAATTCATGAGGTCAGGCAACGTCAATTCGCCCTTCTCAATTGCCTCTCTCACGATATCGCAGTATGTGATTCTAGACGGGGTCGTATCATCTACCTCACACACCTTCATCCTCACGGTATGTCCGTTGTCCCTGATGTCCACCTCGATGTCTTTAATCCGGTCGCGTATCTCGGTCGCCTTCGAATAGCCAGAGGGGGCAAGGTAATACCCGTTCATGCGCTGCCTCATGCCCTGTATATGCGCCTTCCTCTCGACGATGAGGCTCTCCTTCATCAAGTCGTCGAGGTACTTCGACAAATGCTTCCTTTGGATACCCGTACAGTACGAGATCGTTTCCTGCACGAGATCCGACGGTAGCTCGAACCGATCATCCATGTGAAGAAAGTCCGAGAGATACAGCAGGATGCGCTCCTTGCTCGTGAGGGAAGTGATTTCGTCAAGAGACATAGGCCCCGTAATCCTCATAGCATGTATATGCGCCTTGCCAATCCCGGTACCCGCATATCGGGGTTCTGTCAAAGTCGGGTGATGGTCCGTCAGGACCGCCCCGCCATCTGACTCGTCCCATTCGGCTCCGGCCGTGCGCCCCTCACGGGGTCGTAGAGGACCATCATCACGTCATGCCGGAACGCGCCGGGGCTGAACCATAAGCCCCCTGCCTCCCCTTCCGGGAAGGCTGTCTGCAGCAGATTGATGCCGGCGTTCACGTGCTTGTCGACACGCCAGCCGCACTCGCACTCGAACCGGGCGCCCATTCGGGAATACTGTATCGTCCCACATATCGGGCACCTCCTGCTGCTGTTGTACGGGTCCACCTTGACCACAGGCACGCCTCTCCAGGCGGCCTTGTACTCGATGAACTGGTGGAGCTTCCTCCGGGGCCACATGTTCAGCCTCCGGTTGAGCGACTTGCCCCTCTTCGG
>JBFYNF010000061.1:0-34244 GCA_041304525.1 Thermoplasmata archaeon | reverse complement strand
CCACAGCTCGGCGAGGCGATTGTCACGACCAGGAAACCCGCGAAGGGTAAGTCGGTCAATCCCGAGGATGTCCGGTCCGTTCTCCGGTCGGGCAAGTCAGTGCTCTTGGTGTTCGGCCTCGGTCCTCACGGGCTCCCGAAGGACATGTTCGAGATCGCTGGAAAACACCTCGACATCACGACCCGGGGCATGTCACTTGAGACGTGCACGGCCCTGGGCGCAGTCATAGGTTCCCTGCTTGGGAAATGACTAGTAGACTTTGTACGCGAGGTCGAGAGAAGGCACCCTCACGCCATCCTTCTTCACGACGCGTCCCACGACCTTCGCTCCCTTGCCAGCCTTTCTGACGCAGCCATCAGCCTCGCGTTCGGGGACGATGAGGCAGTATCCCATCCCCATGTTGTACGTCTGATACATCTCCTGGTCAGATACGTCGCCGAGTTCCTGGAGCACGGTGAATATGGCATTTGGCCTCATCGGGTCGTCGATCTCGAACCCGACGCCCTTCTTGAGCCTGATAAGGTTCCTCAAGCCTCCGCCGGTGATGTTCGCCATACCGTGCACCTCGTGCCTGTCTAGTATCCCCAGCACCTGCTTGACGTAGATCGTCGTCGGCTCGAGGAGCTCCAAGCCCATTGGTCTTTGCAGGCCCTTCACCTTCTTCTTGTAGCCGACCCCCGCCTTCTCGATGATTTTCCTTGCGAGTGTCAGTCCGTTCGAGTGGACGCCCGAACTGGGCAATGCCACGATGGCATCTCCTGGTTTGATCCGCTGGCCGGTCACAATCCTGTCCTTGTCGACGACTCCGAGGCACGTCCCCGCGAGGTCGAAGCCCTTAACCAGCTCCGGCAGGACCGCGATCTCTCCTCCGACTATGGTCATGTTAGAAAGCCTTGCGCCGACATCGAGGCCCTTACCGACCTCCGCCGACTTCTTCTCGTCGGGCTCGTCGGTCGCGATGTAGTCCACGAACGCAATGGGCTCCGCCCCGACACATATCGTGTCGTTCACGTTCATGGCGATGCAGTCTATTCCCACGGTGTCCCACTTCTTCATCTCGTCCGCGATAAGTAACTTGGTCCCGACGCCGTCAGTGCATAGTGTGAGTGCGACGTCCCCCAAGTCTATGAGGCCAGCGAAGTGTCCTGGCAGGTCCAGTGGTTTTCCGAAGCCCTTCCTCTTGAACTTGAGGTGTTCGACGAGGGCCGAGATGCTCTGAGACTTCCTGTCTATGTCCACTCCCGCCTCCGCGTAGGTCATACCTTTCGGCATCCTGTACCAGCCTCGGTCTGGGCGATTGCCTATTGTGCCTATACCTTTTGCCATCCGCCTGCATAATGATAAATCCGCCCTGCGGGTATCCCTTCTCCGTGACCAAGGCTTGGCGATCGCAGCACAGGAAGGACTTCTACTACCGGAAGGCCAAGCGGGAGCACTATCGGAGCAGGGCGTCGTACAAGCTGAAGCAGCTCGATTTCAGGTTCGCCCTCATCGAGGCCGGCGACACAGTGGTCGACCTGGGCGCCTCTCCTGGCGGCTGGTCCCAGGTGGCTGTTGAGTTGGCAGGCCCTGGCTCCAAGGTCTTCGCTGTTGACATCGAGCGGGTCGCACCGATCGAGGGTGTTACAATCATCAGGGGGGACATCAGGGACGAGTCGGTCGCCGAACGCATCCTCGAGCTGGCCCCCGAGGGGGCGGATGTCGTGTTGTCGGACATGTCCCCGAACATCAGCGGCAACTACACATACGACCACGCACGCTCGGTCGAGCTGTGCGAGCATGCGCTCGTATTCGCCGTCAAGGTCCTGAAGCCTGGAGGCGACTTCGTCGCCAAGATGTTCTCGGGCGATTTAGGCAAGTCGTTCACTGATAGCGTGAGGCGCAGGTTCGAGGAGCACCATACGAACCATCCGAGGGCCTCCAGGGAATCGAGCTCGGAGGTCTATGTGATAGGCCTGGGCTTCCGCCCGCCGAGGCGCTAGTCCCAGAACCTCTTCGTCCTGGCGTATGTGATCTCGGCCGCGAGTATGTCTCTGAGGAACTCGTCGTCCTCTAGGTGGTAACGGGCGAGTATCCTCGCTGCGGTGTCCGCGCCCACTCCCCTGCCGACCATAGCTATGGCTGCTTTCCTGCCGTGGGCCATCACCAGGTTCGCGTTCTTGTATATCCTCTTGAGCGCCCGCCTCCCCTCCTCGTCCGAGGCACCCTTCCGCAGTACATCGAAGTCCTTCTTCGCGTAGGGTTGCAGAGCCGCGACGAGCACCCCGCCGCACTTCGCGCACTTCACCCTTTCATGGAGCGCTCCCACGGTCGTCCTACGCTGGCTCCTGCAGTTCATGCACACGAGGACGATGTCCTCGGACGCCAGCCGGTCCCTGAGCGCCAGCAGCACGGTCTTGTCCGCCCTCTGTGGCTGGACGAGCTCGCGCCTGTCACCTATCGCCTCTGCGCCCATCGGGGAGAGCTTGCCGGTCCTCAGCTCTATGGTGCCCTCTTGTATCCTCTTCAGGACGGCGGCCGTGCCTTCCACGTCCATGTTCTCCCAGAGCGTCTTTGAGACCGCCTCCTCGAATATGGGCGAGCGCTCGAACACGTCGATCATTTTCGAGACGTTCAGCATCTTGTAGTCGGCGTCCTTCCGCACCGCCCCGAACTTCTTCGCCACATGGACGAACTGCCAGCGAAGGTCGGAGGAGTTGCGCACGATGAGCCTCATGAGCTGATGCAGGCCTGCGGTGTCGGTCTCCTTAATCGTCCGGAGGACATCGTCAACCCTGAGCCCTCTAGGCACCTCGAGCACGATCGAGTAAGGCTCGGTGTGCACGCCGATGCTCTCACCGAACCTGGCGGCCAGGAGCGTCGTGATGAGCTTCGCCAGGGTCTCGTTGACCCTGCTCCCGAAGCAGCAGTTGATGACTATGACCCCATCGCCCTGCTCCACGGTCACGAGTTTGTCCGTGGGCACTGGCAGGTCCTTCTGACGCGCGACCCAGTCCACGACCTCCTTCTTCGTCGTCCCGTCGGCCGGGTAGAGATCCATAGGGAGCAGCCTGCGCATGGCGCCGACCTCCTGCGCCACCTCGTAGGGGACCGGTATCTCCTCGCCTATCCACGAGGGCGTCGCGCCGATCTCCCGGACCTGCTCGACCATGACCTCGTCCTCGCCGACCTCTATCACGCGCCAGGTCCTCCCACGCGCCACGAAGGTCGCGTATGGCTCCGCGTACGACGCGACGAAACTCTCATCGAGAGTCCCTATCACCCTCCTCGAGGACACCTCGCGTATCCTGTAGGTCCTCTCGTCCGGGATCATAGATATGTTGTCGAAGAAGTGCCTCATGCCGTTCGTCTTCTTCCTGAAGGTCGCCTCGTCGTTCCACAGTATGTGCAGCTCGGCGAGGAGCCTCAGCACCTCGTCGAAGTCCGCCCTGAGGAGGCTCCTGAACGGATAGCTCCTCTTGATGGTCGAGTACGCCCAATCCTTGTCCACCTTAGGCTCCGTGAGGGTCATGGCCACGAGCTGGTTCGCGAGCACCCCCAGCGGGTTCTGGCGTATGCGGTACCGCTCGAGCTCCTCGAGCATGGCCCTCCGGGCTATCACGAGGCTCTCCGCGGTCTCCGCAGGAGTCGTCGTGATGACGCTCCCGGTGGAGGTCTCGTAATGCCTGTGCCCCGCCCTGCCCACGCGCTGTATGAGCCTCGTGACCTGCCTGGGCGAGTTGAACTGGATCGTGAAGTCCGCCGAGCCGACATCGATGCCGAGCTCGAGTGACGACGTGCATATCAAGGCCTTGAGTCGCTGCTCCTTGAAATCGTCCTCCATCTGCACTCTGATGTCCTTGGAAAGTGAACCGTGATGCACACCGACGCTGAAAGCCTCGTCCCACAGATGATACCTGACGCCCAGCGCCTCCGCGTAGTCCCTCGTGTTCACGAAGAACAGCGTTGAGTTGTGCCCGTCTATGAGTTCCCGGCATCTCCTCATCGCTGCGACATGCTTCTCGTCCGTCTGGAGGCGCGTGGCCAAGGCCTTGTCGTCGTGGCCGACCTGCGGACTCTCGACCGATATGACCATCTCCTTCGCCGCTGAAACCTTCAGGTCGACGACATCCCTTCCCATACCCGCAAGGAACCCCGACACCTCGTTGACCGAACCCACCGTGGCGGAGAGCCCTATCCGCTGGAACTCGCCTGCGATGCCGGCGAGCCTCTCGAGTCCCACCGCGAGCTGTGCTCCGCGCTCGTCCTCGGCGAGTTCGTGTATCTCATCGATGACTACGTGCCGTACATTGGCTAGATGTCTCCTCAGGTTGCGGCCCGTGAACAGCAATTGGAGCGTCTCAGGCGTGGTGATCATGACATCGGGGGGAGACTTCGACTGCGCCGTCCTCTCCGATTGCGGGGTGTCTCCATGCCTGACCGCCACCTTGACCCCGACAGAGTTGCCCATCTCCTTGAGTCGTTTGAGCAAGTCCCTGTTGAGCGCCCTGAGCGGGGTCACGTAGAGGCACTTGATTCCCGGACCCTTTTCCTTGGCCAGCAGCGTGAGGATCGGCAACATGGCCGCTTCCGTCTTGCCAATGCCCGTGGGCGCGACCAGGAGAAGGTGCTCGCTCGACAGGATGGCTGGTATCGCCTTTCTCTGCGGTTCCGTCGGCTCGACTATCCCCTGACTCCTGAGGAACTCGTTCAGTCTTGGGTCCAGCTGCGCGAACTCGGTCATCTACACGTGGTCAGCTGGGAGCGTCGTAAATAAACTTTTCCGGCTTCCACGCTGGAACGAAGAACGTCGCCGCTCCACCACTTTCACCCAATCGGTATTTATCGTGATTCGTTGTTCATCATCTGATAAGAATGGCGAAAATCGCATCTGTGAAGGCGAGGGAAATACTCGACTCCAGGGGCAATCCGACGGTTGAGGTCGATGTGATGCTGTCCAACGGCAAGGTGGGTCGCGCTGCGGTGCCCTCGGGAGCATCTACTGGCACGAAGGAGGCCGTCGAGCTCAGGGACGGGGACAGCTCTCGGTTCATGGGCAAGGGCGTCCAGAACGCAGTCCGGAACGTCAACAAAGCGATAGCCCCTAAGCTCAAGGGCATGGACCCGTCGGGACAGTCGGAGATTGATGCGCTCCTGCTGGACATCGACGGCACTGACAACAAGTCTAGACTCGGGGCCAACGCGGTCCTCGGCGTGTCCCTGGCTGTGGCGCACGCAGCGGCAGCCGACGGGGGCGTGCCTCTCTACAGACACCTTGGCGGGCCGAAGGCCAGGACCCTTCCGGTGCCGATGATGAATATACTCAACGGCGGCGCGCACGCCGATAACAACCTCGACCTCCAGGAGTTCATGGTCGTCCCCATGGGAAAGAGCTTCAGCGAATCCCTGAGACGCGGATCAGAGGTGTTCCACTCCTTGAAGGCACTGCTGAAGACGCAGAAATTGAGCACAGCGGTCGGAGACGAGGGCGGGTTCGCACCCAGGCTCGGGTCGACGCAGCAGGCCCTCGAACTCATCATCGCCGCGGCGGAGGAGGTCGGGCTCAGGTCAGGTAGGGATTTCTTCTTGGCCTTGGATGCGGCCGCGAGCGAGTTCTTCGATGGCACATCGTACGTCTTCAAGAAGAGCACCATGGAGCAGCTGACCCCGGAGGAGATGATCGATATGTACGCGGACCTGTGCAAGTCGTACCCGGTCGCCTCCATCGAGGACCCGATGTCCGAGGAGGACTGGGCAGGGTGGAAGACCATCACTTCCAGGCTCGGGCGCAAAGTGCAGCTCGTCGGGGACGACGTGTTCGTCACGAACAGGAGGATACTGGAGGAGGGGGTTCGCCAGGGAATTGCGAACGCCGTCCTCGTCAAGGTCAACCAGATAGGTACTCTGACGGAGACCTTGGACACGATGCGTTTCTCGGCCAGGTCAGGGTACGCATGCGTGGTCTCCCACAGGTCGGGTGAGACGGAGGACACCACGATAAGCGATGTGAGTGTCGCCACGAATGCGGGCCAGATCAAGACCGGCGCCCCGTCGAGGGGCGAGCGCACAGCCAAGTACAACCGGCTCCTCAGGATAGAGGAGGAGCTGGGAAGGCGTGCGGTCTTCCCCGGGAAAGAGGTCTTTGCGAGGAGCTGACGGGACAGAGGGCCGCCCGTGGCCATATGGCGCGATGTCAATCCAATCAGTGTGAGCCATGCGTCGCCATTCGGGGCAGAGTTCATATCGGGGGGCAATCGCACACTAATTATGGTGTTCACAGGTCATTTGACCATTATAGCGGGCAACAATTTCGGCATTTAGCCATAATAATGTCGTATTATAGGCACAATGATAAATACGGATATTCGCGGATTCCCCCCGTCGTGTGACAGGCGACTTCGGAGGCAGCACGGGTCGTGCCGCTTGGTCGCCGCACACGGATGGTGATGGAATTGCGCCACAAGGGAGCAACATGGAAGGATGCCTCTGCATGTTCGACAGATCGTGCCCTCGCCGAGGAAGGGACGAAGCCCGGTGCCATCGCGCCCAGGCTCGGAAGCCTCAAGTTGGTCGACACGACCTGCAGGGACGGCGAACAGATGCCAGGCATCTCATTCACATGCGATGAGAAGGTCGAGATCGCCGTCGGTCTCGAGATGCTCGGGGTTGAACAGGTCGAGACATTCGCCACATACAACGACAGCGACAGGGATTGCGCAAAGAGATTGAGCTCCCGTTTGAAAGAAACGTCCATCATGGGTTGGAACAGGATGGTGAAGACCGACATCGAAGACTCGATATCGCACGGTGTCGACGCCGTGTCCGTGTCAACGGACACATCTGACATCGCCCTCGCAAACAAACTCAAGATGACGAGAGAGGAACAGCTCGAGCGACTGGTCGACTGCGTCGAGTTCGCCAAGGGCCATGGAGTATATGTCTGCTTCAACGCAGGTGACGCGACGAGGAGCGATTCGGACTACCTTGTCGAGTTCGCGAGGGCGGGCAAGGATGCCGGAGGGGACAGGTTCCGGATATGCGACACCGTGGGCATACTCACACCGGCCGCATCGTCGTCCCTGGTCGCGAAGATCATGTCCAACGTCGACATCGACGTCGAGTTCCACGCGCACAACGACTTCGGTCTGGCGGTGGCAAACGCCCTCGCCGCGTGCGAAGCCGCTGCCTCCTTCCGGGACCGTACACTGTGGCTGTCCACGACTGTGAACGGCCTTGGCGAGCGCGCGGGGAACGTGCCCCTCGAGGTCCTGGTGATGAATCTGCGCGCCCACTATGGCGTGCAGAAGTACCGGACGGAACACATAATCCCCCTCTGCAAACGCGTGGAGAAGGCGTCCGGGCTTGAGATACCACTCAACTATCCAATCGTCGGCGGGAACATGTTCACCCACAAGTCGGGCATACACGTGGATGGCATTCTCAAAGATCCTCAGATGTACGAAGCGTTCGACCCCGCGATGCTGGGCATGTCTCGCAGGATATCACTCGGGAAGAACTCGGGGAAAGCATCGATAAGGCACAAACTGGACCAGCTCGGGCTCGTTGCGCCCCCCGAGGCGATCGAGACACTCAGGCGAGAGATCAGCGACGCTGGCGAGATGGCCAAGAGGGATGTCACAGACGCGGAGTTCATCCAGATATATTCGAGGCTCGTCGGAGACGCTGGTCGTTCAAGCCGTGTCAGCCAGTCCGAGAAGAAGCTGGCCGCGGTGGATGCCAACATCCCATGGGGTGGCTGAAGGGGGGGATGCAGCATGGGAAAGACAATTGCCGAGAAGGTGCTGGGCAATCACTCGGGATCCGACTGCTCGGCCGGGGACATCGTCGTCGCCTCCGTTGATTTCTGCATGGCGCAGGACGGCACCTCGACGATGATGATGAGGGAATTGGAGTCCCTCGGTTTCGAAGCGCCCGGTACCAGGCGTGGCATGGCACTGGTCATCGACCACAGCTCACCCAGTCCTTCGGCCAATGTGTCCAGGATACATGAACGGATAAGGTCCTTCGCGAGGTCCAAAGCCGTCCCGCTTCACGACATCGGCGAGGGCGTGTGTCATCAGGTCGTCCCGGAGAGCGGCAAGGTCCTCCCAGGAGACCTCGTGGTAGGGGCAGATTCACACACCTGCACTTACGGCGCTCTGAATGCATGTTCGACAGGCCTCGGGTCGGCCGACGTGGCTGCAGCGACATTCACTGGAAAGTTGTGGTTCAGGGTGCCTGAGTCTTACCGGATCGAATTGCGAGGCGCGTTCTCCCCGTTCGTGAGCGCGAAAGACCTCGTCCTGGACGTTATAGGCAAGGTCGGCGCCGACGGTGCGACGTATAGATCCATTGAGTATGTCGGCGACGGACTCCTGTCGCTGTCGATGGACGGCCGCATGACTGTTGCGAACATGGCAGTCGAGATGGGTGCCAAGTTCTGCCCGTTCCCGTGTGACCAGGCGACGCGTGACTGGTATTCGTCCAGAGGATTTGTCCCAGGGCCGGGTGTTGTGAGCGACCGTGATGCAGTGTATGAGAAGAACCTGGACTTCGATCTCTCGGATATCGTCCCCAAGGTCTCAGTCCCGCATCAGGTGGACCGCGTGCGCGATGTCTCGGACCTCGGAGGAACGAAGGTCGATCAGGTCTTCGTCGGAACATGCACCAATGGCCGCCTGAGCGACCTCGAGTCCGTGGCGAAGGTCATGCGCGGCCGCCGTGTGAAGAAGGGTGTTCGGATGATAGTCGCTCCAGCGTCGAAGGACGTGTTGCTCAAGGCCATTGATGCCGGTCTGATATCAGGACTCGTCAGGTCTGGCGCTGTCGTCATGCCACCCGGATGCGGACCGTGCGTCGGGACTCACGCCGGTATCCCCGCAGATGGGGAGAACGTCGTGTCCACGGCGAACAGGAACTTCAGAGGCCGGATGGGCAACAACATGGATGTCAGCATATTCCTCGTATCCCCTGAGACGGCGGCTGCATCTGCTGTTACGGGTGAGATTACGGACCCACGGGAGGTGTAAGCCATGGTCAGTCTCTTGAAGGGGAGCGTTCACAGGTTCGAGCCGAACGACGACATCAACACAGACTACATTATCTCCGGCCGGTACAAATTCAAGATCGACGAGATGTCCGATCTCGCGAAGCACGTGATGGAAGATATCGACCCTGGGTTCGCGGCGAGGGTGAGTCCTGGGGATTTCATCGTCGCTGGCAGGAACTTCGGTTGCGGGTCGAGCAGAGAGCAGGCTCCAAGGGCCTTGAAGGCTGCTGGAGTGTCCGCTGTCCTGGCCAAGTCATATGCGCGCATCTTCTACAGGAGCTCGTTCAACGTCGGGCTCCCGTTGTTGCAGTGTGATACCGACTGGATCTCCGCGGGGGACGGTCTGGTTATCGACCTCACCCATGGTGAGGTCACCTGTCCGGCTAGAGCAGTCAAGGTCACAACTGCACCAATCCCGCGTATCATGTGCGTCCTGCTGGAAGATGGCGGTCTGGTCGAACACCTGAAGAAACATGGGGGGTTCGCGCTTGACTGAGGGGGTGTGAGTACGCCTCTGGGTGCAAGGACAATCGAGGTGCCGTTCGTCCCTGGAGACGGCATCGGCCCGGAGGTTATGGACTCAGCCAGGCGTGTTGTGGATGCGGCACTCATCAAGACGGACGACAACGGCCCATCGATACTCTGGCGCGAACTCGCGGCGGGAGAATCGTCGTTCAAGTCTGACGGCGAGTGGTTGCCAAAAGAGACGGTCGAGACAATAAGGCGCGCCGGGGTGGCTCTGAAGGGGCCGCTCTCAACTCCTGTGGGAGGCGGAATCAGGAGCTTGAACGTGGCACTGAGGCAGATGCTGGACCTTTACGCATCAGTCAGGCCGGTGAGATACTTCGAGGGCGTTCCATCGCCAGTAAGGTATCCTGCGAGTGTTGACCTGGTCATATTCAGAGAAAACACCGAGGACGTCTACAAGGGTCTTGAGTGGAAGCATGGGTCAGACGAGGCGAGGAAGTTGAGGGATTTCCTCAGAGACGCCTTTGCAATCGAACTCACCGAGGACACAGGCATTGGTCTGAAACCCATCTCTGAGCGCGCTACCAAGAGGCTCGTCACGGCGGCGATTAGACACGCGATCTCTCACGAGCGGAAAGTGGTGACTCTTGTCCATAAGGGCAACATCATGAAGTTCACAGAGGGTGCGTTCAGGGACTGGGGCTACGAGGTAGCTGAAGAGGAGTTCTCGGGGCAGACCGTCATCGAATCCGAGCTGATAGGACCGGTCACTGATGGTAAGATCTTGATCAACGACAGAATAGCGGACAATATGTTCCAGCAAGTCCTGACCCGCCCATCTGAGTACTCTGTGCTCGCGACACCCAATCTGAATGGAGACTATCTTGCAGACGCATGTGCTGCACAAGTTGGTGGGCTAGGATTCGCACCAGGCGCTAACCTTGGTGATGATGTCGCGGTCTTCGAGCCTGTCCATGGCACGGCTCCCAAGTATGCAGGCAATGACGTCGCGAATCCCTGTGCCCTCATACTGTCAGGGGCGATGATGCTTCAGAACCTTGGCTTCGAGCGTGCCGCGCGGACAATCGTCTGTGCGATTGAGAAGACGCTTGGGGAGAGGATTGTGACCAGGGATGCCGCGCTACCGACCAGTGCCTCACATCTCGTGGGCACGCGCAGGTTCACAGAGGAAGTCATCGCAAGGCTCTGAGCCGAGTCAACGTCCCACCAGACGTTTCCTCAGGTCGCACCTCTGTCTTCTGTCGATTCCCTTCTCCGTTGCGAAACTGAGGATGGTCGTGAGGAGCGTGGTGCCAACTATGACGATCAGGGTTGTGTTCAAGAACAGCAGTCCCAAATCGTCAGACCAAGTGCTAACCCCCTCTGCGAGCATCACTGCGGGCAAGGTTGCGAGCACGGCTGCGGCCAATCCCCGCGGCATACTGGCAAAGACCGTTTCAGCATCTTCGATGCTGAGGTCTCCAAGGCGCCACGCGGTCATGGATGTGATCCACCTTACAAGGACAACCATGCTTATCACAAGCAGACCAGCGATTAGGTGGACTTCCGTGAACGTGCTAATTCTGAAGAACAGGCCGAGATACACGAAGAAGAATGTCCTCACGAAGAATGTGATCTCAGAGTGGAATTGTTGTATTTGAGGGTTGGAAGTTGTTGACAGGGCCAAGGAGGCAAATCTCATCTTCACGAATTGCTTGTTGCCGATTGCGAGCCCAAATGTCAGAGCGGCGACCGCACCAGAGCTACTGATGGGGGGCAATTCTACAGCGCCTGCGACGATGAAGAGTGCTGCGATAGTGATCATGTAACTCAGTGGCTGGTTCTGCATCCTCTGTAGCACAAAGAGCCAGCCAACACCCACTAGGGCGCCGACGATTCCACCGACCAGGAACTTGCTGGCAAGGTCTTTGGATACTGCCAGCGGCTCAAGTTCTCCTGTCAGGATTACTGTAAGCATCGTGAGGGCCACGACAATCACGAGCACGTCGGTCACGATGCTCTCGCTTATCAGCATCGCTTTGGTCTGGGGACGAATGCGCATCTTCGATACAATTGGGATCACGATTGCCCCGCTAGTTCCGCCCACTATGGCGCCTAGAGTGAGACCGAAGAGGAGATCCATGCCCATCACAAGATGGAGCACGACCCCGACGAGGATGAACGACCCCAGGAATGCCGCAAGCGACATGAATATAGTGAGTCTCATGGACTCGAAGACCGACCGGATGTCTAAACTCAAGCCAGCATCGAACAGGATTACGACGAGGGCCGCAGATAGGAAGAGTCCCTTGAAGTTGTCAATTGCAGCCAGCGCATCGTAGGTGACCAGGTTGAAACGCTCGCCCAGGATGTCAGGTCCTATAATTATCCCCAGCGCTACGAGTATCAGTACGTCGGGGATTCTGAACCTTGTAAATATCAAGTTCCCGAAAAACCCAAGGAATATGATTGAACCGATTGCGAGGAATGCGGTAATCGTTTCAATATCCATGTACGAACGCACCTGGATGTAGTGATGCGCCGCCGCAGCAGTCCGGTCTATGCCGCACCGACCATTATTCCACTGAAAGGCTGGATTCACTATTTTATCTTTTATCGGGTCAACGCTGATGTATGGGTCGTGATGTCCACGGCCGCACGTTTCACGGGCAAGCGTCAAATAACCATCAGGTGATTCAGTCGTTCGATGACGATTGATGGAATCTCCTCGACCCAGGGGGATGACGGGGCTACGGAGTTCGATGTGCTCATCATCGGAGCAGGTCCAGCCGGCCTCGCAGCTGGCATCTACGCCCGCAGGGCGGGATTGAGCTGCCTCATCCTGGAGAAGGGTGTCCCCGGTGGTCAGGTCCTGACGAGCCCGATGATTGAGAACTATCCAGGGTTTCCAGAGGTTCCGGGCATGAAACTGATGGACCACATGGCCGAGCACGCCCGCAGGTATGTGGACATCAGGGAGGGCGAGGAGATCGTCCGGGTCAAGGGTGGGGAGAGGTTCGAGGTGTCGTCGGGCGCGGGGAAGTATTTCTCTCGCGCGCTCATACTCACGACCGGCTCCACACACAGGAAGCTGGGCGTCAAAGGTGAGGACGGTATGACTGGGAGGGGTGTGAGCTACTGCGCGACCTGCGACGGTTTCTTCTACAAGGCGCGCGAGGCGATCGTGGTCGGAGGAGGCAACACGGCACTCACGGACGCACTGTATCTGCACTCCATAGAGTGCAAGGTCTCGATCGTTCACAGGCGTGACTCACTCAGGGCGGACAAGCATCTCCAAGAGAGCGTCGCCGAGAGGAAGATACCTGTCCTGTTCGACACGGTCGTGGAGGAGATCGTCGGCGCGGACGAGGTGACGGCGGTCAAGTTGAGGAACATGAAGACCGGCGCCGTCGAGACGAAACCAGTCAACGGTGTGTTCGTGGCCGTCGGCGAGGTGCCTAGCAACCAGCTCGCGTTCGAGCTCGGCTTGGAGATGGATCAAGGCGGCTTCGTCGTCGTAGACAAGACCTTCAGGACTAACGTGCCGTATGTGTATGCCGCGGGAGACGTGTCGGGCGGCATCAGGCAGATCGTGGCGGCGGTCCACGGGGGCGCCGCTGCGGCGCTGTCCTGCTTCGAGGACCTCACGAACCCCTACTACAAGCGGGCATGAAGGTCATCCCGGGATATTCTCGTCCAGGAACCTAGTCGTCCTCGTGTACAGATCGATCAAGTTCCTCCTCTTTCGTGGCCAGTGCCCCTCATCTGGATATTCGTGATACTCGTACTTCTTGCCCATGCTCTTGAGCTTCTCGACGACCGCCCTCGACTCCGTCGGAGGACACCGCACATCCCTTGAAGAAGCCGTCATCATCAGGGGGGCCTCGAGCCTGTCGAGGAAGTACGCTGGAGACCGCTCTCTGAAGAAATTCTTGTCCTTCTCAGGGTCGCCCATCTTCTTCAGGTCGTAGGCCTTGAGGAAACCCCTCTCAGTGGCCATCTCGGTCTCCCAATCGAAGAACCCTACGATGGACACCCCCGCGGCCCACATATCTGGCGCCTTTGTGAGTGCCATCATGGACAGGTACCCTCCGTAGCTGACTCCCCATATCCCGAGCCTGCCCCCATCGACCATCCCTTTCTCCACGAGATAGTTCCCCGCGAAGATGGTGTCCATCAAATCGCCTCCGCCCATGTCCCTGTCGTGGAGGTGGAGGAACTCCCTGCCATACCCGGTCGAGCCCCTGTAGTTCGGTTCGATGACATGGAATCCCTTCATCACGAGCATCTGGACGATCTGGTCCCAGCTGTTGATGCTCTGCATCTCAGGGCCGCCATGTGGTACGACTATGCCCGCCCTGCGGCTCTTGTGTATTGGCTCGAACAGAGCTGCCGGTATCATCCTTCCGTCGACGGACCTGTACTTGACGACCCGCGGTCGGGCGAGCCATCCTCGGGGTAAGTCCCTCCTCTGGAACGCCGTGACCTTCACGGGTCTTGAGGCCCGCGACACCAGCACCTCCTCGGGCCTGACCGCGGAGCCATTGATCATAGTCATACCTCTGCTGTCTGGGAGCCAATGGGCAGACCTGGTTAAGCCGTCTGGAGGGGACAAGACCGTCGTTGCTCGTCCATCTTTAACTCTCAGGGCCACATCCGGGTCCTCTATCTCGAGGTACGCAAGGCGTGTTCCATCGGGCGACCACTGCGGACACAGCTTCTCGTTCTTGGACCTCACGAGCCATCTGGTCTTCTTGCTTGATAGGTCGAGTTCGCCGATATCGAACGGGTCGTTCTCGTTCGAGGTGAACAGCAGACGCGTGTTATCAGGAGACCATGGTGACGGCGTAGACCCGAAACCGCCATAGGCACCGTACTCGGCGTCCTTCTTCGAGAGCACACGCTTGACCTTTCCCTTCCTCACATCCACGACCGAGATGTAGTCCTCATCCCCTATGCCCGTCCCGAAGGAGATCATCGAGCCATCAGGAGACCAGGCCAGGGTACGCACAGGCAGTTCCTCGTTGGACAGTTTCGAGACGGAGCCGCCGTCCAGGCCAGAAACGAACAGGTTCTCGATGTCCCCCTCCCTGTTCGATATGAATGCGATCATCGAGCCATCTGGGGAGAAGTGGGGGTCCTGGTTGTCCGCCTGGTCCTTTGTTACCATGCTGCGCTTCCTGCCATCCGTCGAGACAGTGAATATGTCATGATCCTCGTTGCCTTCGAAGTCCGCCTGGTACGCGACAATTGAACCGCAGGGGGAGTAGGTCGGCGACATGAGCGACTGCTCGCCCGTGAGGAACCTCCTGGTCTTCCCCGTTTTCAGGTCGAGGGTGGCGAGCTCCCAGTTGTCGCCCGCATTGATCGAGCAGACGGCCTTCCTCCCATCTGGATGAAGGTCATACTCCTGTATCTCGGTCGCTTCGAACAGTCTGGCCGCGCTCGGCCTCCTCTGAGTGGTCTTCATCGGTCCTTTCACTCGTATCCCCACTCAAGCCGAAGAGCCTAATCCGGCATTACACTTTTCGCTCGCAGTCGATTCTGGGCTTTCTCCTACGGGTCGGGCGCAATCAGGCTTTTTGACCTGGCTGGTCACATCGACCCGTATGTGTGACCTCGTTGGCATCAGGCTACCGATGACCGGAGGGGCGTCGATGGTCGCCGCTAAATGTGCCACCGGAATCCATACAGGGCCGGAAAGGCACAACCTTTATTCCGCATCCTCGCGATGCTCAGCGACCAAGAGGAGGTGAGGAGAATGGTGAAGGGAAAGATGGGCAAGACATACCACTGCGACATCTGCGGCCAGGAGTGCAAGGTCACCAAGGAGGGCGTGGGCATACTCGTGTGCTGCAACAAGCCGATGAGGGAGCTCTAGACTCGCTCACACGCAGCTCGCGCTGACGCAGTCAGAGTGAGAGAGTGGGCCCGATCGGATTTGAACCGATGACCAACTGGTCACTCAGGGAACAAGTTCCCTTATGAGCCAATCGCTCCGCCGGACTAAGCTACGGGCCCGTGCGATTCATCCTAAATGTCCGGCGTCTTATTATGATTTCCGTCCCAGGGTGCAGAGTGCTGGCGGTCCGCCAGTCAGTATCTGTATGTCCTCGACTTCCCCTTCTCGACCTGGACTCCGAGGCCGAGGGTCACCCTGTTCAGGAAGTTGAAGTAGCTCGCTACAAGGTTCGCCCTGAGGATCTCCGCGTCCGTGAGGCCCGCGTCCCTCATGTCCTTGATGTCAACCTCAGTGATGCCCCTCGGGTCGAGGGTGAGCTTCGCCCCGTATGCGAGTAGTGCCTTGGTCCTCGGCGATGCGTGCTTGCTCGCAAACTCCTTGAGCACCTTCTCGAGCGCGTCGGGGTCCTTCTCGACCTGTTCCAGCGCCTCGGAGTGATGTATGGTCCCATACGGGGACTTGTTTGCGGCCGATACGACCACCGCAATCATCTCCCGCTCCTCCCTCGATAACGGGCCGGGACCCATCATGAGCTCCAAATAGAGATCTACCTGGTGGGACAGGACCTCTGGGTCCATGCCCTCAGCGATGAATACATTGGCAATGTGCCCTCTCTTCGCGAGTATGCTCTCGTAGACTTCCTTGGTCCGCCCCGTGGCCTTCTCCGGGCTGGCGGTCATTATCCATGTCATCCAGATACGCCCCTTGCGTGAGGTGCTCGGCTGTGGGCAATGGTACAGACGAGAGGTTCCTATAAGCCTTGCCCTTGGATGGTCGGCGACCTGGGTGCGGGAATGGCTGGTCCTGGAGTTTATATCCGATTCACACGCATACGGACCTTGTGACGGAGAAGGGCAAAGCAGCATGGTTCCTAGCTCTCCTCTCCCCGATCATGGCGGAGATGCTCTCCGGTTCTTCTCCGCCCCTCGAGTTCATCTTCGGATTCGGTTTCTTGTTCCTGATTCCCATGTATGGCGGGGGCGCCCTCCTCGTCCGGGAGCTGGTAATCAGGTGGGACAAGGGTTGGGCGACGGTCATAGTCCTGGGGGCGGCGTATGGCATCATCGAGGAGGGCATAGCCGTCAAGAGCTTCTTCGACCCTGCATGGGTGGACCTGGGGGCCCTGGGCGAGTACGGAAGGCTCTTCGAGGTCAACTGGGTGTGGTCTGTATGGCTGACGATCTTCCATTCGATGATCAGCATCTCGCTGCCCATCCTGATGCTCGGGCTTTGGTATCCCCGGCTGAGGAACGAGTCTATCCTCACCAAGGGGCAGTTCAGGCTGGTGGGCTACTTGTTCGCGATAGACATCGCCTTTTGCGCGTTCCTCTTCGTATCCATCCAGGACTACGTCCCGCCGCTGATACAGTATTCGCTCTGTTTCGTCATCGTCTATCTCCTGATTCAGCTGGCCAGGCGCGTTCCCAAGGACATTGTCAGCGCGAGGCACCACATGCCCTCGTGGGGTCCGATGAGGTTCCTCGCCCTCGGATTCCTGACGCTCACAGGCAGCTTCATCTTCGCCTCGAGCGCCCCGGAACCATTGCCGTTCCCCCTCGCCATCCTCGTGCTTATAGTGATGAGCGCCGGGTCTTTGCTTCTCCTGCAGCACAAGCTTGGCGCGACCGGCAACTCGGTGCACAAGGCGTACTTCGCTGTCGGCCTTATCCTGCTGTTCATCCTCCTGGGGCCGATCCACGAGGTGTTCAACGGGATGCTCGGCATGTCGGTCGTGAGCATCGGGTTCGCCGTGTTCTCGCTGATGCTCATCGGGAGGGCGAGGTCTCACGGGTCAGCCGCGAAAGGCCAAGTGCTATCGCAAGCATAGAATGATGGCGCCGTCGAGCGGGTTCGAACCGCTGACCTTCCGCTTAACAGGCGGACGCTCTACCGACTGAGCTACGACGGCATGGCGGGTGTCGCACGCGCAGTTAACCTGACCGGTTTAATAAGCCTTTTGCCCTGCGCGGCCTTGTGCCAGAACTAAAAACGATGGGTCGGGGCCGGTCCTTACTCGATCGACTCCCGCAGCTCATTGACCGTGGAACTCATGGTCTCCAATATCTCCTTCAGATGGTCCAGGAAGTCCTGGATCTTGTCAGTCGTGACAGCGCCGTCTGGGGACGGCTCTATCAGCCCTTCCTGCTCCAGTATCCTCAAGGAGTACCGGACCTTGTGCTGAGGATAGTCGAGCATCTCCGCCAGGCGTATGATGCCTATCGGCTCGTTGTCCATGATGGCCTTCAGCATGGCCACGTGCCTCTGGAGGAGGTCTATCTCGGCTTCGATCTTGCTCGTCAGGACCGACTTGCCCGTCCTTCCCTTCATCTCAACACCTTCCTGGGCAATCAGACAGAGATTGTCGTGCTACATGATAGCATTTGTATGCTTTAAACCAGACAGTAAGAACAACCGCGCTTGTAGCTGACGGGACACGTTTGAAATAACCACTATGGGATAACTGCGGCACGATGGCAGTGATAGAAGCGACCGATGTCGTCATGGATTTCGGCGGAATGAAGGCTCTCGACCGTGTCAGCATCAAGGTCGAGACAGGGGACTTCTATGGATTCTTCGGCCCGAACGGGGCTGGCAAGACCACGCTCATAAGGATCATGACAGGCCAGCTTGAGCCGACCTCCGGTTCGGTGCGCGTGCTCGATGTCGACGTGGTCAAGGAGCCGCTCAGGGTCAAGGAGCTCGTGGGGATAGTGCCAGAGGTCGAGAGCCCGCCGACATATCTCACGGCCTACGAATATATGTATTTCGTCGGCAAGGTACGCGGTATCGATAGCCTCGACGACAGGATAGACAAGTGGCTCACGTTCTTCGACCTGGAAGGCAAGAAGGGCACGATCTGCAAGGACATGTCGAAGGGCATGCGTCAGAAACTCATGCTCGCCTCGGCGTTCATCCACGAGCCCAAGCTTCTGTTCCTGGACGAGCCATTCATCAACCTCGACCCAATCTACCAGAAGCTCCTGAGGGAGTACCTTGAGGAGTACGTCGCGAAGGGCGGCACAGTGTTCATGGCCTCCCACATACTCGAGATCTCCGAGAGATTGTGCAACAAGCTCGCGATAGTGAACTTGGGCAAGGTCGCCCTCCAGGGCCGCAAGGAGGACCTGGTCCAGGGGGGCGAGGACCTTGAGCGCGTGTTCATGCGGGCTATCGGAGGCGGTCTGCTACGAAGACCCTCCTGACGCTGATGATGAAGGAGGAGTTCAGGAGCCACGCATCCTACTCCGGGCAGGAACGGTTCCTCACGTTCCCGGTCTTTGTGTTCTTCATCGCGACCGTCGTCGCCCTGACCCTGGAGCGCACGCTCGAGACAGTGTCCCTGAAGCAGATGACCGAGTTCGCCCATCTCTCGGCGTTCATATACGGCCTCAGCGTGGGCACGTTCGGCCTGATGGGCCGACAGTACCTCGAGAGACGCTACGGGAGGAACAACTACCTCGTCGCGATGCCGTACATCCTCCCGATCTCCTTCAAGACCACGTTCCTGGGGATATACATCAGGGATGCGCTCTTCTACGTCGTTCTGTTGCTCGTCCCTGCGACCGGCGGCCTGCTGCTCGCGGCCCCGATTGTGGGCTATTCCTACGGGAGCATCGGGATCTTCTTCTCATCCATACTCATGACTTTCATGCTGGGCCTCTCGATGAGCTTCCTTGCATCGGTCATGTACATACGGGATCTGCGTTGGTTCGGCGCGTTCACAGCTGGCGTGGTTGCGCTCTTCGTGTTGCACGGCGCGTTCGACCTCATCCCCCTCGATGCGATCATGCCGTCCTTGGGCATGCAGATGAACCTGCGCCCGTTCTCCGTAGATGGTCCTGCTGCGGCCATCTATGCAACGGTCTCACTGGCCGTGATTGCGTCCATGACCGCGATCGCATATGCTCTCGTCGAGGTGAGGATCAGCATATCCTCCCAGTCGTATGCGAACAAGCTTCCCGCGTACTATGCGAAGATGCACTGGCTCACGGGCATCAAGAGGGCGCTCGTGGCCAAGGAGTTCGTGGACCTCAGGAGGAGCGGCACGATAGCCAAGATGTCCTTCTCGTTCGTCCTCCCTCTCCTTTTCCTGTCATTCACGGCCTGGTTCGTCAACTACGGCCTCGCGATACCAGTGGGCTTCAATACAGTGTTCTACGCCGCCATGGTGGGGTTCGTCGGCGTGATGATGTACAGCTGGCTGAACAATATCGATCTGGCGGAGTACTACTCCCTCATCCCGGTCACCGTCCCGCAGCTCATCAAGGTCAGGATCGCGGTGTTCCTCGCCCTCACCCTCGGCATATCGGCCTTCTTCGTCGTCGGGATCGCGCTCGTGAACGGCGAGGTGCAGCATCTGTGGCTCGCGCTCATCGTGATGTTCGTCACATCGCTCTACATGGTGCTCGTCCTCGCATACCTGACGGGCCTGAGAACAAACACGTTCCTGTTCGACACGAACATACTGGCGAAGTTCAGCATCATGTCCTTCCTGCCGGATGTGTGCCTCGCGATACTCTCTTTCAGCCTGTCGACGAACTGGGCAATCGCGCTACTGGGACTCGCCCTGGTGTTATCCTCGATGTCCGTCGCGTCGCTCATCCTGTACAGGGGCATCGAGTCCAAGTGGGGTAAGACCTCCTTCGACGCCTGAGCAAAGATTATCTCAACCCCTGACCGTTCGAGGTCAGCGGTGCGAGGCGAGACAATGGACCGGGCTGTGTTGTTCAGGAGGTGCTTGCACTGTCTCATGGCGCTAGCCCCCGCATACTACCTGCTGCCGACGGAGCTCCCAGTGCTAGGCTTCGATAGGTGGGTCCTTCTCATCGGCTTCATCTTCTGCGTCTCGCTCGTCGAGAGCGTCCGCCTGCTCAAGGGATGGACCTTCTTCGGGCTGAGGCCCCATGAGCGGAACCAGATCGCCTCCTTCGTGTGGGCCGCTGCAGGGGTCACGGCCGCCCTGTGGCTGTTCAGGGAGGACGTCGCCACTGCGGCGATAATCGGTTGGGCCATCGTGGACCCGCTAGCCGGGGAGCTCAGGAGGGTGAGGCCGCGGTCGGCTGTCACCATAGTCGTCCCTGTCATGGTCTACGTAGCCGTTGCCGTTCCAGTTCTGTATCTGTGGGGCACGATGTCGGTGCTGTCGGTCGCCCTGGTGAGCGTCATTGGCGCCACGACAGCCGTAATCGCCGAGCGAGAGAAAATACGCTACATCGACGACGACTTCCTCATGATAGTGCTGCCGTGTCTGATGATGGAGTTCTTCTCCTTCTGACACGGGGCGTCGGGGTCTCAGAGTACTTCGAGCTTCCCGTACTTGCCCGCACTGACCTGCAGCTTGTTCTTGAAAGATGAGACCCAGCCGTTCGTGATCTTGATCTTCGAGCTCACCTGGACTTTCTCTATGTCGTCGTTCCAGAGGGTGAGGTTGACTGTCTCCCCGCTCTCGTCCTCGCCTGTCGCGTCGCAGACACGTCCGCCCGCACCGCTCCAGTTGGACTTCCATTCCCTGGGCTCGCCCTTCTCGACGATGGTGACTGTGAGCTCGTCGACCTTCGACTTGTCCTTTAGGTCCTTCGCCATCATTATGAGCACGCTCTAGGTCCGTCCGAAGCGGGTCATCGTACTTAAACCTCACCCCTCTCAAGGGTCGTTTCCCCCGCGCGACAGATGTGTGCCTTGCCACCGTTGTGCGGTCATGCCAGATATCCCGGCGAACCTACGTTTCGACTCCAATTAGCCTTTTATATCCCAGATTCAGATAGGGGCCGTCCATGACTAGGATCAAGGTCATCACCGAACCGGCTGAGCTCGTTCCCATGTTCCGGGCGGTGGACACCAAGGTCAAGAGGGAGGTACTGAAACTAGTCACCCTCGAATGGCACACGGTGAAGGACATTGAGAAGCAGTTCGGGCCGGCAGGCAAGGACGCCCTTCTGTTCTTCGAGAAGATGAAGCTCGTCGAGACGAGGTGGCAGACCTCCGAGACGCAGCAGCCTGAGAAGGCCTACCACACGTATTATACATCATTCCACATAAACGCCTCGTGGCCAGTGTACGAGATCAGCGACGTCCTCGCGGCTGCGGTCATGGAGGAGAAGGATTTCTCCAAGGTCGAGAAGCAGATAGTCGACCTCGTCGGGGCCCAGGGCAAGTTCGCGGGCGATGTGGCCGAGATACTGGGCGTGACGTTCACGATGCTCAAGAGCCTGGTGAAGAGAAGCACCAAGCTCGACTACAGAGGTCACAGGATCGAGCGTGTGAAGGAGTCGCACTAGCGCCTCCGAGGAGCGGACATGATAGTCGTGCTGAGGCTCGGCCATCGCCCAGACAGGGACCAGAGGGTCACTACGCACGTCGCGCTGACGGCCAGGGCACTAGGGGCGGACGAGGTCTGGGTTTCCACGAAGGACCTTTCGCTCGAGCGTTCGGTCCGCGGCGTGGTCGACAGGTTCGGCGGTGGCTTCGTCGTCAAGACCGGGGTCGACTGGCGCAAGGCCATCAGGTCCTGGAACGGCACCGTGGTACATCTGACGATGTACGGCGAGAGCCTCTCGCAGGCGCTCCCGACCGTCCCGGATGACGATTTGATGGTCGTCGTGGGGGCCGAGAAGGTCCCGAGGGAGGTCTACGACCTCGCCCACAGAAACATATCGGTCGGCAACCAGCCGCACTCCGAGGTCGCCGCCCTTGCGATATTCCTGGACCGGCTCAAGGGTGGCAAGGCCGTCGAACGCGACATTGAAGGCCGGATGAAGATCATACCTAACCCCAGGGGGAAGACAGTAATTGACGGACGGAACGGCGAGGCCAGTGAAGGTTCCGAGCGCTGATGAGTGCATGACGATTCTCTCGAAGAGCGGCTGCGAGGAAGCTGTCGTGGCGCATTGCAGGGCAGTCGCTCAGCTCTCCGTGCGGATCGCCAAGAGGTGCGGAGCGGACCAGGAGCTCGTCGAGGCGGGCGCGCTCCTTCACGACATCGGCCGGTGCAGGACCCACGGGGTAGACCATGCGGTCGAGGGCGCGAAGATCGCATCGAGCCTGAAGCTGCCCCAAGCGTTGGTGAAGGTCATCGAGAGGCACATCGGCGGGGGGATATCCAAGGCCGAGGCGAAGCGGTTGGGCCTGCCAGAGAAGGATTACACGCCGCGGACGCTCGAGGAGATGGTCGTGGCCCATGCCGACAACCTTCTTTCCGGCACGAAGAGGACCCCTGTCGGTCAGGTGGTCTCTCAGCTGATCCGGAAGGGGATGGACGAACCAGCTGCACGGGTGCTCAGACTCCACAAGGCGCTCTCGGAGGCCTGCAGGTGCGATGTCGACACGATACCCTGAACGTCATTTCGCCCCTCTGCGACTTCGACCCTTGACGAGGAGCCGGTCCAGGGATATCAGGTCATGTACCTTCTCGAGACGTCAGGTCTTGTGACGGTACCGGGGATAGTCCCCGCGCCTGTGCGCGTCCCTTAGCTTGTGATACTCCTCCGCGTTCCTTCGGGCGGCCTCCAGAAGTGTAGGGTCGTTCTCCTTGACGACCTTGGCGGGGACGCCGACCACGAGGCTGCCAGGAGGGACCTTCATGCCGGACTTGACGAGAGCGTTCGCGCCTATCACGGAGCCGGTCCCGACCTCGGCGTCGTCCAGGACCGAGGAGTTCATGCCCACGATGACGTAGTCCCCGATCCTCGCCGCATGGATGATTGCGCCATGGCCTATGGACACGTTCCTCCCCACGATCGTCGGCTTGCCAGGATTCCCGTGTATCTGGCAGTGCTCCTGCACGCTCGACCCCTCACCTATCCTGACCGAGGACAGGTCTCCTCGGATGACGGCGTAGGGCCAAACGCTGCATCCCTTCTCGATGACAACGTCACCGACTATGATTGCCTCTGGGGCGATGTAGCATGACTGATCGACTATCGGTCCAGGCACGAGCGACTTGAGGGCGGTGTTGACGATAAATCCTTCGCCCTATGCTTCCTTCTTCTCGGCCTTCGGCTTGGATCCTCTCTTCAGGGCCACGCGCTTCGGGAAGTACTTGAGTATCACGATGTCCCCAATGGACCCGATCCATCTGAACGGCACGTTGACGGACTTAGATCCTTCCACCAGTAGTGGGTTCGTGCCACTTATGAACAGCCCTTGGACCTTGTTCTCGTCGACTTCGACGACCAAGTTGGAGATGTTCCCAAGGTAGGTGCCCTGGTTCGTGTAGACCTGCAGACCAATCATATCAGAAGCTTCTGTGAGCATCCGGCATCCCTGCGACCGTATCGCAATCCTGTCTTTAAATAGTTTGTCCAGTCCAGCATCTCGTCCTCCAAGACTACGTCTTGGGCCAAGGGACGCATCGGGAGCGAACAGGTTCGACACAATGATTAAGTACGGAGGCCGTGTACGGTAATGCGTAAGAAAGGCACAAGCGTGCATTTCCGGTGGAGCAGATGTCCGAGCTCGATGAGATACGACAGAGAAAGATGCAGGAGATGATGAAGGTGGCAGGCTCGACCCCCTCTGGGGGCAATGGATACCCCGATTCGCCAGTCGTGGTGACCGATTCCGACTTCGAGGCGACCGTGAACAAATACCCTCTGGTGGTCGTGGACTGCTGGGCCCCGTGGTGCGGTCCATGCAGAATGCTGGGCCCCACCGTGGATGCGATGGCCAAGGACTACAAGGGCAAGGTCGTCTTCGCGAAGCTCAACACTGATGAGTGCATCGAAACGGCCAGCAAATTCAGGATCATGAGCATCCCGACGCTGCTGTACTTCAAGGGTGGCAAGCTCGTCGACAAGTCCGTGGGCGCCCTTCCACGCCCGATGCTCGAATCACAGGTGAAGAAACACCTGCAGTGATTCACGATTAAACCACATAATCCCCCACTTCCCCCTTTTTTTTCAACCATGCTCAACAGCGCCAGCCATGTTACTGGGAAAGAGTAAAATCAGTAGCGCGTGTTGCATGCCCGATACGCATGGATTTCGTTTCGACAGTATCGTACGGCGACGCCTATCCTGCCAGGATGGAGTGCCAGAACGGCATGTCACTGGACTACTCGCCACCTGTTGAGTTCGGTGGAGCGAAGGGCCTGATGACCCCTGAGGACGCATTCGTAGGCTCGGCGAACATGTGTTTCCAGATAGTATTCAGATCTGTGGCCCAAGGACTAGGCATGAGCTTGCTCGACTACAGATGTAAGGCCGTTGCGGACCTCCAAACGGTCGACGGTTTCAGGAAGTTCGTCAGGATCAATCTATATCCCGAGATGCGGCTCGCTGAAGGTGCAAGAACTGAGAACCTCCAGAAGGCCATCGACGCGACGAAGAAGAGGTGTCTCGTGACAAACTCCATGAACTGCGAAGTCGTGGTCGAACCCAAGATTCTCTGAGGTAGTATCATGTGCAGGATGGTTGGCGCCGTCTTCAGGGAACGGCCGAGCATCGATGCGTTCAGGGACCTTCAGCATGTGGCCGAGGTCGGGCGAGTTCCAGAACAGGGGGACCAACTGCCTGGCCACAGGGACGGCTGGGGGATCGCATCTTTCAGGGCAGGGTCGCCGCGGTACATGGGCCGTAGCGAGCGGCCGATGCACATGGATCCGTCGTACGACTCCGCCCTCCACGATGTCGCCTCCTTGGTGGGCCCGGGCATTGTGATCGCCCACGCGAGGCGCGGTTCTGAAGGATCAATATCGCTGCAAAACACACATCCTTTCATCATGGACGGGATCGTGTTCGCGCACAACGGCACCGTGAAGTCGTTCCACCCTGAGACGAAGAGGAAGGCCAAGGGACAGACGGACAGCGAAAGACTGTTCATGGCCCTTCTGGACCGACATGACGAGAAGAATGACCTGGGGGACGCTCTGAGATCCCTGATCCGCGAGGATGTGCACAGGCACGATTACTCGGCTGTCATCCTCTTGGTATCCGATGGCCGGACCTTGTTCGGATACCGAGGTTACGCTGAGGAGAAGAATGCGTGGTACTACGGCCTGAGTGTATCAAGGTGCCCCGGAATCGTGACGCTGTTCCAGGAGACCATCCAGGGATACGCGGGCGATATCGATCAGGTCGCCAACGGCGAGATGGTCGCCGTCAATCTTGGGCTCGAAGTGCGGAAGGAGCGGGTGCTCTAACTCTCAGACTTCCTGGCAGCCAACCTGATCGCCTCGGTGACACTGTCCCTGGGCATTATGGTGGCGATTGGAAGGTCTACGACGCGCTCGATGGTCGCACTCACTATGGGTGCGCACACGACCGCGACGGCCCCATCCCTCTCCGCCCTTATCGCCGCGACGATCGCATCCTCGATTGTCGATGCGGGATACTCTCGCACGCGCACGTTCGTGTCACCTATCGATACCGAGCGTTCCTCCACTTCGTTCAGCACGTGTCGCGCAGCCACGACCGCTATGAAGTTGCCCGACCTGAGTCCCTCGGCCTCCCTCAGGGCGCTCACGATCCTCCGGAGTATCCCTAGGCTGGGTGACCTGTTCTCGTTGGTGATCTTGTATAGTGTGCTAGGCGAGACTCCCGCCTTCTTCGCGAGATCCTGCACGGTCATGCCTAGTTCCTCTAGCGCTTCACCGAGAGCGGCTTTGAACGCCTCGTCGGACTTCATAGCGCCTGCGATGACTTTCCTAGATGCGTCTTTCATGTTTCCGATATGTGCAAATAACTGCGGACATATTTATACAATTGTATCATTCAGGTGGCACGAATCTGCAAAGAATTTAATACGCCGCCGCGGAATGACGTTCCCGTAGGGGAGTCATATGGAGAAGAGAATCCTTGTGTTCGCAGTCGTAGTCGCAGCCGCAATCGTCCTTGCAGGTGTCGCCACAGCGCTCTACCTGGGCGGGGGCGCCGATGACGACAGTGTCGGCTATGTGACCATGGCCCCAAATCTCATGGATGGCTGGCTCGCTTCGAACCAGTCAGATGCGTACATCGCATGGGAGCCCTACGTGTCCTCATCGGTGGTCGCTGGGACGGGGCGTGTGATCATGTGGACGAACGAGATCATGCCCAACCACCCGTGTTGCGTCGTGACTGTCTGGGACGATTTCCTGGATGGTCCGAATGGTGAGGACCTGACGGCGCGGTTCCTGAAAGCCCACATCGAGGCGAACCGCTGGATGGCGGATGCGCTTGCGAACCCAGAGGGTGCGAACTACAGCCTCCTGATTGAGATGTCCGAGGAGTTCACAATGCGTAGCGCGGCAGTCGTCGAGGAGGCTCTCGGGCACGTCGAATTCGGATACGAGATGAACGAGAGCTTCCTCTCATCGCTCAAGCAGTTCACTGACATGTATGTGGACTCCGATATCATCACCAATGAGACGTTGACAGGTCTGGGCTATGCTGATGTCAGCGAGTTCATCGATGCGTACGTCGACGAGTCGTTCCTGACGATGGCCCAGACGGTTGAGCCGAGCGCGACCATCCTCAATGCGGCGGATGAGGACGCCATACGGCTCGGATACCTCTCGGGCGACCTCCATCAATTGGCGCAGTTCGTCGCGCAGAACAAGACCGTGGGCGGAGGGGAGAAGGACCTGTTCGAGACATATGGATTGAATGTCGACCCGTTGCCTCCGTATGCCAATGGAGGCGCCGTAATGGATGCGTTCAACCAAGGCAGCGTGGACATAGGATACCTGGGTGCTCCGCCAGCGATTCAGAAGCATGCGAACCTGGGCATACCTGTCCGGATCATCGCGCAGGCCAACAGTGAGGGTAGCGGAATCGTTGTACATGTCGACAGCGACATATACACGCTGGAAGACCTGGTCGGCAGGACCGTGGCCACGCCCGGGGAGACGACCATCCAGCACCTGCTGTTGAGGGTCGCCCTGGACAGGGTCGGAATCCCGTTTGTGAAGGCGTGAGGCCCCCAAACCTCTATCTCAGGACAAGTCATTGGTGAATGCGATGTCCTGGAACTCCGCTCTCATGGCAAGGGTCAAGGACGCGGTCTCAGCCAACTGGTACAGTATCGTACTGGGCCTGGTAGCGGTCATATTGTTCGTGGTCTTCTGGGCGCTCGTCTCGCAGTACCTCTCCGATTCAGGAAGCGACCTATCGGTCTACGTCCCCGGCCCGAAGTCGGTGGCAGAGGCGTTCGTGAGTTCGTTCATGGAACCGGTACCTGGCCTCGATTATACCCGGATGGGCGATATGATCGCATCGAGCTTGATGCGCGTGTTCTGGGGGTTCCTGCTCGCCCTGGCCGTCGCACTTCCGGTGGGGCTCGCCATGGGGACGTTCAGGTCCGTCGAGGCGATGGGCAGGCCGCTCGTGGAGATGTTCAGGCCCATACCACCTCTCGCCTGGGTCCCCGTCTTTCTGATGGTGTTCAAGAGCTTCTGGGGGCCGATCGGCATCGTGTTCGTCGGGGTCTTCTTCCCGATCCTGATCAACGTCATATTCGGTGTCAAGAGCGTCGATCAGAAGCTGATTGATGCGGCGAGGACGCTCGGGGCGAGGAGAGGCGCGGTTTTCACGAAGGTCGTGATTCCGACAATAGTGCCCTATCTAATGACCGGCATCAAGGTTGGCCTCGGGGTCGGTTGGATGTGCATTGTCGCAGCCGAGATGATGCCGATCCAGGGTGGGACCGGGGTCGGATACTACGTCTGGCTCTCGGCTGATTACGGAAGGTACGAATTCACATACGCGACTATGCTGGTGATAGGCCTGCTCAGCATCCTGACAACGGGCGTCGCGGAGATATTCGAGAAGAGGGTATCGAGATGGATGGGGATGCGATGAGCGCCTGCATCGAGGCCCGCAGCCTCTCGAAGGTGTTCACCACGGGCAAGCGCCGCATCGTGGCTCTCGAGGGCATGTCCATCGACGTCGCAGACGGTGAGTTCGTCTGTCTCTTGGGACCATCGGGGTGCGGCAAGACGACAGTCCTGAGGATAATCGCCGGCCTGGAGCCGGCCACGGATGGCGCGGTCCTGGTCCACGGGAAGAAGGTGGAGTCTGCAGGTCCTGAGAGGGGTATGGTGTTCCAGGAGTTCGCGCTGTTCCCGTGGCGTACCGTGCGGAGGAACATCGAGTTCGGGCTCGAAATCAGGGGAGTCTCCGAGAAGTCGCGGCACGAGATGTCGTCGGACCTGATAGACCTCGTCGGCCTGAAGGGCTTTGAGGACGCGCACCCAGACGAGTTGTCCGGTGGGATGAGGCAGCGGGTGGGCATCGCCAGGGCGCTTGCGAACGAGCCAACGGTCCTCCTCATGGATGAGCCATTTGGTTCGCTCGACGCTCAGACGCGCAACCTGATGCAGAAAGAACTGCTGAGAATATGGTCGGCAACCAAGAAGACCGTCCTTTTCGTTACGCATTCAGTTGACGAAGCGGTCTTCCTCGCGGACAGGATCGTGGTCATGACGGCGAGGCCGGGGACGGTAAGGGAGATCATACCAGTGTCGCTGCCTCGGCCAAGGGACCGCACGAGCGCGGAATTCATCGCCGTTAGGGGCAGGGTCCTTGCGGAACTCGATGAGGAGTTCGAGAAGGCCAGAGAGAAGGAGCTGTCCCTCGACTGACCCGCTGACCGGAACGTAGAAAGCCGGCCACGCTGCTTCGACATCAGGGCATCTGATGGTCGAGGAAGGGCCTTCGCTGGGCCGGAAGGTTTGGTTCTGGATCATCCTTGGCATGTCCTCCGTCTTCTTTGCCGAGGTCACCGTGGGCTCGCAGCCGTTCCCGTTCTTCGTCCCGTTCTCGATACTTGTGGTCGTCCCGCTCTACACGCTCCACATACTGGTCCTGGGCACGGTCGTCATCCGCGGCCGCAGGGTCACGCTGGGTGCCCTGTTCATCGCTGGCATCATATTCGGCCTCTACGAGGCCTACATCACCAAGGTCATATGGGACCCTTATTGGGAGTTCGTCACCACGGTACATGTCGCCGAGGTTGCGGTCATCCAGACGATGATCCTCGTGCTGTGGTACCACAACTTCTTCGCATTCATCATACCCTTGGCGGTCGTCGAGACATACTGCACGAGGTCAAGGAAGGTGTTCCGCTCCCTTCCAGCCAAGGTCAGAGCGAGGTTCGACGGACAGAACGTCGTCAGGACCCTGATCATCCTCGGGGTCGTCTTCGGCATGCTCCAGGCTGCTTCGTCTCTCGGCCCGCTCATCTCGATTGCATCCGTCGGGTCCAGCGGGCTCCTGCTGTTCGCCATGATGCATCTCTTCGGCTCGACAGGGGACGGTGTACGGTACACGATAGACGACCTCCTTCCGAACCGCAGGCAGTTCTCGCTGCTCTTGGCACTGTTGCTGATATTCTATGCGGTGATGACGGCCATCCTGCTCCCGGAGAACCTGCCAGGCCCAGTCGGCCACGCAGCCGTCCTCCTGCTGTACGCAGCGGCCTTTGCGTTGCTGTGGAGGGAATTGAAGACGAACGCCGTCCACGTCGATGGTCCTGTGGCGGAAACGAGCCAAGAGGGGACTGGGTTCACCCTGTCGGCCGAACATGTCCTGTTGTTCCTGGCCATCTATGTGGCGACGGCGGCGGTCACTGGGATGGTACCCATGTTGGCCGGCATCGTGGCTCTGTGCATTCACATCGGGGGCGTGTGCATTGGGGTCGTGCTCGTCGTCGTGACTGCGCTCGGAACCGCTGGTCGAGCATAATGCTTAACTAATCTCCATCCCTTTCCATAAACTATGAGCTTCGAGCTAAATGTGGTCAGCAACACGCCTCTGACGCCGCTGACCGACATTGACGAGGTCGCCATACTGTTCCTGAACCAGGTCGGTTATTTTCCAAAGGGCTACGGTCCGAAGACTGATGTCACGGACATCAGGGACAGCGTCCCATACAAGCTCATGGTGGGACACTTCCTGGCAAGGATGGATAAGGCATGGGTCGTGGAAGATCTGGCGACCTCCCTGGGCACCACGAAGGCGACGGTGTACAGGCACATCAACAAGCTCAAGGGATTCGACCTCCTCGAGGAGATGAACGTCGAACAGCCTGATGGGGCGAAGAAGAAGGGATACAGGATCAGGTACGGCAACCTGAGCAAGGCCTGGAACTTCACGGAGGCGCACGTCCAGGTCGCGATGGAGAACTACCGTAAGACGGTGGACCACCTGCAGGAACTGGCCTCCAAGAAAGGTGAGAAACATGCCAAGAAAAGATGATGCTATAGTGCTGACTCCCGGTTCGCTCTACAGGGTGAGGAGCCTGGAGTCAAGGGACAAACCGCTGGAGACCATAGGCTTGTTCAAGGGATACGCAGCAGTCGCCCACGACACTGCCATCGTCATGGAAGTGGAGCTATCGACCAGTGATAGCAAGGAGAGGTTCCTGCGGCTCATACCCTCGCACATGATCATATCCATCGACGTCCTCAAGGCAGAGAAGGAGGAGGAACAGAAGGAGAAGGATGGCAACGCTGTCTACTTCGGATGATCCAGGGGAGACATGATCGTCAAACTCAACCCCATCGAGATGAAGATACTCAAGATCCTGCAGGACTGGTACCCGGTCACCGTGGAGGAACTGAAGGACGAGATGCGGATGAGGGAGGACACCCTCGAACGCGCCCTGAAGTCTATGGTGGTCAAGGGCGTCATCACTCTCGAACCGCTGAGCGACAAGACATATGTCCGGCTCCTCATGTCCGATGTGAGCGTCGCTCCAAAGGGGAAGAGGCCGAAGACCGGTGACGAACCAGAGGACTTCTACGACGCGCTAGTCTACCAGTGATGGCCGTCTGGCGCCGATAACTAGATATCGGGACTGATTTCTAGGAGCTGACCGTGGGTTACACTGACGAATTGGTCCAGGCCATAGTGTCGGGCGAGGTCAAGACCAGGGACGACGTGCTGAGGCTCAAGGCTCGGCTGTGCAAGAGGCACGGACTATCCAGAGTGCCTACCAATTACGCCATTCTGGCGGAAGTGCCAGAGGAACTGCGTGAAGTCGTCGAACCGCTCCTCAGGAACAAGCCTGTGAGGACGATCAGCGGGGTCGCCCCTGTTGCCGTCATGACGAGCCCGTACGAATGTCCTCACGGTCGTTGCTCGTATTGCCCAGGTGGCGTGACGAACAACAGCCCACAGTCGTACACTGGCCGGGAGCCTGCCGCGCTCAGGGCGACGATGAACGACTTCGACCCTCACAGGCAGACCGCATCCCGGCTGGTGCAGTTGAGGGCGATTGGTCACAGGACCGACAAGGTGGACCTGATCGTCATGGGCGGGACTTTCACGTCCAGGCCAGAAGAGTATCAGGAGTGGTTCGTGAAGCGTTGCTTCGACGCGATGAACGGGCGGGACTCCGAGGATATCGAGTCCGCTCACTCGATGAACGAGACTGCCCCGTCCAGGTGTGTTGGGCTCACGGTCGAGACGAGACCCGACTGGTTCGGCGTCCATCAGATTGACCGGTCCATGGCGTTCGGCGCGACCAAGGTCGAGTTCGGTGTCCAGATACTGGACGACGAGGTCCTCGACGGAGTCAAACGTGGGCACCATGTCGTGGATGTCGTGGACGCCACGATGCGGGCGAAGGACGCCGGGCTGAAGGTCTGCTACCACATGATGCCTGGGCTTCCGGGAAGTACCAGGGAGAAGGACCTCCGGTCATTCGCGCAGCTGTTCGACGACCCAAGGTTCCGGCCGGACATGCTCAAACTCTATCCCACGCTGGTCGTCAAGGGCACAGAGCTCTATCAGATGTGGATGAGAGGTGAATATACACCCCTGTCAGAGGAGGACGGCGTTCCCCTGGTCGCGGAAATGAAATCACTCGTCCCTCCATGGGTCCGCATACTCAGGATACAAAGGGACATCCCTGCTGGCCTGATCGAGGCTGGCATCAGGAAAGGTCACTTGAGGGAACTCGTGGCGGACAGGATGGCCGAAGACGGGGTGGAATGCAGGTGCATCAGGTGCCGCGAGGTCGGCCACAGGCACGTCGTCGCCTCCAGTGGGGACGTGGAACCGACGATGAGGACAATCTCCTATGATGCCTCTGGCGGCAAAGAGGTCTTCGTTTCGTTCGAGTTCGGCGCCTCCGGCCCAATCGTGGGCTACGCGCGGCTCAGGTTCCCTGCATGTCAGGAGGCCACACACGCGCTCTTGAGGGAATTGCACGTGTACGGCCAGATGGTCCCGATAGATGACGCTCCAGGACAGAATTGGCAGCATCGGGGATACGGCGAGCGGCTGCTGGCAGAGTGTGAGGCGCTCGCCGCGGAGGACGGTCGTTCGGAGCTGAGGATAACCAGTGGTGTCGGTGTGCGGGGATACTACAGGGCCCTCGGGTACGAGCGCAGGGGATGTTACATGGCCAAGTCGCTCCGTGGCATATGACCGACGCTATGATTATATGAGTAGAACCTTTATCGCATGACAGTCTGGAAAGGAGGTACTGTTTGGCCTGTCTCAAGTGCGGCATCATGACGGAGGATGGTGCCCTGCTCTGTGAATCATGCGCCGATGTGTCTATCGAGGACCCTCGGTTCTTCCTCAACCCATCGCTCATAGGCCAGAGCGTCTTCAAGAGGCTGCGCGCGGAGGGGTCCGCGACAATCGTGATTGGTCCGAACTCCGGATCCGGTACGGTGTTGGTGGGATCCTCTGACATCGAAAAGGCAGTGAACGACGCAGTCGTCTCAGCGATGAGGGAGGAGGATGCCAGGCCATTCTACGAGAGGTGCAACACGATACTATGTCACCTCGGCGTCCCACTCAAGTTCGACCGGCCAATCATACTACTTAACGACGACTCCGCAGTCGCAATCTCGACCATCGTGCATAAGGTCAACGCACTCAAGGGGATGTATCAGGGTCAGATCATGAGCGACCTGTGCCTGCGCATGGGTATGATATACTGGTATGCATACCACGGCATACTGCTCAGGACATCGCCCAAGACCTGGTCCGCGAAGAAGCGCGAGGAGTTCTACCGCAGGGCCGGGGAATACCTTTCGAGTGTGCCTGAGACGGACGACCTGAGGTCAATAGCGGAATACAATCTCGGTGTGTTCGGAAGTGACGCCCACGACTGGCCGTTGGCCGAAGCGCACCTCTCCAAGGCGCTCGCCCATTTTCCGGGAGACCAGGGCTTGATCGAGTATCTCGCGAAGGCCCATCTCGAACTGGGGAACAGGATGGAGGCTATGGCCAGGATCGACGAGGCGCTCGCGGCGGCAGACACTCCGAGACTCTGGGTCCTCAAGGGGCGCGTACTCCAGGGCATGGGTATGCTGGCGGAGTCAGTTGAGTGTTTCAACCGCGCCCTCACGCTCGACCCCAAGTATCTCGATGCCCACGACCGCATCATATCCGCTCTAAGGGACATGGGAAGGGCCGATGAGGCATCGATGGCCGAGCGCCAGAGGGCGATGGCGAAGACGCCGGATCTCGACCAGAAGGTCTCCGAGCTCATATGTGAGATCAAGAAGGCTTCGGCGGAGGCATCAATCCCGCACATCAAGCACGCGCCACCACCTCCCCATCCGGCGAAGGAGCCCGAGGTCACCGAGACAATCTCATACCCGATTGAACTGGCAAAGGAGGCGCTCAAGTCGGGCAACTTCGACTCCGCGATCCAGATGGCGGAACACATACTGAAAGAGGACCCGAACTCAAAGGATGCGCAGCTGGTCCTGGTCGAATCCCTGGTCGCCACATGCGACATCCCCAGAGCTTCATCTGCAATCCACACGTTCTATGAGAAGAACCGGGAGGACAGCCATGCGTGGTACTGGCGTGGCAAGGTCGCTGACAAGGAGGGCACGTGGGG